>JAJDOD010000085.1 GCA_022340315.1 Silicimonas sp. | reverse complement strand
GATGACCCGGCATTCAGGACAAGGATATCGCCCTTGTCGCTCACTCCGCCGCCATGTCGGACGCGCTGATCCCGGCAACCGCGACCGGTTTCTTCATCGCGTCGCGGCGGAAGGGTTCGCCCAGTTCCTGATTGATCATCGCCTCGATGAGTGTGGTCTTGCCGTGCTTCATCTGGTCTTCGATGGCCTTTGCCAACGCAGCGGTCAACTCGTCCATCGTGCGGGCCACGACGCCTTGCAGGCCACAGGCCTTGGCGATCCCGGCGTAGCTCACTTCCTCATCCAGTTCGGTGCCAACGAAGTTGTCGTCGAACCACAGCGTCGAGTTCCGTTTCTCGGCGCCCCACTGGTAGTTGCGGAAGACGATCTGGGTGATCGCGGGCCAGTCGCCCCGGCCGATCGCGGTAAGCTCGTTGACCGCGATGCCAAAGGCGCCGTCACCGGCAAAACCGACAACCGGCACGTCCGGGCAGCCGATCTTGGCGCCGACGATGGACGGCAGGCCATAGCCGCAGGGTCCGAAAAGACCGGGGGCAAGGTACTTCCGGCCTTCGTCGAAATCGGGATAGGCGTTGCCGATGGCACAGTTGTTGCCAATGTCCGACGAGATGATCGCCTCGCGCGGGAGCGCGGACTGAATTGCCCGCCACGCCATGCGGGGGCTCATCCATTCGGGCTTGGCGGCACGGGCGCGCTCGTTCCAGGTGGTGCCCGGGTCGTCGTCCTCGTGGTCCATCGAGGCGAGCTGTTGCGCCCAGGTGGATTTGGTCTGCGCAATGGTGGCCTTGCGCGCGGCGCGCTCGGTGTCGCCGGCACTTTCCGACAGACCATTCAGGATGCCGCTCGCCACCTTGGCGGCGTCGCCGACGATGCCGACGGAGACCTTCTTGGTCAGACCAATCCGGTCGGGATTGATATCCACCTGGATGATTTTCGCGTTGGCGGGCCAGTAGTCCATGCCATAGCCGGGAAGCGTGGAAAACGGGTTCAACCGGGTGCCGAGGGCGAGGACGACGTCGGCTTGCCTGATCAGTTCCATGCCCGCTTTCGAGCCATTGTAGCCCAACGGACCGGCGAAGAGAGGGTGCGAGCCGGGGAAAGCGTCATTGTGCTGGTAACCGACACAGACCGGGGCATCGAGCCGCTCTGCCAGTTCCATCGACGCCCTGATGCCGCCATCAGACAGCACCACGCCCGCGCCGTTGAGGATCACCGGAAACTTGGCTTCGGAGAGCAGCTTCGCCGCCGCCGCAACCGAATTCTCGCCGCCGGGCGAACGCTCGAACTCGATGGGGTCGGGCAGCTCGATGTCGACGACCTGGGTCCACATGTCGCGCGGGATGTTGATCTGCGTCGGTGCCGAGAGGCGATGCGCCTTGGCGATCACGCGGGTCAGAACCTCGGCCACGCGGGTCGGGTCGCGGACCTCTTCCTGATAGGCCACCATGTCCTCGAACAGCTTCATCTGCTCGACTTCCTGGAAGCCGCCCTGGCCGATGGTCTTGTTGGCCGCCTGCGGCGTCACCAGCAAAAGCGGCGTGTGGTTCCAGTACGCCGTCTTCACGGCGGTCACGAAATTGGTGATGCCGGGACCGTTCTGCGCGATCATCATCGACATCTTGCCGGTCGCCCGGGTGTAGCCGTCGGCCATCATGCCCGCCGATCCTTCATGTGCGCAGTCCCAGAACTTGATGCCCGCCTTGGGGAACAAATCCGAGATCGGCATCATGGCCGAGCCGATGATCCCGAACGCATGGCGGATACCGTGCTTCTGCAGGACTTTGACGAAAGCTTCTTCGGTGGTCATTTTCATGGGTCAGATCCCTCCCTTGGGCGTATGTTATCTAGGGGCCTGCCTGGACCGGAAGTAGGGCCAGATGCCCCGCCCGGTTAGGGCCAGCCCACCAGCCGCAACCTGTGGACAATGCGCTTCCTTTGCCACCTGTCTGCACGGATTTTTAAACAATTCCAAAGGAATGTTTGACCTGTGGAAGAATCGGTTCAGATTACCGTCAGGATTCGGGGGGATCGTGCCATGTCTGAGTATTTGCCCAAGGACGTTCGTGAAGGGCTGGAGCTGGCCAGAAAGCAGAAGCTCCGCAAGAAAAGCCGGATGAGAGTCCGGGCCGGCGATCAGGTTTTCACCATTTTGCGCTATTGGGACCAGGGCTTCGCGCTTGACGCCGAAGATGCGCCGAACCTGCGCGGCCTTGTCGATGTCTTCGACGGCGCGAACCACCTCTCGCAATGCCTGATCGTCGCGTCCGAGGAGGATGGCGGCCAGATGGTCTACGAGTTCAAGCGCGCCACACCGCATGCCGAGAAGGCGCCGCTGGATTACGAGATTGCCGAGAACGCGCCGATGGCGCTGATCACGCGCGTCTGAGCAGCGCCGGCCCGACCGCCTCGCGCCCATGCGGGGCGTTCCAGTCGAGATCGGGATTGATCGGCACGATCCGATGCGGATTGATGCTCTCGTGGCTCACATGATAATGGCGCACGATATGCTCGAAGCTCACGGTCTCGGCAATGCCGGGCCACTGGTATAGTTCGCGTGCATATCCCCAGAGGTTCGGCATCTCGCGGATGAAGTTCCGGTTGCACTTGAAGTGGGTGTGATAGACGAGGTCGAACCGGAACAGCGTCGATACCAGCCGCCAGTCGGCCTCGGTGATCCGGTCCCCCATCAGGTAGCGGTTCGCGCCCAGCCGGCCTTCAAGCCAGTCGAGTGTGTCGAACAGCTCGCTCACCGCCTCATCATAGGCTTTCTGCGTCGTCGCGAAGCCCGTGCGATAAACGCCATTGTTCAGCGTCTTGTAGACACGGTCATTGACGGCCTCGATCTCGCCGCGAAGGTCGTCGGGCCAGAAATCCAGCCGATTGCCGGTGATCCCTTCGAAAGCCGAGTTGAACATCCGGATGATCTCGGCGGACTCGTTCGAAACGATGGTCTCGCGTTGCTTGTCCCAGAGAACCGGCACGGTCACTCGGCCCGAGATCTGCGGGTCCGCCTTCAGATAGACGTCTCGCAGGAACGGCAGGCCGAAAAGCGTGTCGCCGGTCGCGCCCTCGAAATCGGTCGAAAACGTCCAGCCGTCCGACAGCATGTCGGGATGCACCACCGAAACGCTTACGTGATCGGTCAGGTCCTTCAGCGCACGGAACATCAACGTCCGGTGCGCCCAGGGGCAGGCATAGGAAACGTAAAGGTGATAGCGCCCGCTTTCGGCTGTAAACCCGCCCTCGCCGCTGGGTCCGGCGGACCCGTCAGCGGTGATCCAATTCCTGAAGCTTGTCTCCGGGCGGACGAACCGGCCATCGCCCTTGCTGGCCTTCGGTCTGGCTTCGCGCCATTCGCCGTCAACGAGTTGTCCCATGCGGTATCTCCTTTGCACCCTAGGTAGTATGCGAACGAAGCAATGCCATGCGAGAATGCCTGTGCATTTCTGCACCAACCCTTCATCGGTCCGGAAATATCCCGGT
>JAJDOD010000076.1 GCA_022340315.1 Silicimonas sp. | reverse complement strand
GGCTCTGGCCGAGGGAAAGAGCGTGGCCTACGCCTCGGATGCCGGCACGCCGCTCGTGGCCGATCCCGGTTTCGCGCTTGCCCGCGAGGCGATCGCGCAAGGATTCCAGGTCTACGCCTCTCCCGGACCCTCGGCCGCAATAGCGGCACTGACGGTCGCGGGCCTCCCCAGCGACAGGTTTACGTTCGCGGGTTTTCCGCCTGCCGCGAGGGGAGCGCGCGCGAGGTTTCTGGCCTCCTTCGTCTCCGACCCCGGCACGCTCATCCTCTATGAAAGCCCGAACCGAGTGGGAGAGACGCTGGCGATTGCCGCCGAGGCGCTTGGCCCGGACCGCCCCGCAGTGCTGGCGCGGGAGTTGACCAAGCGGTTCGAGGAAGTGCGACGGGGAACGCTCCGGAGCCTTGCGGAAAGCTGCGAGACCGACCCGCCGCGCGGCGAGATTGTGCTCCTGATCGGTGGCGGAGAGGCGACCGCCACCGCCGAGGAGATCGAAGCGGCACTGGCCGAAGCGATGAAGACGCAACGGCTGAAGGACGCGGCGCGCGAGGTGGCGGACCGCTTCGGCGTCTCGCGGCGCGATCTTTATCAACGCGGGCTGGAATTGCAGAAGAGCGATTAGCTTGGCTTTAACGCACCCCTGCTAGAACCCGCGTCATGCCATTCGATTTCGCCCCCGACATATCCCGTAGCGCCACAGGTCTGACCGCGTACCACGACGGCCTGGCCGCCGAAGATTCGGTGGCGCACGACTACCGGTCACGCGGCTACAATCCTGTCGCGCAGCGCTGGCGGGGTCGGTGCGGGGAAATCGACCTGATCTTCGAGCGCGCCGGAGAGTATGTCTTTGTCGAGGTCAAGAAGGCGCGCACGCTCGATATTGCCGCATCCCGTCTGACCCCGCGCCAGCTTGGCCGGATCGCGCGATCCGCCGAAGATTACATCGGTTCGGTGGCGCCGGACCCGTTGACGCCGATGCGGCTCGATCTGGCAATGGTGGACCAATCGGGAAAGGTGGCAATTCTCGAAAACCTCATGCTCGACTGAAAACCTCCGTTGCGACCGGGCACGTCTTCCGCCAGAAAGCGGAAAACGCAAGACAGGGTGCGCCAATGCGAGTTGCATTCCAGATGGACCCGATCGGTCCGATCGACATAGACGCCGATTCGACCTTCCGACTGGCCGAGGCCGCAGCGGCCCGGGATGCCGAGCTTTTCTACTACACGCCAGATCGGCTGTTCATGGACGAAGGTCGTGTGCAGGCGCGCGGCTGGCCGCTGACGGTTCGTCGCGAACGCGGAAACCATTTCGCCCTTGGCGAGGAGGCGGTCGTCGATCTCGCCGATATGGACGTGGTCTGGCTCCGCCAGGATCCGCCCTTCGACATGAGCTATATCACGACCACGCACCTGCTCGAGCGGCTGGCAGGTCAGACGCTAGTGGTCAACGACCCTTTCTGGGTGCGCAACTACCCCGAGAAACTCCTGGTCCTCGACTTCCCCGACCTGACGCCGCCCACGCTCATCGCCCGCGATCTTGACGCGATCCGTGCCTTCCGCGCCCGCCACGGCGATATCATCCTCAAGCCGCTCTACGGCAACGGCGGCGCCGGGGTCTTCCGCATGACCCCCGACGACCGCAACCTCGTGTCGCTGCACGAGCTGTTCTCTGGCATCAACCGCGAGCCGCTGATCGCGCAGAAATTCATCCCCGACGTTTCGAACGGCGACAAGCGCATCATCCTCGTCGATGGCGAGCCTGTTGGCGCGATCAACCGTGTGCCGCCCGAGGGCGAGACGCGCTCGAACCTGCACATCGGTGGCCGGGCCGAGCAGATCGGCCTTACCGCTCGCGACATGGAAATCTGCGCCGCCATCGGCCCGCTTCTGCGCGAGAAAGGACAGGTTTTCGTCGGCATCGACGTGATCGGCAATTACCTGACCGAGATAAACGTGACCTCGCCTACGGGCATCCAGGAGCTTGAGCGTTTCGAGGGAATAGACGTGGCTGGCGCGATCTGGGACGCTATCGAAGCCCGCATGGCGGGGTGAACCTGCACTGCGTGGTCACGGCCAATTGCCTGACCGTTCCGGCATCCCCTGAATTGAACTCCGGCATCGCCAACGGCCGAAGCCTCAGCCCGATGCGCCGGCGATCCGAAAACTGACCGCCTCGGCGATGTCCGGGCACTTGACCTTGTCGCGCCCCGCCAGGTCGGCAATCGTCCGCGCGACCCGCATCACCCGGTGGTACCCGCGTGCCGAAAGGCCCACGCGTTCGGCCGCTTTCCGCAGAAGGTCGCGACCTTCCGCGTCCGGCGCCGCGACCTCGCTCAGGACATGACCGCTTGCATCGGCGTTCACAGTGATACCGTCCAGTCCTTGATAGCGCGTTTCTTGCAGCCTGCGCGCGTCGCGCACACGGGCCGCAACCACCATCGAGGTCTCGCCCGGCGCGGTGGTCTCCAGATCCTGGAAGGAAACCGGCGGCACCTCGACCCGCAGATCGAAGCGGTCCATCAGCGGCCCAGAGATCCGGCCCAGGTAGTCCTCGCCGCAGGCCGGGACGCGTGCACAGGCACGCGCCGCATCGGCCAGATAGCCGCATTTGCAGGGATTGGCGGCAGCGACCAGCAGGAACTTGCAGGGGTAACGCACATGGGCATTGGCGCGCGCCACGGTCACATCGCCCGTCTCGATCGGCTGGCGCAGCGTTTCCAGCACGTTGCGCGAATACTCGGGGAACTCGTCCATGAAGAGAACACCGTTATGCGCCAGCGAAATCTCCCCCGGCTTTGCACCCTTGCCGCCCCCCACGATCGCCGCCATCGAGGCAGTGTGATGCGGCGCGCGGAACGGTCGCTGCCGCGAGATGCCGCCGTCCTGCAGCATCCCTGCAAGCGAATGGATGGTCGAGGTTTCCAACGCTTCGCCGGGCGAGAGGTCCGGCAGAATGCCGGGCAGGCGCGCCGCCAGCATCGACTTGCCCGATCCAGGCGCGCCGACCATCAACAGGTGATGCCGCCCCGCCGCGGCGATCTCGAGCGCGCGCTTGGCGCGCTCCTGTCCCTTGACCTCGCTCATGTCCGGCACCGGTCCGCCCGGTGCGGCGACCAGACCAGGCTGGCTCAGTTCGATGGGTCTCGCCCCGGTCAGATGCTGGATGACCGCCTGCAGCGAGGCCGGCGCGATGACCGGAAGACTGCCGACCCAGGCCGCCTCCGGCCCCGATGCGGCAGGACAGATTAGCGTGCGTTCCGCTGTCGCCGCCGCAATAGCCGCCGGCAGCGCGCCCGCAACGGGCACCAGCGTACCGTCGAGCGACAACTCGCCCAGCGACACCAGACCGGCCACCGCGTCGACCGGCAGGATGTCGATTGCGGCAAGCAGCGCCAGCGCGATGGGCAGGTCGAAATGCGATCCTTCCTTCGGCAGGTCCGCCGGCGACAGGTTCACGGTGATCCGCCGCGACGGCAATGCGACGGACATCGCGTTCAGCGCCGCGCGCACCCGTTCCTTCGCCTCGCTCACCGCTTTGTCCGGCAACCCGACGAGCGAGAAATGCGGCATTCCGGGCGACAACGCGCATTGCACCTCAACGAGGCGCGCATCGACGCCTTCGAACGCCACCGTGTAGCTCTGCGCAACCATGAAAAGTCCCCGAGACTTGCCCGTGCCCTTCTCGGCCAGCCTTGGTTAACGTCCAATTAAGATACGAACATCTCGGCGGCTTAGGGTGATTGTCGGCTATGTCCAGAAAATAGTGATCCACCCCCGGATTGGCTGCGTAGAAGGATAAACAATCATCAGGGGAGCGATCATGGCGATGGAATATGCAACCGACCAGTCCTTGTCCCGGCGCGCGATGCAGGCCGAACTGCTGGATGCAGAAACCGAACTGGAACTGGCCTATGCATGGCGCGACCACCGCGATGAACAGGCGCTTCACCGACTGATCACGGCCTATATGCGCCTCGCGATCTCGATGGCATCCAAGTTTCGCCGCTACGGCGCGCCAATGAACGACCTGATCCAGGAAGCGGGTCTGGGCCTGATGAAAGCCGCCGACAAGTTCGATCCCGACCGTGGCGTGCGGTTCTCGACCTACGCCGTCTGGTGGATCAAGGCGTCGATCCAGGATTACGTCATGCGCAACTGGTCGATGGTACGCACCGGGTCCACGTCGTCGCAGAAGTCGCTCTTCTTCAATCTTCGCCGCGTGCAAGCCCGTCTCGAACGCGAGGCCGCCGCCAGGGGCGAGGTCATTGACCGCCAATTGATGCGCGAGGAGATTGCCATCGAGGTCGGTGTACCGCTCCATGACGTCGAGATGATGGAGGGGCGCCTTTCCGGGTCCGATTTCTCGCTAAACGCCACTCAGTCGACTGACGAGGAGGGGCGTGAGTGGATCGAGACGCTGGAGGACGAGAACGCGAAACCTTCCGACACGGTTGAACACGCCAAGGATATCGAGACGCTCCGCACCTGGCTGGTCGAGGCTCTCTCTTCGCTCAACGAGCGTGAGAGGTTCATTGTGCAAGAGCGCAAGCTGCGCGATGATCCCCGCACACTGGAATCGCTCGGCAACGAGCTTGGCCTGTCGAAGGAACGCGTGCGTCAGCTTGAGGCGGCGGCTTTCGGCAAGATGCGCAAGAAGCTCGAAGCACAATCCAAGGAAGTTCACGAATTCCTCGTCTGATAGCGGCCGCCATCGCCACACTCTTCTACACCGGGTCTGCCTGCGCCGATGTCGTTGACCGGTTTCGGAACGCGGAGATCGTCCTGCTGGGAGAAATCCACGACAACCCGGCACACCACGCCGAGCAGGCCCGCATCGTCAAGGCGCTACAGACACATGCGCTGGTCTTCGAGATGATCGACGACGCCGCGGCGCGGGCGATCACGCCCGAGTTGCTGAAGGACGAGGCGGCTCTCGGTGCGGCGCTTGGCTGGCAGGACAACGGCTGGCCGGACTTCTCCATGTACTACCCGATTTTCACCGCCGCGCCCGGTTCGGCCATATACGGCGGCGCGCTTCCGCGGGAAAAGATCCGCAATGCCATGACAGTCGGGGCCGCCGCCGTTTTCGGTGACGCCGCCACGGCCTTCGGTCTCGACGAACCCTTGCCGACCGACCAGCTCGAAACACGCGTCACGCTTCAGAGAGACGCCCATTGCAACGCGCTGCCCGAAGACCTATTGCCCGGCATGGTCGAGGCCCAGCGCCTGCGCGATGCCGCGCTGGCCCGTGCAACGGTGGCGGCCTTCGCCCATGCCAGAGCTTCCTCCGACACGCCGCGCGTCGTGGTGATCGCGGGAAACGGCCATGTGCGAGAGGACTGGGGCGTACCGGCCATGCTGCGCAGCTATTTCGGCGAGGATGCCCCCGAGATTGCCACGCTCGGCCAGTTCGAGGACACGGTGGACGACGGGTCGGCCTTCACCGAGGTTGATGTCGCCGCGCCGCCCGAGCGGGAAGACCCCTGCCTGGCCTTCGCCAGGTAGCTTTCATCCGCAAACCTTGCCGAAACGGCCGCGCGCGCCTAACACTGTCAACCTGAACAACGCGGGCGGACCCCAATGCTGAACGGAAAACGTGTCCTGCTGATCATTGGAGGCGGTATCGCGGCCTTCAAGGCGCTGGAGCTGATCCGCCTGATACGCAAGGCGGGCGGCGCGGTGACACCGGTGCTCACCCCGGCGGCGCAGGAATTCGTCACCCCGCTCTCCGCCTCGGCTCTTGCGGCCGAGAAGGTCTACAGCGATCTTTTCGATCTGACTGACGAGGCCGAGATGGGCCATATCGAGCTTTCACGCTCGGCCGATCTGGTCGTCGTCGCGCCCGCCACGGCGGACCTGATCGCCAAGATGGCGCATGGCCACGCCAACGACCTCGCCTCGACCATCCTGATGGCGACCGACACGCCGGTGCTGATCGCGCCGGCGATGAACGTGCGTATGTGGCTCCACCCCGCCAATCAGCGCAACATCGTGACGCTGGAAGCCGACGGCGTCAGCCGCATCGGCCCCGACGAAGGCGACATGGCCTGCGGAGAATACGGACCGGGTCGACTGGCGGAGCCCGAAGCGATCCTTGCGTCAATCGAGGCGCGGCTGGGGCAGGGGCCGTTGACCGGAAAGCACGTCCTCGTCACCTCCGGCCCGACGCACGAACCCATCGACCCGGTGCGCTACATCGCCAACCGTTCCTCCGGCGCACAGGGCAGCGCCATTGCCAGCGCGCTTCTCCGGCTTGGCGCGCGCGTTACCTTCGTCACCGGACCGGCCGAGGCACCAATGCCCATCGGCGCCGAGATCGTTCCCGTTCAGACCGCCGACCAGATGCTGGCTGCCGTGACCTCCGCGCTCCCCGCCGATGCGGCCATCTTCGCCGCTGCCGTGGCGGACTGGCGAGTGGAAAGTGCCACCGACAAGAAGATCAAGAAAACCAGGTCCGGCAAGCCGCCAGCGCTCAAGCTGGCCGAGAACCCCGACATCCTTGCCACCATCTCGAAGAAGCGGAAGGGGCGTCCGGGCCTGGTGATCGGCTTTGCCGCCGAAACGGACGACGTGATCGCCAACGCCACCGCCAAGCGCAAGCGCAAGGGTTGCGACTGGATCGTGGCCAACGATGTCTCGCCCGGCACCGGCATCATGGGCGGTACCGAGAACGCGGTGACCGTGATCGACGCCGACGGTGCCGAGGAATGGCCGCGCGCCTCGAAACGGGACGTCGCGCGGCGGCTGGCCGAGCGCATTGCGCAAGCGCTGGGATGATAGGCGCGCGCAAATCAGGGGTTTGCCCCCTCTCACGGCCACGGTCCGCCCGACTTACGCTCCGCCCATGACACCGACGATCCGCATCACCTGGACCGGCGAGGCCGATACCACGCTTCCGCTGCCCTCCTACGAGACCCCCGGCGCCGCCGGTGCCGATCTTCGTGCAAACTTCCCCGACCGCGACGGCCTGACGCTCGGTCCCGGCGAACGCGCTCTGATCCCAACGGGCCTGCGCGCCGAAATACCACCCGGTTACGAGATGCAGATCCGCCCCCGCTCGGGCCTCGCCCTGAAACATGGCCTGAGCCTGCCCAACACGCCCGGCACAATCGACAGCGACTATCGCGGACCCCTCGGCGTGATCCTTATCAACCTCGGCGCCCAGCCGGTGACGATCCGCCACGGCGACCGCATCGCCCAGGCTGTCATCGCCCCGGTGGTGCAGGCCCGCTTCGAGCTGGCCGATACGCTCTCCGAAACCGAGCGCGGGCAGGGCGGCTTCGGCTCGACGGGGCAGGGCTGATGGCGCTGGTCCTTGTTCTTGCCGCCGCACTTTGGGGCGTCGGTGCAATGACCGGGGCGCCGACCCGCGCCCGCCTTCTGATGCTTGCGCTTTTGTATATCGGTGTCCTCGCCGTCCAGGTGGCTTTCCCTGCCGGCCACCCGCTGCGCGAAGCCACCGGCGGTTCGGCGGGCGAATGGCTGGTGCTGGGCGGATTGGGCGTCATCGCCTGGTTCTATTCAAAAGCGCTGACATCGCTGAAAAAGCGCGCCCGTCCCGAGGGAACTCCGGCAGCCGTGAAACGCGACAATTCGGTGGAGTTGGAACGCAACGCCCGCCACATCGTCCTCCGCGAGATCGGTGGTCCCGGCCAGAAGCGGCTCAAGAATGCCCGCGTGCTGGTGATCGGCGCCGGCGGCCTTGGATCGCCGGCGCTCCAGTACCTCGCCGCCGCCGGGATTGGCACCATTGGCGTGATCGACGATGATGTTGTCGAGAATTCGAACCTGCAGCGCCAGGTGATCCATACCGACGACCGGATCGGGATGCCCAAGGTCTTCTCCGCCGAAGTCGCGATGCGGGCGCAGAACCCCTTCGTGACCGTGCGCCCCTATCACCGGCGGCTCACATCCGATATCGCCAATGACCTCTTTGCAGACTACGACCTGATCCTCGACGGCACCGACGACACAGACACCCGATATCTCGTCAACGAAACGGCGGTTGCGCTGAAACTGCCGCTGGTCTCCGCCGCCATCAGCCAATGGGAAGGGCAGATCAGCATCTTCGACCCGTCGCGCGGCGCACCCTGCTACGCCTGCGTTTTCCCCGAGCCCGCGGCGCCCGGGCTGGCGCCAAGCTGTGCCGAGGGCGGTGTGCTAGGTCCCTTGCCCGGTGTCCTCGGCGCGATGATGGCGGTCGAGGCGATCAAGCTCATTGCCGATGCCGGCGAGCCTCTCATTGGCCGCATGCTGATCTATGACGCGCTCTATGCCGAGACGCGGATCATTGCCGCCAGGCGTCGCCCCGATTGCCGGGTCTGCGGATGAACAGGCGGGATGCCGCCAGCAAACGGATCATTCACGATTACGCCTCCTGCCTGCCTTGCCGAGGTCAAACGGTAGGACTTAGATACGCCTCATGACCACCGCATTGCTTTCTGACTGGACCGGCGCATTCGGTCTTCCGCCATTTTCCGAGATCGCCGAAGGCGACTTCGCCACTGCCTTCGACACGGCACTCGACGCCGCGCGCACCGCCATCGTGAAGATCGCGGAAGCCTCCGAACCGCCAAGTTTCGCCAACACCATCGAGGCGCTCGAGACGGCGGACGAGACACTCTCGCGGGTGGCATCGGTCTTCTTCACGCTTGTTTCGACCAATGCGAGCCCTGCCCTGGAATCTTTGCAAAGGGACATCTCGCCGCGACTTGCCGCCTACAGTTCGGAAATCACAATGAACCGGGCGCTGTTCGAGCGGATCGAGGCGCTCTGGCAGGCCCGCGACACGCTTGGGCTGACCGACGAGCAGGACCGTGTCCTGATGCTGACTCGCCGCGGTTTCGTGAGGGCCGGCGCAAATCTCGAGGGCGCTGACCGCGACCGGCTGAAAGAGATCACTCAGCGCCTGGCGGTGCTCGGCACGCAGTTCTCGCAGAATCTCCTGGCGGACGAACGCGGCTGGTCGATGACCCTCAGCGACCGAGTTTTTTCAGCCCTGCCTCCCTTCCTCCAATCAGCCGCTCTCGAGGCAGGCCGCGAACGCGGAATTGACGGGCCGGTCGTGACGCTGTCACGCTCACTTATCGTGCCGTTCCTGCAATTTTCGCCCGATCGCGAGTTGCGCAAGGCGGCATGGGAGGCCTGGGCACAGCGCGGGGCGGGAGGTGGCGAGACCGACAACCGCGCCATCGCCGCCGAAACCCTGCGGCTGCGCGCCGAACGTGCTGCCCTACTCGGCTACGAGACATTTGCCGACTTCAAACTCGACATTGAAATGGCGGGAAACCCGGGCGCGGTAAAAGACCTGCTGCTCGAGGTCTGGGCCCCGGCCAGACAGGCTGCAATGATCGACGCAAGCGTGCTGACCGAAATGCTCCATGCTGACGGTGCAGTGGGTCAGCTCGAACCCTGGGATTGGCGTTACTATTCCGAGAAACGCCGGGCCGCCGAGCACGATCTGAACGAGGCCGAGTTGAAGCCTTATTTCCAGCTCGACCGGATGATAGAAGCCGCCTTCGCCTGCGCGAACCGGCTCTTTGGCCTTGACGCCACGCCCATTGACGCCGCCCTCCATCACGAGGATGCGCGCGCATGGGATATCACACGTGACGGCCGCCATGTCGCGGTCTTCATCGGCGACTACTTCGCCCGTGGTTCCAAGCGATCGGGTGCCTGGTGCAGCGCCCTCCGCGAGCAGAGCAAGCTGACCGGCGACATTCGCCCCATCGTGCTGAACGTCTGCAACTTCGCCAAGCCGCC
>JAJDOD010000069.1 GCA_022340315.1 Silicimonas sp. | reverse complement strand
GAGGCCAAACCGGCTCAGCATAGGCTGGATGTCAGTGCCGGGCCTGGTGGGTTGCAGGACATCGACCTTTTCGCCCAAGCGGGAACACTGCTGGCCGGTGGGCATGATCGCGCGCTCGTCTCTCAGATCGAGACCTCGGTTTCGGGGTTGTCCCTTGAACCCGCAGAAGCCGAAGTACTTGTTGCCGCGCAGTCGCTTTACTGGACGGTGAGGACAGCGACACGGTTGGTGTTCGGGCAAGGCATCGGGGGCGAGATCGAGACCGGGGCGGCGGGGCTTCTGGTGCGCGTTACCGGGATGGAAAGTCTCGATGCCGTCGAGTCGAGGCTTTCGGAATTGCGCGCATGCGTTGCGGAGATTGTCATGCGCCACTTGCCGGACTAGCTTTCGCCGCGACGAGGAACAGGAGCGTCCAATGCCGCGCGGAACCGATGACATCGACCCCAGGGGTTTGATCCGCGAAAGTTATCGGATCGACGGAATCACGCCGGGTGAATGCCGGTCGATCTTTCTTGACTGGGCGATCTCGGTGCCTGCCGCCGCGGACAGCCGGGCCTATGTCGGGCGGCTGCTGGAGGCCTACGCCGGGAACGCGCCCGACCATCCCATGACGGCAGTTCTGAGCGAGGCAATGGCGCCTCCGCCACGCAGCGGGCGCCGGGGCGGCGCGCGGGGGCGGCGCGATTAGGTCGCACCGGCGTCACGCCTTGAGCGCGGCCGCCTCGCGTGCCAGCTTCTCGATCCCTTCCCAATCCTCGGCTTCGATCAGGTTCGCGGGCGCGACCCATGAGCCGCCAACGCAGACCGTGTTCTTCAACGATAGGTATTCGCCCACGTTGCCCAGTGACACGCCGCCCGTGGGGCAGAACGTGACCTGCGGGATCGGACCTGCGAAGGAGCCGAGCGCCTTGGCGCCGCCCGCGGCCTCGGCGGGGAAGAATTTCTGCATGGTGTAGCCGCGTTCCAGGAGGGCCATGATCTCGGTCGCCGTAACCGCACCGGGGAGCATCGGAAGGCCGACTTCCTCGGCCTTGTCGAGAATCTTCGCCGTGGAGCCCGGTGAGACACCGAAAAGCGCGCCTGCCTCCTTGGCCGCGACGACATCGTCCGGCGTCATGATGGTGCCGGCACCGACGACGCCGCCATCGACCTGTGCCATCGCCCGGATGGCGTCGAGTGCGGCGGGTGTGCGCAAGGTAACCTCGAGCGCGGGCAGACCGCCGGCAACGAGTGCGCGGGCGAGGCCTGCGGCCTTCGAGGCGTCCGGAACTGTCAGTACCGGGATCACGGGGGCGAGGGCGCAGACATCGCGCGCTTGCTTGCTGGCTTCTGCGGGGGTCATCCTGATGGCTCCTGTTGTTGTCTCAAACGACGATTGCCGCGCCGTCCTGGGCGAGGCCGCAGCCGTGGCGGAAGGCGGCGAAAAGCTCGCGACCCAACCCGGCCTCGTTGCCGGACAGATCGGCGGCAACCGGCGTGCGGTCGTCGAAACCTGCCTCCAGCACTTCGAGTGTTCCAGCCTCGGCGTCAACCCGGATCAGGTCGCCGTCGCGGATGCGTGCGATGGGGCCGCCGACCGCCGCCTCGGGCGAGAGGTGAATTGCAGCGGGGACCTTGCCGGAGGCGCCGGACATGCGCCCGTCGGTGACAAGCGCCACCTTCAGGCCGCGCCCCAGCAGGACCGACAGCGTGGGCGTAAGCCCGTGAAGCTCGGGCATGCCGTTGGCGCGCGGCCCCTGGAAACGGACCACGACGACGGTATCTTCGGTGAATTCACCGGCCTTGAAGGCGGCCTTCACGCTGTTCTGGTCGTGGAATACGCGCGCCTTCGCCTCGACCACCCGGTTCTCGGGGGCGACGGCGGAAACCTTCATCACCGAGCGTCCCGCGTTGCCGGTCAACTCGCGCAACCCGCCCGTCGCCTGGAAGGGATCGGACGCGGCGCGCAGGATCTTGTCGTTGAGCGTCTCCTTGGGGCCGTCTTGGCGCACCACCGTACCGTCCCTGAGTTTGGGTTCGGTGGTGTAGAGCGACAGGCCGTCGCCCGCGACCGTCTTGGTGTCGTCGTGCAGAAGGCCCGCGTCGAGCAGCTCGCCGATCATGTAGGCGAGGCCGCCGGCGGCATGGAAATGGTTCACGTCCGCCAGTCCATTGGGATAAACCTTGGCCATCAGCGGTGTTGCCGCCGAGATGTCATTGAAATCCTCGATGTCGAGAATGACCCCTGCGGCCCGGGCCATCGCGGGCAAATGCATGACGAGGTTCGTCGATCCGCCCGTGGCCATCAGCCCGACGATACCGTTCACGAAGGCGCGCGCATCAAGGATGTCGGCGACCGGCCGGTAGTCGTTTCCCTGGGCCGTGATTGCGGCGGCGCGCATTGTCGCCTCATCCGTCAGGGCGTCGCGCAGCGGCGTGCCGGGATTGACGAAGCTGGTGCCGGGCATGTGGAGGCCCATGAACTCCATCAGCATCTGATTGGTATTGGCCGTGCCGTAGAACGTGCAGGTTCCGGGGCCGTGGTACGAGGCCATCTCGGCCTCCATCAACTCGCTGCGGCCTACCTCGCCGGCCTCGAACTGGTTGCGGACCTTCGACTTTTCGTCGTTCGGCAAGCCGGAGGGCATAGGTCCGGCGGGGACGAAGATGCCGGGGATATGCCCGAAGGTGGCGGCGGCGATGATCAGGCCGGGCACGATCTTGTCGCAGACGCCGAGATACATCGCGGCGTCGAAGGTGTTGTGCGAAAGCGCGACACCGGTGGCGAGCGCGATCACATCGCGCGAAAAGAGCGACAACTCCATACCGGTCTGCCCCTGCGTGACCCCGTCGCACATGGCGGGCACGCCACCGGCGACCTGTGCGGTGGCGCCGGCCCGGCGCGCAGCGGCCTTGATGCGATCCGGATAATCCTTGAACGGCTGATGCGCCGAAAGCATGTCGTTGTAGGCGGTCACGATCCCGATATTGGGCGCGCGTGTTGCCGCCAGCGTGTCTTTGTCGTCGCCCATCGCGGCGTAGGCATGGGCCTGGTTGCCGCAGGAGAGATGCGCGCGTTTCACGCCCTGATCCTGTGCACGGGCTATCTTGTCCATATAGGTTCCACGGGCCTGGGACGAGCGTGCGATTATCCGGTCCGTGACCTTGGCGATCGTATCGTCGAGGGGCATGAGAGACCTCCGGTCGATGTGACGGTAAAAATTTTCGATAGCGCTAACATATTCCCGGCGGGAGCGCAAAGGGGTCACGTCCCGTGCAAACCACCCTACGACGGTTTGTCGCGATCAGTCTGCCCGATTGTTTCCAGATCGCGACTTGGTTTCGCCAAAATGCTCTCCCATGTCTTAATGCATGGGTACGCAGATCACCGAGAAATCACCTTCGCCCTTCAACCCGTTTCGGACCTGGGGGCTATGGGCGGTGGCACTTGGCGCCATGTCCCTGGTCTTGGTCCTTTACCAGATCTTTGCGCCGATGAGTGAACCTTCACCGTCAGTCGGAACGCAGATCGGGGAGATCGCCGGTGATATGAAACGCTCCGCGTGGCGGTCGTTCTTCGGCCTGTCGAACGAAGCTGCCGAGGTCGAGCCTGCGACCAGCACGCTGTATCTCCTGTACGTTGCTCCGGTCATGGGTGTCGCGGCCATCCTGCTTTCGCTCGTCTCGGGCCTGGTGGGCGAGAACTGGCGTTTCGCCGCCTACGGCACCGGGCTTGGTGCCACTGCGGTGCTGTTCCATTTCTTCTGGTGGCTGGCGCTTCTGGTCTGCGGCGTGCTGCTGCTGATCGCGATCATCGAAAACCTCGGGTCGTTCTTCAGCTTCGGCTTCTGGAACTAGGCCAGCCAGGCGAGCGTTATCAGCGACAAGGTCGAGGTCCAGATGATGACAGGCGCGATCCTGTCGGTCCGGACCCCGTGGAGAAGCGCGAGCGAGAATGCCATCGCTCCGGCGGGACCGCCCGCATTGAGCAGGAACTGTGCTTGCCAGGAGTTCTCCGGCGAGAGCACGGCGAATCCGGTCCAGATCAGTAGCGGGAACGCGAGGAGCTTCAGCGCCGAGATGGCGATCACCGGCGGCGTCGGGATGAGCGGAGCCGCCGAGAGGACCACGCCAAGGGCAAAGAGCGTCATCGGTGCGGCCCCGGCCCCGGCGAAGCGGGCCGCCGTCAGGATCGGCTCGGGGATCGGAACACGCGCAAGGTTGAGAGCCAGTGAAAGCACAATGGTGATCAGGACCGGGTTCCGCACCATGCGGGGCAGGGCGGCGCGCACCGAGTTCCCGCCCTTGATGAATTCCATCGCGATGATGAAGAACGAGAAGGATACCGACGCGTCGAGTGCCACGATGGCAGCGATCGGGCGGGCGCCTTCCTCGCCATAGATCAGCGCGGAGATCGGCCAGATGTAGAGCAGCGAGTTGACGAATGTCACGCACATGCCGAGCAGGAAGGCCTCGGCGGTGTCGCAGCGAAACACAAGCCGGGCGATCGCAAGAGCGACGAGGAACGCAATCACCTCGGCACCTGCATAGATGCCGATTGCGTCAAAATGAATGGACGGCAGATCCAGCCCGGTCAAGAGCAGGAAGATCAGGGGCGGTTGCAGGATCAGGAAAGCGATCCGGTTCAGCGCTTTTGCCTCGTCCTGCCGGGCGGTGCCTGCCCGCCCCAGGATGAAGCCAAGCGCAAGCATGGCGAATACGGGCAAGATGTTGTGAGTGAGGACGTGGAGCACGGTCTGCGAGTTCGCGTGGTCAGCCGCGCCCGCGCGACATGAAGGCCAGGCGCTCGAAGAGTTGCACGTCCTGCTCGTTCTTCAGAAGCGCGCCGTGGAGCTTTGGGAGCTGGTCCTTGCCATCGCGTTGCAGCTCCTCGGGCGAGAGGTCCTCGGCCAGGATCAGTTTCAGCCAGTCGAGCACTTCGGATGTCGACGGCTTTTTCTTCAGTCCCGGCGTTTCGCGGATTTCGAAAAACTGTTCGAGAGCGGTCGACAATAGGCGCTGCTTGATGCCCGGAAAATGCACGTCGACGATGGCCTTCAGCGTCTCGGCGTCGGGGAAGCGGATGTAGTGGAAGAAGCAGCGACGCAGGAAGGCGTCGGGCAGCTCCTTTTCGTTGTTCGAGGTAATGATGACGATCGGTCTTTGCCGCGCCACGATCGTCTCGCCGGTCTCGTAGACGAAGAATTCCATCCGGTCGAGTTCCTGCAGGAGATCGTTGGGAAACTCAATGTCCGCCTTGTCTATCTCGTCGATCAGAAGCACGACGCGGTCCTCGGTTTCGAACGCCTCCCAAAGCTTGCCTCTCTTGATATAGGCGGCAATATCCTGGACTTGGGCATCGCCCAGCTGGCTGTCGCGCAGCCGGCTAACGGCGTCGTATTCATAGAGCCCTTGCTGCGCGCGCGTAGTGGACTTGATGTTCCACTCGATGATTCGCAGGCCCAGTGCACCTGCCACCTGCCGCGCAAGTTCGGTTTTGCCGGTGCCCGGTTCCCCCTTGACCAGCAACGGGCGCTCCAGAGTGATTGCAGCGTTGACGGCAACGGAAAGATCCTCGCTTGCGATGTAGCTTTCGGTGCTTGCGAACTTCATCTGCGGGGCCTTTTGCAGGGGAGATCGGGGCAGAAGGTATCTTGCCCTCAAATCGCCTTCAAGGCGGCGGATCGTGTAGTGACAACTCGGATTCGATGCGCTATCAGCCGCGCAACAGTCAGAGGCCGGACGGTCCGACCCGAATTGCCCCGCGTCCGGAGTTAGTCAGTATGACCAAAAAAAAAGGGAACGCGATGAAAGCCGAGGTCTTCCTAACCGACGACTACCGCCCCGCCGAGGACGAGCCCTTCATGAACGAGCGCCAGCTTGAGTACTTCCGGCGCAAGCTGCTGAACTGGAAGGCCGAATTGCTGGACGACAGCAAGACGACCATCGAAGGTTTGCAGCATTCCACCCGCAATATTCCGGACATTGCCGACCGCGCGAGCGAGGAGACCGACCGGGCGCTGGAATTGCGCACGCGGGATCGCCAACGCAAGCTGGTCGCCAAGATCGACAGCGCGCTTCGCCGGATCGACGAGGGCGAGTACGGCTATTGCGAGGAGACAGGCGAACCGATCTCGCTGAAGCGCCTGGATGCTCGGCCCATCGCGACGCTGAGCCTTGAAGCTCAGGAACGCCACGAACGCGCCGAAAAGGTGCATCGCGACGACTGATGGCGTTGCAGGAGACATCTTTCAGGCCCGCCTTGACATGGCTCAAGGCGGGCTTGTTCATTTCCGATCAGCGTCCAGGCCATGACTGAGAAACTCAAGATCACCGTTGCCGGTGCGGGCGTGGCCGGGCTTGCAGTTGCGACCGCTCTCGCCGGTCGTGGCCATGACGTGCGCGTGGCCGAGCGCGCTGACGCGATCACCGAGGTCGGCGCCGGCATCCAGATCAGCCCGAACGGCATGCGGGTTATCGAGGCGCTTGGATTGGGCGACAAACTCGCGGCGGCCTCGGTTCGCATCCGCAAGGTGCGGCTGATTGACGGACCAAGCGGGCGCGACGTGCTGACTCTCGATATGGTCAAGGACGAGGCGGATACACCCTGGTACGCCGTGCATCGGGCGGCGCTGATCGAAATTCTGCTTGAAGGCGCCCGCAAGGCCGGTGTCACCACGGACACCGGGCTTGCCATCGTTCCGCCGCCGGAAGGCCGCGCGTTGGAAGGCGATGACCTGCTGATCGGAGCCGACGGGTTGAAATCGGCGGTGCGCGCACGGGTCGACGAGGCCTCGAAGGCGTTCTTCACCAGCCAGGTGGCTTGGCGGGCGATCATTGCCGATGACGACGATACACCGGAGGCGCGGGTCTACCTCGGGCCAGGGCGGCACTTGGTCAGCTATCCGCTGACAGAGGGCCGACGGAATATCGTCGCGGTCGAGCGGCGCGAGGCCTGGGCCGAAGAGGGGTGGAGCCACGAGGACCACCCGGCGAATCTGCGCGCTGCCTTCACCACGTTCAAGGGGCCGGTGCGCGACTGGCTGAGCCGCGTCGAGCGGGTCTTCCTATGGGGTCTTTTCCGGCACCAGGTGGCGCACCGCTGGCACTCGGGACGCCAGGTGATCCTGGGCGACGCCGCGCATCCGACATTGCCGTTCCTTGCGCAGGGCGCGAACCTTGCGCTTGAAGATGCCTGGGTGCTGGCGCGGTGTTTGTCGGAAAACCAGGTCGAGACGGCGCTGCCGCTTTTCCAGCAATTGCGCGCAGACCGCTGCCGGAACGTGGCCGATGCGGCGACGCGGAATGCCCGAAATTATCATGTGAGCTTGGCGCCGGCGCGTTACATCGGGCACAATGCGCTTCGGCTCGCGGGCGCGTTGGCGCCGGATCGGGTGCGGGGCAGTCTCGACTGGATTTATGGCTACGACGTAACGGCGCCCTGATTTCCGCCGATCGTATTGACAGCGGGCTGGCGCCCGGACGCGGCGCGGTCTAGGTTTCGCGCAATGACTTGCGTTGTGCGACCTCTGGCATCGGCCGACGAACCGCAATGGCGCGCGCTTTGGCGCGATTACCTGGCATTTTACAAGACCGAACTGCCCGAAGATGTCTATTCCACTTATTTCAGGCGGCTGCTCGGCGACGATCCGCAGGACTTTCGCGGGTTGATCGCGGAGGTCGATGGAAAGCCGGTGGGGCTGACGCATTTCCTTATCCACCGGCACGGCTGGAAGATCGAGAACGTCTGTTATCTGCAGGACCTTTACGCGGTGCCGGAGGTGCGCGGGCGCGGTATCGGCCGGGCGTTGATTGAGGCGGTCTACGCGGCGGCTGACGCCGAGGGCGCGCCGGGTGTCTATTGGCTGACGCAGGATTTCAATGCCGAGGCGCGACAGCTCTATGACCGTATCGGAGCGCTGACGCCGTTCATCAAGTATGCGAGGCCCGCGTGACCCGACTTCTATTTGCCCTTGTCGTCCTGCTTGCCGCCTGCTCAAGCCCACAGACGACCCGGCGCGAACAACCCGGAATATCGCTGCCGCCGATGAAGACCTTCGCGGGCACATCGGTTCGACCGCCTGCATACTCGAACGCCCGGTTGGCGCGCGACTACATCGACCTGACTTTCACGCTGGAGAACGGCGACAGCATTCCGGTCTTCACGCGCCTGGAAGGACCCATCACCGTTCGTGTGATCGGCGATCCGCCTCCGACCCTTTCGGCTGATCTCGACCGGCTGTTGTTCCGGCTAAGGACCGAGGCGCGTATCGACATCTCCCGCGTTTCTGCCGCCGAACCCGCAACGATCACTGTCGAACCCATGCCGCGCCGCCAGATCCAGCGGATCGCGCCCAACGCGGCCTGTTTCGTGCGCCCGAACGTGACGAGTTGGGCCGAGTACCGTGCCCGCCGGAATGATCCAACGACGTTCTGGAATCGCCTGACCGAGCGGCGGTCGCTGGCGATCTTTCTTCCCAGCGACGTGAGCCCGCAGGAAGTCCGTGACTGCCTGCATGAGGAAATCGCGCAGGGCCTCGGCCCGGTGAACGACATCTACCGGTTGAGTACCTCGGTGTTCAACGACGACAATTTTCACGCTGTGCTCACGGGCTATGACATGCTGATGCTCGCGGTTACCTATGACCCGGAACTGAGGACCGGCATGAGCCGTCAGCAGGTCGCGCAACGGCTTCCGGGTATCCTGGCGCGCATCAATCCACGCGGAGGGCATGGCGACATCGACCCACCGGCCATCCAGATGGGCGCCTGGCGGAACGCCATTGCCCAGGCGACTAGCTCGCGCGGCGCATCGCCCCGCAAGCTGGCCGCGGCGCGACGCGCGGTCGAGCTTGCAGCGGCTGCGGGTCCCCGCGACCCCAGGCTGGCGTTTTCCTACTACGTTCTGGGGCGGCAAAGCCTCGAGACAAGTCCGAACGAAGCTTTGCAGGCTTTTCTGACCGCGGGCATGATTTATCAAAGCCGGCCCGACAGTGCCTTGCAGGAAGCCCATGTGGCGTTGCAGGTCGCGGCCTTTCAGCTTTCCGCGGGACGTGCCGCGGTCGCCCGCCAATTGATCGACCAGAACCTGGCCACGGTACGGCGGGCCGAACACGCGTCGCTTTTGTCTCTCATGCTACTGGTCAAGGCGGAGGCGCTGGAGTTGCAGGGCAGGGCGGACGAAGCCAGGGGCATTCATCGTGAAGGGCTGGCCTGGGGACGTTACGGGTTCGGAAACGGTGAGGAAGTGCTGCGCAGGGCGGACGAGATCCTGGCGATCTCGCCAAGGAGCCGCATCGCGGCGGAGGCGCCTGCATGATCGTTCTAGTCTCGGCCCTGGTCGGCATTGCACTCGGCTATTCGGCTGCAAGGAAGCGCGACGGCAACGGGCTCGACATGGCGCAATACGCCGCCGGGTACGGGATCGCCTGTGCGCTTCTGGGCGTATTCCTGACCTTGCTGATCGAGCGGCTGGCGGGCTGATGTTCCTGCCCTTCTTCGAAGCATTGCGGCGGGCCGGTGTTCCGGCCAGCCCGCGAGAGTTCCTTGGCTTTCTCGAGGCGATGGCGGCCGACCTTGTCACCTATGACATCGATGGATTTTACTTCCTGGCGCGTACAACGCTCGTGAAGAACGAAGCCCATATCGACCGGTTCGACCGCGCTTTTTCCGAGGCATTCTCGGGTGTCGAGGCGATTCCGGCCGAGGCGGTGCTGGAGATGGTGGACATCCCCGAGGACTGGCTTCGGAAGCTGACCGAGAAATTCCTGAGCGACGAGGAGAAGGCCGAGGTCGAGGCGGCGGGCAGTTTCGAGGCGCTGATGGAGAAGCTGCGTGAGCGGTTGCGCGAACAGGAGAAGCGTCACCAGGGCGGCTCGAAGTGGATCGGGACCGCTGGCACGTCTCCTTTCGGGGCTTACGGCTACAACCCCGAGGGCGTACGGATCGGGCAGGACCGGTCGCGGAACCAGCGCGCCGTGAAGGTCTGGGACCGGCGTGAGTTCCGCGATCTCGACGACAGGCGCGAGATCGGGACGCGGGCGATCAAGGTGGCTCTGAAGCGACTGAGGCAATGGGCGCGCGAGGGGGCGGCGGATGAGCTTGACCTTGACGGCACCATCCGCGCCACCGCAGAGCATGGCTATCTCGATGTCAAGACCCGGCCCGAGCGGCGGAACGCGGTGCGAGTGCTTCTGTTCTTCGATGTCGGCGGCTCGATGGACCCTTACGTTGAGATGGTCGCAGACCTGTTCTCGGCCGCGCGGAGCGAGTTCAAGCATCTCGAGTATTTCTATTTCCACAACTGTCTTTACGAGGGCGTCTGGCGCGAGAATCGCCGTCGCTGGAACGCACGCACGCCGACCTGGGATGTCATCAACCGGTTCGGATCCTCCTGGAAGTGCATTTTCGTGGGCGATGCCGCCATGTCACCTTACGAGGTGGCGATCCCCGGCGGCGCCAACGAGCACTGGAACGAGGAGGCAGGCGACGTCTGGCTGCGCCGCGCCTGCGCCCAATGGCCGGACCTTCTGTGGATCAACCCGATGCCCGAGCAGCACTGGCGATACACACAATCGACCCGCATGATCCGCGAGATCATCGGGCCGGAACGGATGGTGCCGCTGACGCTTGCGGGGCTGACGCAGGGCATGAAGGTGCTGGGCTGATGGCGGCGTTCTGGAGGCGCAACAGGCTGCTCGTGCTCGCATTCGCGATTGTTCTCGGCCTGGCGGTGTTTTTCGGCGTGGGCGCGATCCGAAAGGCGCGCGATTTCGACGTGGCGAAGGAGCAGCCGATCGCGGCCTGGATGACGCCGCGGTTTGTCTCGCACAGTTGGGACGTGCCGCGCGAGGCGATGATGGATATTCTGCGGCTCGAGGAAGGTGGCCGGGGGCGGGTGACGCTGGAGGAACTCGCCGAGGAGAAAGGTCTGACGGTCGAGGCGTATATCGGCGAGATCGAAGCCGGTATCGCGGCCTTCCGCGCGGCGCAAGGTAAATGACCGAAAGCCTGCTGGCCCTGGTTGCGTCATGGGGCGCCTATGCCGTGGCGCTCTCGGCATTTCTCTCGTGCCTCCTGGTGCCGATACCGACCGCGCTTGTCATGCTGGCGGGTGGCGCCTTCGCCGCGGCGGGCGATTTGTCGCTGGCGGGCGTCCTGGCGGCGGGCTGGGGCGGCGCGGTGCTGGGCGATCAGACCGGGTATCGGATCGGCCGCAGCTTCGGGCCTGCCATCGAACGGCTGGCTTCGCGTCGGCAGAAGGCGGAAGCGACCTATACGCGGGCGCGCGGCATGGTGGCCAAGAAGGGTGGGCAGGCCGTGTTTCTCTCGACCTGGGCGCTGGCGCCACTGGGGCCCTATGTCAACTTCGCCGCCGGTGCGGGTGGGTTGGGCGCGATGCGTTTCACGCTCTGGGACGCCGCCGGTGAGGCGATCTGGGTCGGGTTCTACGTGCTGATGGGCTACCAGTTCTCGACCGGCATCACCGAACTTGCGAGCCTTCTGTCGGATGCCGCCGGGTTCGTGGTCGCGGCCGCGGCCGCCAGTGTGCTGGGGTTTGTGCTTGTTCGCCGGTTGCGCGAACATCCGCGTGAGTGACCGTTGGACGCGTCGCCAAACGACCCCATATTAGGGCGATGTTGAAGTTCACGCCCATCTTGTTGGCCATTATCTACGCCCTTGTCATGTACCGATTTTCGGTCTGGCGGACCAAGGCCGAGCTTGACCAACGCTCGTCGGAACTGGCAGATCCCGGCCTGAAACGGCTGACCGACCGGATGGCGGCGGCGCTCGACCTGCCGCGCATTCGCGTCCATCTCTACGAGATTGAGCCGGTCAACGGGCTTGCCGCGCCGGACGGGCGCATCTTCATCACGCGCGGCTTTTACCAGAAGTACCGGGATGGCGAGGTGACGGCCGAGGAAATGGCGAGCGTGATTGCGCACGAGTTGGGCCATGTGGCCCTTGGGCATTCGCGCCGCCGGATGATCGACTTCTCGGGGCAGAACGCCATTCGCGCCGCGCTGGCCATGATCCTCGGGCGTCTCATTCCCGGTCTTGGCGTCATGATCGCGAATTTCCTGACTTCGCTTCTCGCCGCGCGACTGTCGCGGTCGGACGAGTACGAGGCGGATGCCTATGCCTCGGCGTTGCTGGTCAAGTCGGGGATCGGGACGGGGCCGCAGAAATCGCTATTTCTGAAGCTGGAGAAGCTGACCGGGATGCGGGGCGCCGGGACGCCAGTCTGGCTGATGAGCCATCCCAAGACACGGGAGCGGATCGCGGCGATCGAGAAACTGGAAGCGCGCTGGGCGGAAGTGGCAAAGACCTGAGGCGCGTTTAGCCGTAAAGCGCTTTTCCGAGCCGTGGCAGGCGGGCGCGTTTCAGCAGTTTGCGCGGGGTCGATACGTCTATTCCGTGCT
>JAJDOD010000026.1 GCA_022340315.1 Silicimonas sp. | reverse complement strand
TTCGACCGGGTCGTGCTTGCGCGCGATCTGCTTGATGACGCCGAGCTGTTCGTCGATCTCGGCTGGCGATCCCTCGACCTCGACGATCAGAAGTGCCTCGCATTTCGGATAGCCCGCTCTGGCATGATCCTCGACCACCTCGATCACGCGCTTGTCCATGTATTCGATGGCGACAGGCAAGACGCCGGCCTTGATGATGTCCGAGACGCAGGCGCCGGCAACTTCGGCCGAGGCGTAGCCGATCAGCACCGGCCGTGCGCCCTCGGGCTTGGGCAGGATACGCAGCGTTGCTTCGGTCACCACTCCCAACTGACCCTCCGAACCACAAATCAGGCCAAGCCAGTCATAGCCGCCGGCGTCCATGTAGCCGCCGCCGATGTCGACCACGGTACCGTCCATCAGCACCATCTTGACCCCAAGCAGGTTGTTGGTGGTGACGCCGTATTTCAGGCAATGCGCGCCGCCGGAATTCATCGCGATGTTCCCCGCAATGGCGCAGGCAAGCTGGGACGAGGGGTCGGGAGCATAAAAGAAGCCGTCGTCTTCGATGGCGCCCGTAACGGAAAGATTTGTACGGCCGGTCTGCACTCGGACGAGGCGGTTGTCGTAATCGACCTCCAGCACCTCGTTCATCCGGGCCACTCCGAGGATCACGGCATCTGCGGTTGGCAGCGCTCCGCCCGCCAGCGACGTTCCCGCGCCGCGCGGCACAACCGGAACGCCTTCCTCGTGGCAAATACGCAAAACCTCCGAAACCTCTCCGGTCGTCGACGGCAGAACGGCACATAGCGGCGGGCAGGTGTATGCTGTCAATCCGTCGCATTCGTATGCGCGCGTTTCACGTTCGTCGGAGATCACCGCATCCGGTCCCAGGATGTCGTTCAGCCGAGCGACGATTCTGCCTTTGCGGGCTATAATCTCTTGAGACGGAACAGGCATTTCCATCAGTCATCTCCAGATTGGTAAGATTGTTTAACCAATATAACCAAAATCGCAATGATCATGTAAACGGGATGATCAGCCCGACGGCTATGAGTAACACACCTGCGGCGAAATTTGTGCGCGCAAGTGCGTTTGGCGAGCGGACAAGGCGGCGGGCTCGGTCGATGAAGACGGCGAGAAACAAGTTGCCCAGCAGGGGTACGATCATCGAGAGGAAGCAGATCGCCGCGATGTCGCTCCAGGTCAGGCCTCCGAGATCGAAGAAGCCCGGCAGAACGCCCATGTAGAACAGAATGGCCTTCGGATTGCCAAGGATCACCGCAAGGCCGGCAAGAAACCCGGCCCACATGCCGGGCCGTGTCAGACGGCTATCTGCAGCGATAGTGCGGTTGCGGTGCTTGATGACAAGCCAGCCCATCACCAGGAAGGTCACGCAAGCCACCCAGCGCAAGACAAGCATGAAGTCCGAGAAGACCGAGACGATCCAGGCGACGCCGAGGATGGCAATGAGAGGCCATAGAATGTCGCCTACCACGACGCCAAGCGCCAAGGGCCAGGCGGCGTGAAATCCGCCGCTCATGCCGCGCGCGATCAAGGCGACCCAAACCGGACCCGGTGTGAGGAACAGGATGAGCAGGGCTGCCGCATAGAGTGCCGCGTCGGAAATCGAAATTGTCATGTACGTCGTCGCCTCCGGCGCCGATCCGTGCGAGGGGGTTTTACCCCCTCGCGCACCCCCAGGATATTTTCGGACCGATGAACTCTCATGGCGCATCCACCAGCGCAACGCGGCTTTCGCCGCCGGATTCGGTGACTTCGATACTCTGGGCGCGGTCGCCTAGTTCCCGGAACAGTTCCGGTCCGGTCCCTGTCATCCAGGCCTGCGCGTCCAAAGCCGTGATCTCGTCATAGAGGGCGGCGCGCCGGGCGGCGTCGAGATGCGCCGCGACCTCATCGAGCAGAATCAAAGGCGGCGCGCCAGTATCTTCGCGCAAGGCCCGAGCATTTGTCAGGATGAGCGAGATCAGCAAGGCTTTCTGTTCGCCGGTCGAGCATTGGGCGGCTGCGACGCCTTTCTCGGCATAGCTGGCGGCAAGGTCCATCCTGTGCGGGCCGATCAGGGTTCGCCCGGCCCGCAAATCCGCGGGGCGGCCGTCGGCGAGTGCGACCGCAAGGGCCTCCGGACCTTCCGGCAGTTCGCGATCCGGGTGAGTCAGTTCAAGATCCGCGGCGGGAAACGCGGTTTCCGCATCCCGCTGCGCCGCGCGGAGCCGCGCCAGCGTGGCATGGCGGTTGGCGATGATCTCGGCCGCGCTGGACGCCATCTGTTTTTCAAGCGCCACGTACCAGTGCGCATCGCGCACCATGTCCTTCAAAAGCCGGTTCCGCTCCCGCATGGATTTCTCGTAGGCCAGCACGGATTGCGCGTGCGACGGCACGAAACTCATCGCGATACGGTCGAGGAACCGCCGCCGCCCGTCCGCGCCTTCGATCCATAGCCTATCCATCGCCGGGATCAGCCAGACAATGCGTGCGATCTCTCCCAGCGCGAGTTGCGGCACGGTCTTTCCGTCGATGCGAACCATGCGCGACTGACCCGGCTGTGCTTCGGTCTCGATCTCGTGGTCCGCACCGTTGGTCTGGACAACCGCGGTGACCTTCCAACCCAGCGCCTCGGGCCGCCGGATCAGTTCGTCGCCACCGGCCCGGCGCAATCCCCGGCCCGGCGACAGCAGCGAGACGGCTTCCAGGATGTTGGTCTTGCCGGCCCCGTTCGGCCCGAAAATCGCGACCGGGCGTTCATCCAGTTCCAGAGTTGTCCGGCGGTGCGACCGCAGGTGCGACAGGGTCAGCGTTGCGACGGATGTCACACCCGCATGGGCATGACGACATAGACCGCGCTTTCGTCATTGCCTTCGCGCATCAGCGTCGGGTCGCCGGAGGAGTTGAACAGGAACACCGCGTTTTCGCGATCCACCTGGCTGGCGATCTCGAGCAGGTACTTGGCGTTGAAACCGATCTCGAGCGGGTCCGAGCTGTAGGCAACACCAAGCTCTTCCTCGGCAGCGCCGCTGTCGGGCGCGTTGACCGAGAGAATGAGACGGTCTTCGTCCAGCGCCAGTTTCACCGCGCGCGACCGCTCGGAGCTGACCGTGGCAACACGATCGACCGCCTGCGCAAAGTCGGAGGCATCCACCTCGAGCCGCCGCGTGTTTCCCGAGGGTATGACCCGGGTGTAGTCCGGGAAGGTGCCGTCGATGACTTTCGAGGTCAGGGTAATCCCCGGCGTGGCGAAACGCACCTTGGTCTCGGACACGCTTACCGCGATTTGCGCCTCGTCATCGTCGAGCAGCTTGCGTAGCTCGCCCACCGTTTTCCGGGGCACGATCACGCCGGGCATATTCCCGGCGCCTTCGGGCAATTCGGCGTCGATCCGTGCCAGCCGGTGGCCATCCGTCGCAACACAGCGAAGCATCTGTTTGCCGCCGCTGTCGGCCACATGCATGTACACGCCGTTCAGGTAGTATCGTGTCTCTTCCGTCGAGATGGCGAACTTCGACTTGTCGAAAAGCCGCCGAAGGACCGGGGCCGGTGCCGCGAAATTCGCCTCGTACTCGGAGCTTGCCATCACCGGGAAATCCTCGCGCGGCAACGTCGCCAGTGAAAAGTTCGAGCGCCCTGCCTCAACCGACATCCGCCCGCTCGCCCCGTCGTCGACTATCGTCACTAGCGCACCGTCTGGCAGTTTGCGGACGATCTCGTGCAAGGTAACGGCATTGACGGTCGTCGCTCCGGCGCGGCCCACCTTTGCGGGGGCCTGGTCGACCACCTCGATGTCCAGGTCGGTTGCGCGGAAACTGACGGTATCGCCATCGGCTTCGATCAAAACGTTGGCGAGAATGGGAATGGTGTTCCGGCGCTCGACCACCGATTGCGCTTGCGCGACCGCCTTGAGAAGTGCCGCCCGCTCGATCGAGAATTCCATCAGCTCGCTCCGTCTGTCCCGGGGCGTTGAACCTATCGGTTTTTCGC
This sequence comes from Silicimonas sp., assembly GCA_022340315.1. Lineage (GTDB taxonomy): Bacteria > Pseudomonadota > Alphaproteobacteria > Rhodobacterales > Rhodobacteraceae > JAJDOD01. The sequence continues at coordinate 9,109 of JAJDOD010000026.1, read as the reverse complement.
CCGCACGCAATGGTTTTGCGCGAATCTCGCCGGAAGGTTCGGCGGGGTCAAGACCATGCGCGTCTTACAAGATCGCCGCCCCGGCCTTGGCCAGCAAAATGACCGAAAGAACGAGCAACAGCGCCTCAATCACCCGCATGTAGATCCTGTCGGACATCGTCTTGACCATCCATCGGCCAAGGAACGTGCTGACAAGACCGATCGCGGCCAGCGCGCCGACCAATGGCCAGTCCAGGCCATCGAAATATCCCAGCGCGTGATAGCTGGGGATCTTGGCAAAGTTCGCAATCGCGAAGGTGATCGACATGGTGCCAGCGAAGATGAGGCGCGGCAGGTTTTGAGGCATGAGATACGCTTGGGTCGGCGGTGCGCCGGAATGTGTGATAAAGGTCGTGATGCCCGCGACCGTCCCCCACAGCAATCCCGGCACAATTTCCGCTTTCTGCAGGCCCTGGGGCCGCGACCCGAACCATTGACGCCAGACAGCCCATAAACCGACCGCCCCGGTGAAGGCGAGAAGCGCAGGCTCTGGCGTATAGGGAACGATCACCGTTGCAATGGCGATACCGGCGAACATCGCAGGCAGCAGGATCAGAACGTTGCGCGTCGAAAAGTCACGACGATAAAGCCAGATCGCTGCGAGGTCGGTCACAAGCAGCACAGGCAGCACAAGAGCAGCGGCCTGCACTGGGTTCATGAAGATGGCCAGGAACGGCACCGCGAGCGCCGCCGCGGACGCAAGCCCGCCCTTGGCCACACCGATCACAACGGCGGCCACGATGAGCCAGGGAAGAAACTCGATCAGAGGGTCAGGCCTCCAGGGCGCGGCGGAGCATCTCCAGATCGTCGGCGATCTGGCTGTCCTTCTGCATCAACTCCTCGATCTTGCGAACGCCGTGCATGACAGTTGTATGGTCACGCCCGCCGAACCGGCGCCCGATCTCGGGCAGCGAGCGAGACGTAAGCTGCTTGGAGAGATACATCGCAACCTGCCGAGGCCGCGCGAAAGTCCTAACTCGCTTCGGCCCGATCAGGTCTGACAGGCGGATATTGTAGTGTTCGCTGACCTTGCGCTGGATCTCCTCGACAGTGATCTTGCGATCGCTATGACGGATGACGTCAGCCAGGCAATCCTGCGTCAACTCCATCGTTATCTCGCGGCCCACAAGCGAGCCGAAAGCAAACAATCGCATCAGCGCGCCTTCAAGAACACGGACGTTGGTCGAAATTCGGTGAGCGAGGAATTCCAGCACGCCGTCCCGGATCTCGAGGTTTGGGAACTGCTGCGAAAACTGCTCGACCTTCTGTTGAAGAATTCCAAGGCGCAGCTCGTAGTTGGTCGGGTGCAGATCGACCACCAACCCGGATTGCAGGCGGCTTACGATGCGATCCTCGATGCCGTCGATCTCGGTCGGCGCCCTGTCCGAGCTGACGATGATCTGACGGTTCTGATCGACCAGCGCGTTGAAGGTGTGGAAGAACTCTTCCTGTGTAGCATCCTTGCCCGCAATAAACTGAACGTCGTCGATCATCAGCACATCAACTGACCTGAAGAGCTGCTTGAACGCGATCATGTCCTTGTCACGCAGCGCCTGCACAAAACGGTACATGAACTGCTCGGCCGAAAGATACACAACACGAAGCTCGGGCGAGCGATTCTTCAGTTCCCAGGCAATCGCGTGCATGAGGTGGGTCTTGCCCAGGCCGACGCCGCCGTAGAGGAACAGCGGGTTGAACGTAACGCTGCCACCTTCTGCGACGCGTCGCGCCGCTGCATGGGCCAACTCGTTCGGCTTGCCGACCACGAAGCTGTCGAAAGTGAAGCGGCTGTCGAGCGGCGCGCCCGGCAGGTCGTCACTGATGGCAGCGGCGGCGGGTCGCGAGGCCGGTGCCGCAACACCGTTCGTCTTTTTCCTTTCGGCAGGCTTCGGTTCGTTCGGCACCGAAAACTCCACTCTCGAGACATTCTGTCCTGCGTTCGACAGAACCCGTTGGATCATATCCCCGAAATTCCGCGACACCCAGTTGCCCATAAAATTCGTGGGCACGAAAAAAGTCGCGACCCCGCCTTCAAGCCCGGCAAGTTCGAGCGGCTCAATCCAATTTACGTAGTTGTTCTTTCCGACTGCAGACAAGAGATTCTGACGGATCTCACCCCAAGCTTCGTTTGTCATCTTTGGCCCGTTACTTCTTTTTGTTGTTTAAGACTGACGCCAAGCCAGCCCCCGAGCCTTCCAACCATTGTGGTCGCCCCGGTGTCCCGATGCGTCCAGATCGCCCTCGAAGCCTTCGGCCACGTTAAGACAGCGGACAGCCACACCCTTCCCCGAGTAGTGACCAGCAACTGCCATCGCGGCCTGAAGTGAACGCGCGCCCGACCGGCAAATGAAGAGAAGAGGTCCCGGATCGTCCGTTCCGACAGCCTCTTCGACCTCTGCCTCGAACGCAGGGTTCCGGGACATGCTCGGGAAAGACGACCACTCGATAAAAAGTGGTTTCTGTCCGAGCGCTCCAATGTCAGCAACACCGACGAACTGCCATTCGGCGAATGTTCTGACATCAATGAGACGGGCCGACTTCTCCGCACTCAGAATGCGCCACGCTTCATCGGGAACAACCTCCCCGACCAGCGGGCCACTGCCCGTTCCCATCAACTCTGTCCCCCCAGGACGAAGTGAATCGCAAAACCGAGATTGGCGTTTCCGGTGGGCACTCGCAACAAGCCTTTGCGCTTGACAGACCAAGCCTCACGAACGAATCCGGTCCACCTCGGAAATTGCCGTGCCGACTCAATGGACATAGCACAGCGAAAAAAAATCGCGCCCGGTCGGGCGCGATCCGTGTTGTCGGCAGAAGTCAGCCGACGGCCTTCACGCGTGCCGCGAGCCGCGACATTTTCCGAGAGGCCGTGTTCTTGTGATAGACGCCCTTGGTGACGCCACGCATGAGTTCAGGCTGAGCCTGTTTAAGCGCGGCCTCGGCGGCCTCCTTGTCGCCTGAAGCGATGGCTTCTTCCACGCGGCGCAGGAAGGTCCGGATGCGCGAGCGACGCGCCTTGTTGACTTCCAGACGGCGGGCGTTCTGACGCGCGCGTTTCTTGGACTGGGGCGAGTTTGCCATGGATCGTGTCTCTCTTTCGTTCGGGTCTCAGTTACGTAGTGCATGAACGACCCGTCACCGGTCATCGGACCGGCGGACACATAGCCTGAGCGGGCTCCACGCGCATTTCGCCGCGGGAGATACGGGATTCCTGCTCGCTTGAAAAGCCCCTATTTGTCGCGGAACTGCGCCTCGCGCTTTTCGAGAAACGCCGCCATGCCTTCGGTCTGATCCTCGGTCGCGAAGAGCGAGTGAAAGAGCCGCCGCTCGAACAGCAGCCCTTCGCGAAGCGAGGTTTCCTCGGCGCGGTTCACCGCTTCCTTCACCGCCATCGCGGTGAGCATGGATTTTTCAGTGATCTTCTGTGCGACAGAAACCGCTTCGTCCATCAGTTTCTTGGCAGGCACAACGCGGCTGACCAGCCCCGCGCGTTCGGCTTCGGTGGCGTCCATGAAGCGGCCTGTCAGATGCATGTCCATCGACTTCGACTTGCCGACAAGCCGCGTCAAACGCTGCGTGCCCCCGAGGCCGGCGACCACACCGAGATTGATCTCGGGCTGCCCGAACTTGGCGGTATCCGCCGCGATGATGAAATCGCACATCATGGCAAGTTCGCAGCCGCCGCCCAGCGCGTATCCGGCCACGGCGGCGATGATCGGCTTGCGGCAACGCAGGATGCGCTCGGAAGGTTCGGTAAAGAGATCCTCGCCAAAGGCGTCGACGAAGGTTTTCTCTGACATCTCGGCAATGTCCGCGCCAGCGGCAAAGGCCTTTTCGGATCCGGTCAGGATGATGCAGCGCACCTTGTCGTTCTCGGCGGCCTCGGTCACCGCGTCAGCCAATTCGCCAAGCATCTCAACATTGATCGCGTTCAGCGCGTCCGGCCGGTTCAGACGGATGGTGGTGACGTGTTCTTCCGTCTCGACGATGATCGTCTCAAAAGCCATGAAAAATGCTCTCGTCCGTTAGAGTCAAACGACAGGGTTAACAGCCATTTTCGGGGGTTCAAGTTATCTTTGGCACCGCGGACAGAAGAAGCTTGACCGCCCCGACTGGACAACGCGCCTTATCTCGCTGCCGCAATCCGGCGTGATGCACGGCTTTCCCTCGCGGCCATAGACCGCGAAACAGTGCTGAAAATACCCCAGCTCGCCACCGGTCGTCCGGTAGTCGCGAAGCGAGGAACCGCCAGACCCTATCGCCTCCTCAAGCACCGTCCGGATATGGGGGACAAGTGTGGCAATCCTGGCCGTTGATATCCGGTCCGAGCGTCGCACGGGCGAGATGCCTGCGCGAAACAGCGCCTCGCAGACGTATATATTGCCCAGCCCCGCCACCAGCTTCTGGTCCAGAAGCGCGGACTTAACAGGCGTCTTCCGCGCCTTGAGTTGCCGGGCCAGGTAAATCTCGTCGAAGCTGTTGCCGAGCGGTTCGGGACCAATATCGCGCAACAGCCGATGCGCCTCGCCCAGAGCGGTGGGAAACAGGTCCATCGCGCCGAACCGGCGCGCATCGTTGAACGTCACGCGCGCACCATTCGCCATGTGGAACACGACGTGATCGTGTTTCTCGGGTGCCGGATGGTCGTGATGGAACTGACCAAGCGGATCGCCCGAGATCAGAATGCGGCCCGACATGCCGAGGTGGATCAACAAGGTTTCGCCGCTTGAGAGATCGGCGAGAATGTACTTGGAGCGGCGGCGAAGACTCAGGATCCTCACACCCGAGAGCCGCTCTGCCATGCGATCGGGGAACGGCCAGCGCAGGTCCGGCCGGTTGACATCCGCGCGTGCGATCACATGGCCTTCCATCGCCGGGACCAGCCCGCGGCGCACCGTTTCGACCTCGGGAAGCTCAGGCATGGAACGGTTCTCCCGCTACGTCGAATGCGTCGGAACGGATTTTTCTTTGCACTCTCTGCACTAGATCTCTCCTGACAACATCAACTTGCACTGGCTCCGAGTGTCGCGGGCGGTATAAGAGGCCGGATCAGAGAAGCAATGCCGATGAGCCAGGAAGAAGACAAGACCACCCATTTCGGGGAACGTATCGTCCGAGAGGGCGAGAAGGCCGGGCTTGTCCACGGCGTGTTCTCGAATGTGGCATCGAAGTACGACATAATGAACGATGTGATGTCGGTCGGCATTCACCGGCTCTGGAAAGACGCGATGATGGACTGGCTTGCACCTCGCAACGGACAGCGCCTGCTCGACGTCGCCGGCGGCACCGGGGACATTGCGTTTCGCTTCCTTCGCCGCGCACCCGGCGCCACAGCCGTGGTCACCGACATGACCGAGGCTATGCTGGTCGAAGGCCGGAAGCGCGCCGAGGCCGAGGCTTTCACCGGCCGGCTTGACTGGATCACCGGCGATGCGATGGCGTTGCCGTTCGAGGACGCCAGCTTCGACGTTTACACGATCTCGTTCGGCATCCGGAACGTGACACGGATCGGTGATGCGCTGGCAGAGGCCTTTCGCGTCCTGAAGCCGGGGGGCCGGATGATGGTGCTCGAGTTCTCGCAATTGCCTAATGCCGGACTTCAGCGGCTCTACGACACCTACTCTTTCAACGTCATCCCGCGAATGGGCCAGGCGATCGCGGGCGATCGCGACAGCTATCAGTACCTTGTCGAATCGATCCGCCGGTTTCCCGACCAGGAAACATTCGCCGATATGATCCGCCAGGCTGGTTTCGATCAAGTGAAGTACCGGAACCTGTCGATGGGCATTGCCGCCCTGCACTCGGGCTGGAAACTCTGAGCGCATGCGCGGGCCGCACAACATCTTCCGGCTGATCCGGACCGGCGCAACTTTCGAGCGGACGGGCGCGATGCGGCAGGTACTTGAGGCGATGGAGGCGCCTGCATCGCTGCGCATCGCCGCGCGCGTCCTTGGCTGGCCGTTCAAATGGCTCGGGATCAAGGGTGATCTGCAACAGCCACCGGTAACTCGTGCGCTGACCGCTCTCGGCCCCGCTTACATCAAGTTCGGCCAGATACTTTCGACCCGTCCGGATGTGGTAGGCAACGAGTTGGCCGAACAGTTGCGTGTCCTTCAGGACAAGCTACCGCCGTTCCCGACCGCGGTGGCGAAACAAGTGGTTGCCACCGAATTCGGTAGACCGGTTGAGGATGTATTCTCCGAGTTCTCGGAGCCGGTCGCTGCCGCGTCGATTGCGCAGGTCCATCGGGCAAGGCTGATCGAGAACGACTCGGATGTCGCCGTGAAAGTCCTTCGTCCCCGGATCGAGCAGGCCTTCCGGCGTGACATCGACGCCTTCTATTTCGCCGCGAGAATGATCGAGCTTCTGTCACCCGGGTCGCGCCGCCTGCGCCCGATGGACGTGATCGCGCATTTCGAAGGCGTGGTGCTGGGCGAGTTGGATCTGCGGCTCGAAACCTCGGGTGCCGCCGAGTTCGCCGCCAACACCGCCTCGGACGACGGTTTTCGCGTACCCGCCGTCAACTGGGCTCTGTCCACACGTCGCGTGATGACGCTGGAGTGGGTAGACGGACTGCCGTTGGGTGAAGTTGCCGCGATTGATTTGGCCGGGCACGACCGGGTGCGGCTCGGCGAGAAGGTTTTAACCACCTTTCTCAGTCACGCGCTGCGCGACGGTTTCTTTCACGCGGACATGCACCAGGGAAACCTGAAGGTGGCGGCGGACGGCACGCTCGTGGCACTCGATTTCGGGATCATGGGGCGGATCGACGAGTACACCCGCCGTGTCTATGCCGAGATCCTCATCGGGTTCATCCGGCGGGATTTCAGGCGGGTGGCCGAAGTGCATTTCGAGGCGGGATACGTCTCGCCTGACCGCGATGTGGACGAGTTCGCACGCGCGCTAAGGGCGGTCGGCGAACCGATCTTCGGCATGGATGCCAGCCAGATCTCGATGGCGCGTCTGCTCGCCTATCTCTTCGAGGTAACCGAGAAATTCGGAATGGAGACTCGTACAGAACTGATCCTTCTGCAGCGCACGATGGTCGTCGTCGAAGGCGTAGCGCGGTCGCTTGATCCGCACATAAACATCTGGAAGGTCGCGCGGCCCGTGGTGGAAAGCTACATTGCCGATCACGTCGGGCCGAAGGCGCTGGCGCGGGACCTGGTTCAGACGGCGCGCGTCCTGGCGCGTTTTGGACCGAAGCTTCCCCAGATGGCCGAGGCGGCGCTGATCGCCCAGGCTGACCGGACCAGTCAGCCAGCGCCGGGCTCAAGGTGGCCTGGCGCTATTCTGGTGGCGGCGGTCGCGGGCGCGGCTTTCGTCCTGGGGTTACTGATCTGACTGCGAACCCGGTTGCCGCAATCCCGAGACGTTGTCCGCCGCGACGACAAGCCCGCCTCCGGTCACCAACTCGATACCGTCTGTGCCCTGGCGAGCTTCGGTGACAAGCACATAGTGCGGCACAGTGCGGGTCCCCGTTATCTCGCCCTGAAAGATGCTCGCGATCTCAAGCGAATAATCCCCATCCGGCAGCGGCGCTCCGTCTGAACCGGTTCCTGCCCAGGAATAGGTTCCGGACGTCGTCGGCACCTGCTCGCGCGAGACCTCAAGTCCGTAGGTGTTGCGGACTATAAGCTCGGCGCGATCCGAACCGGGCGTAACATCCACGGCGATATCGACGGGCTGCCCCCGAAGCTGGACCGGAGCGGTCACTCGCGCCTCCATCCCAACCCATCCCGCCAGTTGGGCGAGGTCGGATGCACCCAGTGCTCCCTTCAGTTCGCGGATCAGGTCGTTGGTCAGCACCTGTTGCTCGACACTCGAAAATGTGGCGAGCTGGACTGCGAAATCCTGGCTTTCGATAGGGTTGAGGGGATCCTGGTTCTCGAGTTGCGTGGTCAGCATCAGAAGGAAGGTCTCGAAGTCTGAACTGATGATCTGCGACGGCCTGCTCTCGGCACTTGCCGCGGCGGTGCCGGGACTAAGCGGATGTACATTCTGCGTATTGATGTCCATGTCTCACAACCTGATGTCCAGGCGCCCGGAATGGGACACCGTGTTTCGTGTTGTTGGCTCGACCGCCGCCAGGTGGAGGCTCTCCTGCGTCGGTCCCTCCTCGGCGTCCGCCTGATGCTCGAAATCGCGATCCGGCGACGTGGAACCACCCTCGAACGAAAAGTCGAGATCGGAGAAGCCGCGCCTGTTCAAGTCCTCCGCAAGCAGGTCGATATTGCGTCGCAGGAGGTCGAGTGTCTCGGTGCGCTCGGCTACAATTTGGACTGCAATGCCAGAGTCAGATGGGGTCAAGGTCAAGCGAACTCGCCCGAGCTCCTCCGGCTGAAGCCTTACTTCTATCACGTTCGATGCCTGCGACCGGGTGACCGATTGCACGATCTGAGTGACTACCGAGCGAGCTGCCGGTTGCTCTTGTCGCACATGCTCGGGCGCTGCGACCCGGGCACGTCCGCCTTGTTCGATCGAGACCAGTTCGGAATCGCCGTGCACCGATCGGTCCCCGAGGTCCTTCAGGATGGTGCCGTCTGTGCCGGGCACCAGTTTCACTGAGGCCGGAACGACGGGCAAAGCAATGGCAGTCGATGTTGCCGAGGCGCGCGGCCCCGTGTCGTGGCCATGGTGTTCCACATCCCGGTGCCGGCGCAAATGGCGCGTCGGCTCAACGCTGGACCTATCCGGCGATTCGAGCGGGGCATCGGACAAGTGCGGCTTGCCAAGATCGCCGGGGCGCGAAGGAACCGGGGGTTCGTCTGGCGGCATCGCAACCGTTCGCTCCGGGGCGTCGGATTGGCCAGGCATTGAAAGCGACGCAACCATCGGCGTCGCGACTTCGCTTTGCCGAGGCGCTGTGGGAACGGCTGGCGCAGATCGCAGCGGCGCCATTGGGGCGATGTCGATCTTCTTCGATGCGGCCTCATCCCCTGAAACCATCGTTTCGAGACGCTTGGGAAGCGTCTCGGGCGCCACGGTTTGCGGCCGGACCGCGACCGCGCTGCCGGAACTCTCGATTGCGTTTGGGTTCGGTGAGTTTGACACAGAAGGCGGGCGCGAT
>JAJDOD010000024.1 GCA_022340315.1 Silicimonas sp. | reverse complement strand
CCACCAACTACCTAATCCAACGCGGGCTAATCCTTCTCCGATAAATCTTTCCCCCGAAGGGCGTATACGGTATTACTCTCAGTTTCCCGAGGCTATTCCGTAGAGAAGGGCATATTCCCACGCGTTACTCACCCGTCCGCCGCTCACCCGAAGGTGCGCTCGACTTGCATGTGTTAGGCCTGCCGCCAGCGTTCGTTCTGAGCCAGGATCAAACTCTCAAGTTGAAAAGCAGTTACCTGCTTATCCTTGACGTTCGAACCTCTGCACATCCATTGATCCGGCTAAGGACCAATGAGTCATCTGTTTGATGTGCTCCAGGTTTTCATCAGAAAACCAGAAGCCGTACAAACAGTGAAGCTGACCTTCCTATCATCGGCCGAAGCCTAAGGAAGTCGATATGCAGTAGTTGATCCATCGAATGGACCAAACCGCCCACATATCTCTTCAGTAACCAGCGATTTCAAAGAGCGGCAGAGACAAAATCGACTGAGTGCGCCCTAACTTTGTCGGCGCGCCCCGCCTCATCAATCTCTGTTGTTGTTTGCGTCTCGTAACCTTGGAGTTATCCGCTGGCCCGTTTGGCGCCCCGTTGGAGCATCTCTGCGCCGCCGGTGAGGGGCTATTTACGGAGCCGTGCCCGAACCTGCAAGTGCTTTTTTCGAGAAAGTTGCGATTTTTTTGAAAGCCAACAAAATATGGGGTTCCAGTCGCCTGCCACCCCCAGCGGGCATGTCGAAATGGTTGGGGGAGACGATTTCGCCGCGGCATTCCGCGACTCGTGCAGACTCACCTTTCCGATTCAGGCCGAAGCCAGCCTGTCAGCCAGAGCGCAATCAAAAGCCCTGGCACCAGCGTCGCAAAGGCAACGCGCAGCGAAAACGCCTCGGAGACAAAGCCGATCAATGGCGGGCCGATCAGGAAGCCGCCTAGCGCCACTGTGGCCATGATCGCGATATTGGCGGATTCGTACCGGTCATCCAGCGCCGCAATGGCCGAAACGCCCAATGGATAGGCCGAGGAAATGCCGAAGCCCACGGCGGCAAAACCCGGCAAGGCCATCCAGACCGGCAAGGGCAGCACCAGAAGGATCAGTCCCGCCAATGCCGATCCGGTCGTCAGCCGCGCCAGTGAAACGCCTCCCATCCGACGTTTCAGCCAATCACCGAGGAACCGGCCGCCGGCCATGAAGGCCGAGAATACAGTGACCGCGATCCCGGCATTTGAATATGGGTCATCCAAGCGCTCGGCCAGGTAAACTGCGGACCAGTCCGCCATGACACCTTCCGTAAGCGTAACCAGGAACATGAAGCCGCCAATGAAGAACAGCGGTTTCGGCATGTCGGGCAACTTCCGGCGCGGCGGCGCCTGGCCGGTCTCGTCCTGATCCCCGATCCTTGGGATCGTCAGCCCAACCGCCACACCCGCCAACAGCGAGACGACCGCGAGCAGCGCCAACACCTCCGTCGGCGACAGCGGAAAAAGCGCGACGATGGCCGACCCCGCCATGATCCCCAGAGCCCAGAACCCGTGGCATCTGTTCATGATCATCAGACCCGCCCGCTTCTCCAGCCGCCCCGCATAGACGTTCATGGCGACCTCCAGGAAAGCCGCCGTCGCGCCCAGCACAAATAGCGCAACAAAGAGTGTCGGAACGCTCCAGGCCGCAAGCGGCAACAACACGGCGAAGGATTGCAGCACAAAGAATACGCGGAACACGCGGCGCGGCCCGAAGGACGAGATCACCCGCCCTGCAATTTGCAGCGAAGGTATCAGCGCGACCGGCATGCCCATCAGCGCGATTGCAAGCTGCCCCTTGGTCAGGCCCAGCTCGGCCTTGAACGCCGGGATAAGCGCCAGCCAGCCGCCGATTGCCAGCGGCTGAAGCAGAAACACGGCCATGATGAGCAGAGTTGCGCGGGTGATCGTCGTCTTGTCCATGTGCGCGACAGTATCCATGCGCGCGGGGAACGGAAGACACGACTTCTTACAAACCTTTCGGGACGAGGTGCCGATCGAGGATGGCCTCGATGTTGTCGGCGACCGCGACCCTCGCCGTCCCGGCATCGGCACCGACGATATCGAACAACGAGATCATCGCCTCGATACCCGTAATTGATGACAGCGCAAGGATGAGAGCAGTTCTTCGCGGGAATAGGCACGCCGCTTCCAGACGCCCGAACCGGACTGCCGGAGCCCAGGGTGCCTAACCTTCCGGAAGTCATGAGACAAGCGGAAGAATGCGGGAAGAAAGTGGTTGTTCCGGCCTGAACCCTCAGGCTGCCGCGGTTCGACGCGGCAGTCGCTGCCTTGACGCAATCAGTCCCAGGACCAGCCCGAGATACACAAGCGGCTCGATCTGGAAACCTTTCGCCAGCATCACGAAATGCAAGGCGGCAAGGATTGCCGCCGGATAGGTCATCCTGTGCAACGACTTCCAACGTTTCGGCCCAAGCTTGCGCAGCGACAGATTGTTCGACGTCACCGCCAACGGCACGAGCAGAACGAAGGCCGCCATTCCGACAGTGATATAGGGCCGCTTCACGATATCGGCCCATATCTCCGAGAGGATCTGAACATCCAGAACCAGCCAGACCAGCAAGTGCAGGCAGACGTAAGCAAAGGTCACGACGCCAAGCGCTCGGCGCAACTTCAGGAAGCTGACCCCTGTCCACTCGCGCAAGGGACGGACGGCCAGCACCGCGATGAAGACCTGCAAGGCCAGCTCGCCCAAACGGTGCTCAAGCTCCTTGATCGGCTCAGCCCCCAACCCTCCGCTCAATCCAAGCCAGAGGAACCATGCCGGCGGCATGACCGCGATGGAATACACCGCCCAAGGCCGCACTCGACCCAAAACCGCGTTGATCCTTTGAACAGCGGTCACGCACAGCACCCGTCGCCGTCTTGAACCGGCGGGCAAGGTACGGTGCCGTACGAACACCAGACACAGCAATCACCCGGCATTGGCTTCAGCACGGTCCGGCATGCCGCGCACTCCCAGAAATACTGACAGGCATCGGTCGGCATGGTTTCCGTCGTCTTCACCCCGCATTCGGGACAGGTCAGTGTCGAGGTCAATTGGGTCACGTCAGTGATTCTTGATCAGGTCCATGCCTTCGTAAAGCCCCGCGACCTCTTCTTCGTACCCGTTGAACATCAGCGTCTCGAACTTCTTCGAGAACAAGCCACCTCCGATCCGCCGCTCGAACTTCTGGCTCCAGCGGGGATGATCGCGGTTGGGATTGACGTTGGAAAAGAACCCGTACTCGCGCGCCGAGTACATGTTCCACGCCGTCGGCGGCTGCTCACGGACAAGCGAGATGCGCACGATCGACTTGATCGACTTGTACCCGTATTTCCAGGGCACCACGAGCCGGATGGGCGCGCCGTTCTGCTTGGGCATCGGCTCGCCGTAAAGCCCGGTCGCGAGGATGGTGAGCGGATGCATCGCCTCGTCGAGCCGCAGACCCTCGCGGTACGGCCACTCGATCACCCGGCTGCGGACGCCCGGCATCTCTTCGGGGCGATAGGCGGTCTCGAAGGCGACATATCGCGCGCCATCCTGCACGCCGGCCTTCCCGAGGAGATCGGCCAGCTCGAACCCGACCCAGGGCACGACCATCGACCAGGTCTCGACACAGCGAAACCGGTAGATGCGTTCCTCAAGCGTAACGCCCTCAAGAACATCCTCCATCGAATAGGTGCCGGGATTGTCGACCAGACCATCAATCTCGATCGACCAGGGCTCGGTTGTCAGCATGTGAGCGTTTTGAACCGGGTCGCCCTTGCCGGTGCCGAACTCGTAGAAATTGTTGTAGCTCGTGATGTCTTCGAGCGGGTTTGGATCGAGACCCGCACCGTAGTCCGTCTTGACGGCATTCAGCGACGCCGCCGCCGGCCCAACAATCGAGCCCATCGCCAATGCACCCGCACCGCCAGCGATAAGCTGTCGGCGGTTGAGCCACGCCGCCTTCGGCGTGACGTCGCGCCAGGTAAGATCTTCTTTGAAACATCCGGACATCGGGACCTCCTTGAGCTTCCGCCGGAATCTAGACTGCAATCTGGCAAATTACACCGCAATTCATCTCACGTCATCGTCAGGCCAGGCCGGATTACTGAAACATCACCCACGGGATTTCACAAAGAATCACACAAGAGTGACTGGAAGCTCCGAACCGTCGCGGCTTAGGCGCCCCGCGGCGTTCGTCAAATGCACAATGCAATCCTTTGCCGATGATCCGGCTTCCTCGTCCCATCGTAATCACTGTCGATGCCAAACAGGCATTCGCAGCTTGAACCAAGGGAGACCAAAGATGCTACGTACAACACTCGCACTGACCGCTTCGGCGCTTATCGCCCTGCCGGCACTTGCAGGCACCATGAAGAAGGATATCGTCGACACCGCCGCCGAGGCCGGCTCGTTCCAGACCCTCGTCGCCGCGGTGGAAGCCGCCGGCCTGGTCGAAACGCTGAAAGGCGACGGCCCCTTCACCGTCTTCGCACCTACCGACGAGGCTTTCGCGGCGCTGCCCGAGGGAACGGTCGAAAACCTCCTCCTGCCCGAGAACAAGGATCAACTCGTCGCGATCCTCACCTACCACGTGGTGCCGGGCAAGGTCATGTCGGGTGACCTCTCCGACGACATGTCCGCGACCACGGTGCAGGGCTCCGATGTCATGTTCGACCTCGACAACGGCGTGATGGTCGAGGAAGCGACTGTCGTTTCCGCTGACATCGAGACCTCGAACGGCGTGATCCACGTCATCGACAAGGTGATCCTGCCGGAAGGCTGAAACGGTTTCGCCGCGCCTCCGGCGCGCCGATCCACCGGGGAGGGCGCTGCCCTCCCCGGACCTATTTCCCGACCGATGAAGGGGAAGCCGGCGCGCGTTTTCATCGGTCCGCAAATATCCCGGGGTGAATTGGCCGCAGGCCAAGAGGGGCAGCGCCCCTCCTTCACCGCGACGGCGACGCCGGCGCAACCTCTCAGCAGAAACTGCCGTGACAGAACCAGCCGGGCGACAGCGTTCCCCCGTGCGCATAATAGAGCCAGAGCCGCTCGCCCGTGCGCGTCGTCACCCGCCAGTAATCCCTGACACCCGTGCGCCAGTCGGGATCATCGAGCCACCATTCCGGCGAGATCCGTTCCGGCCCCAGCCCGGTATGGGTCTCGAACACCCGGCCCCGCCAGCGGAATGTCGCGGGCAGGTGCGGGCTCTCCTCTGCGGTAACAAGCTCGGGCCGCCAGAGCTCCAGTGGCCGCGGTCCACGCGGGCGCGGCCAGCGCTCCGCGGGCTCCGACCAGGCGGCGGCCATCTGCATCGCGGTCTTCTCGGGGATATGGCTGTCGGCCGGGTGCAGCCGTGTGATCGCCTCCAGCCCGATCCGCGCCCCGATCCGGCCCAGGAGGTCCGCCATCTCGCCCGAGCCCGCCAGCCGCGCCGTGCCATCGGATGCCGCCTCGGCATGACCCCGGTGCTGGTGCGCATGGACCGGTTCGGTCACCACCGCTTCAAGCCGGATCATGTCGATGCCGAACCCGGCGTCGATCTCCGGCACTTTCATCGCCAGAAGCGGCCGGATGCGGTCGGGCTCGGTCGAGGGGCGCGCCAGACCCACCTCGACCGCGTCCATGGTGTGATCGCTCCGGTGGCACTCCATCCGGATGCGCCGGACACCCCGCCCCGCATTTCGCAACTTCTCGGAAAGCGGCGGCAGGAGCCGATCGAGCGTGGCAAGAATGTCGTCCGCCAGTCCCACCGGTTCGGGCAGCGTCAGGCGCAGCGCGAAACGATCCGGCGGACGTGCCGGGCTGACCGGCTCCGGTTCGACGCCCAATGCCTGGTCGAGCCGACGGACAAGGTTGCGCCCGAACCGGCGGGCAAGTGCCGCGCGCGGCTGGCCCGCCAGATCGCCGATCCGCCGCAGGCCCAGCCGGTTCAGGGTCGCGACCGTCTCCCCCTCCAACCGCAGCGCGGCGACCGGGAGCGGGGCCAGCGCGGTCCGCGTCTGCCCGCTCGCGGCGATGCGCGCACTCCGGTTCGGAGGCGCCTGCGTGCCGGGCGGCGGGCCGCCCCGTTCCCAGTGCCGGCGCTTCGCGGCACGCGACCGGGTGGCGCGCGCCTCCTGTGCGATGTCGTCGCCCGAGCGGGCGACCCCCTGCCCCACGCCCGAAAACCGCGCAAGCGCCCAGGCCGCGCCCACCGTATCGGCGATCCCCGCCCGCACTGTCAGGCCAAGGTCAGCGCAATCGGCCTCGACCTCCGCCATCAAGGGCGCCTCGCCCCCGAAGAGATGCGCGCAACCCGTCAGGTCGATCACCAGCCCATCGGGCGCCCCCTCGGACACCCAGGGGCTGAACTTGCCCGCCCAGCGCTGAAGCACCCCCAGGAAAGCGCGATCCAGATTGGCATTCCGCAACTGCGTTTGCAGATCGGGACACATCGCATGGGCATCGCGAAGCGGCTGGCCCGGCGTCAGCCCCGCCGCCGAGGCCTCGACTGAAAGCGAGACCAGCACCTGCGAATTGCGCTCGTCGCCCACGACCGCGAAGGCGCCGGGCGGCAGACCGCGCATCTCGCGCAGGCAACGCTCGGCCGCAAGTCGCGGGAACCAGAGCGAGAGGATACGTCGCTGGGGCATCGGCGGGCAGCATGATGTTCTCTATTTGTTCCAGCGTAACCTACGCGTCGCCACCTGTCGAGTCGCCCCAGGACGGGCAGATCACGGAAATTCGAGTTTCAGCAGCGACAACTCGAGGCTAGACCCGAAAGAAGGCCGGAGGACCCGCCATGCCGCTCACCAATTCCACTACCCGCTATGGCAGCGTCGCCCGAGCTCTTCACTGGCTGACCGCGCTCCTCATCCTCACGCTCATTCCGCTCGGCCTCGTCGCCAACTGGCTCCCCTACGACACCACGGACGAACTCGCCCGGAAAGCGCGGCTTTTCTCGCTTCACAAGACGCTCGGCGTGACCCTGTTCGCCGTGGCCCTCATCCGCATCGTCTGGTCCCTGACCCAGCCGAAGCCGGCACCGCTCCACCCCGAACGCCGGTTCGAGACCGTCCTCGCCGACACAGTCCACTGGCTTCTCTACGGCTCGCTCGTCCTCGTGCCGCTAACCGGCTGGATTGGCCATGCCGCGCAAGAGGGCTTCGCGCCGATCCTTCTTCCCGTCGGTCAGACCCTTCCATTCGTCCCCCGCTCCGAGACCGTGGCCGCCACCGCTGCAAGCCTGCACGTTCTCTTCGGCCGCGTGCTGGCGCTCGCCATCCTCCTGCACGTTGTCGGGGCGCTGAAACATCACGTCATGGACCAGGACGCCACCCTCGGGCGCATGTGGTCCGGTACCGTGACCGGCGGCGCAAAGCCCCGATCGCGTGGCAGGCTTGCACCCCTTGCCGGCGCGATCGCTGCCTGGGGCCTGGCCCTCGTGATCGGCGCATCGCTCGGAACATTCGACCGGCAACCCGGCCAGTTCGCCACCACGCCGCTCGCCGAGGTGGCGAGCGACTGGCGCCTTGACAGCGGAACGCTCGCCATCACGGTCAACCAGTTCGGCTCTGACGTGACCGGGACTTTTGCCGACTGGACCGCTGCCATCTCATTCGACGAGACCGCCGAGGGTGACATGGGCAACGTGGAGATAACGATCTCGATAGCATCGCTGACCCTCGGCTCGGTCACCGACGAGGTCATGAAGCCGGAGTACTTCGACCTGGCCAACCATCCGGCGGCGCGTTTCACCGCAAGCATCAGACGCGATGAGAGCGGCTATGTCGCCACCGGAGCGCTGACCCTCAAGGGCACCACCGTTCCCGTCACCCTGCCCTTCACACTTGCCATCGAGGGCAACCGGGCAACGATGGCTGGCACCGTCACCCTCGACCGCCGCGACTTCGGAATCGGAGGCGAAAGCGAGAGCGCCGTCAGGCACCCGGTCCGGGTCTCGGTCGAACTGGAGGCAACGCGCAGCCCGTGACACGTCCGGCTCACTCGAAGCCGCCTGCCCGCATCTCGGTATTGATGGTAATGCTCACCTCGTCGGACCCGATCGGGACGAAGGTGCCGATCCCGAAGGCGGAACGTGAAATCGTCGCCGTCGCCGTCATCCCCAGCCAGTCGCCGGAATACCTTGCGGCAAACTGGCCCAGCGGGTGAGCGCCCAGCCCATGAACGGTGATGTCGAAAGTGACCGGCCCGGTTACATCCTTCACGGTCAAATCGCCCGTCGCCCGCACGGACATCTCGCCCGTCTGCTCGACCGAGGTCGAGAGAAAACGGATCGCGGGATAGGCCTCGGCATCGAAGAAATCCGCGCTCTTCAGGTCGCTCGTGAACTGCGCCACCCCGGCGTCGAGACTATCGACAATAACCGAGAAATCGGCGCGCGCGGATCCGACATCGCCGTTTGTGAAGTCCAGTGCACCGTCCACCAGCGAAAACTTTGCCGTCTGAAATGAAAGCCCGGCATGCTTCCAGGCGATCACCACCTCCGTATGGTCCGGATCAGGCTTCCATGTCGCGGCAACGACAGGGGAGATCCCGAGGCTCGCCGAGGCCGCTGCCAGGTAGAGAACTTTCATGGGACTCTCCGTCGTGTTTCAGTCAGCCGACAGAGTCCTACACGGCACGGGCTCTTGGCAACGTCCGCTCGATCACTACTCCTTGATCTCGTGCCTCCGCCGCTCAAGAAGCCCGGGCGTCAGCCGCAGTACACCCGTGTGATCACGCGGGACGCGTCGTAGACGACATTGGTCCGGTGCGGAACGTAGTCCTGCGTCACGATATCGTTCACGCCGAAGACCCGGAACACCGGGCCTGTCGGGAACCGCGTCGCATCGACCGACTGCCCGACAAGCGGACGATACTGGCTGGCGTCGCAAAGTTCGACATCCGCAAGCCCCGAGCCGCCTCCCTCGCTCGCACCCGGAACCGGTCGGTCGATCTCGACACCGGTTCGGTCATCGGGGGTAACCGGCGCGCAGGCGGCACCGAGCAACATCAGAAGGCAGGCAAGCCGAGTCATCGCAAAAATCCTTGTTTGGCGTTGATTTCGCCCAGTCTGTCGCGCAGGGTCAAGCCGAACCATAAGGGAGGGTTGCAAAATGCGCACACGCGCCGCCGTCGCCACCGGAGCCGGAAAACCGCTTGAGATCATGGAGGTCAATCTCGACGGCCCCCGCGCGGGGGAAGTCCTGGTCGAGATCAAGGCCACCGGCATCTGCCACACCGACGAATTCACCCTCTCCGGCGCCGACCCCGAGGGGCTTTTCCCGGCGATCCTCGGACACGAGGGCGCGGGCGTCGTGCTTGAAGTGGGCGAAGGCGTCACCAGCGTGAAACCGGGTGATCACGTGATCCCGCTTTACACGCCGGAATGCCGCGAGTGCGAGTATTGCCTGCATCCAAAAACCAACCTCTGCCAGTCGATTCGCTCGACACAGGGCCAGGGCCTCATGCCCGACGGCACCAGCCGGTTCTCGACGCTCGATGGCGACCCGATCCTGCATTACATGGGCTGCTCGACATTCTCGAACCATACGGTCCTGCCCGAGATCGCCCTTGCGAAAGTGCGCGAGGACGCGCCTTTCGACAAGATTTGCTACATCGGCTGCGGCGTCACCACCGGTATCGGAGCGGTCATAAACACCGCCAAGGTCGAGATCGGCAGCCGCGCCATCGTCTTCGGTCTCGGCGGCATCGGCCTCAATGTCATCCAGGGTCTGCGGCTGGCGGGCGCCGACCAGATCGTTGGCGTCGACATCAACCCGGGCCGCAAGGAAATGGCCGAGAAGTTCGGAATGACCGACTTCGTGAACTCGACCGAGGTCGAGGGCGATCTTGTCGCCCATCTCGTCGATCTGACGAAAGGTGGAGCCGACTACACTTTCGACGCGACCGGAAACGTGCAGGTCATGCGCGCCGCGCTTGAATCGGCTCACAAGGGATGGGGCGAGAGCGTCATCATCGGCGTCGCGCCCGCCGGGGCCGAGATCTCGACGCGCCCCTTCCAGCTCGTCACGGGCCGTGTCTGGCGCGGCACCGCCTTCGGCGGCGCGCGGGGGCGCACGGATGTGCCGAAGAT
>JAJDOD010000023.1 GCA_022340315.1 Silicimonas sp. | reverse complement strand
CCGACCTTATCCGCGGATAAGGTCCGTATCCGCGGATAAGGTCTGATGCCGGCTCCCTTGCTCGATTGGCGCGTTGTTACGGCACCAGGGGTGGGATGGATCATGAAGCGGGGCAGGTCGCACACGGGCATGTCCCGACGCCGGCGGGCAACATTTGCCTAGCGTCTCGCGCCGAATTCGGGCAAATGGCTTGCCATGAGAGCCGCCGTACTTGTTTTTCCCGGATCGAACTGTGACCGCGACCTTGCGGTGGCCTTCCGCAATGCAGGTTTCGCCGTCGAGATGGTCTGGCACAAGGAGACCGAGTTGCCCGGCGGCATCGACGTCGTCGGCGTTCCCGGCGGGTTTTCCTATGGCGACTACCTTCGCAGCGGCGCCATTGCGGCACGCTCGCCGATCGTTGGGGCCCTCCGGTCGCATATCGAGCGGGGCGGCTACGGCATCGGTATCTGCAACGGCTTCCAGGTGCTGACCGAAACCGGCCTGCTGCCGGGCGCGCTGATGCGGAACGCACGGCTGAAATTCATCTGCAAGGCCGTGGAACTGGACGTGGCGACGTCGGCGAGCGATTTCACCGCCGGTTATGCCAAGGGCCAGAGAGTTGTGTATCCGGTGGCGCATCACGACGGCAATTACGTTGTGACGGATGAAACGCTGGCAGAGCTGAGGGGCGAAGACCGTATCGCGTTCCGATATGCCGATGACCTGAACGGTTCGACCGACCGGATCGCCGGCTTGCTGTCGGAAAACCGCCGTCTTCTGGGGCTCATGCCTCATCCCGAGCGCGCTGCCGATCCCGCACTTGGCATGTCGGACGGCACCGCGCTTTTCGCCGCGCTGGCACGCGCCGGGGTGGACGCTTGAGCGAAGCTGTCGCGGACAGTACAATCCGGACATGACTTCGCTGGACGATACCGGTGCGCAGCCAGCTCTGACGCCTTGGCGGGTACGTATCCTGATGATCGTGCTGATCGCCACGGCGGTCTTTACCGTTTGGTTCACGAACCAGTACCTTACCGCGCGTTTCACCGAGGCGACGAGGAGCCGCGCCGAAGTTCGCCTCGCGCTCTACTCCGGCAACATTCTCAGCGAATTGCAGCGCAGCCAGATCGTGCCTCAGCTTCTGGCGCGCGATCCCACGCTGATCGGGGCGCTGAATTCCGGTGATTTTTCGCAGTCGAGCCAGCGTCTCATCGAGTATCGCGACGAGATTGGGGCCAAGGGTTTGTTGCTGTTGGATTCCGACGGGCGCGCGGTTGCGGCGACCGACCGGGCGATGATCGGCTCAATTCACCGGAGCGAACCATATTTCGTGGCCTCGCTCAGGTCGAACGACACCGTTTTCACGACCAGCCTGCTCGAGTCCGGTGGACGCGTGTTTGCCTATTCCCGCAAGATCGAGAGCAATGGCGCGCTGATCGGCGCGATCATGGTCGAGGTGGATCTGAAAAAGTTCGAGACCTCATGGGCGGGGTTCACCGACGCGATCATGGTGTCCGACAGCGAGGGTACGATCATTCTTGCGACCGAGGCACGGTGGCGGGGTCTGACCGAACGCGAGGCGCTTGCGGCGCGATCGGTTCCGAACGCGATCGAGCGGGCCTTCCGGGCCACGGCGCGTTGGGGCGGGACCCCGATAGACACCTATGTGCAGGGCGAGGCGGTTATGCGGCAGGAAAGCCGTATCGGGTTCCAGGGTTGGCGCATCACGTCGTTTACGACCTATGCCGGGGCGTGGGAGAGGGTGAATACCGTCCTGGCGCTGGAAATCATGGGGTTCGCGATTCTGATGACCGTCGTGTTCTACATGGCGAACCGGAAGACCACGTCGCGGCTCAGGTTCTTTCAGCGCGAGTCGGCTGAACTTCGCCAGTTGAACCAGGCGCTGCAGCGAGAAATCGCCGAGCGCGAGAAGGCGGAACGGCACCTTGAAGTGGCCGAGCAGACATTGCAGCAATCGTCGAAACTGGCTGCATTGGGCGAAATGTCGGCCGCGGTCAGCCATGAATTGAACCAGCCGTTGGCGGCGATGAAGACCTATCTGGCCGGTGCGAAGCTTCTGCTGCAGCGACGGCGACCTGACGAGGCGCTGTCGTCCTTTCAGCGGATCGACGACCTGATCGAGCGCATGGGTGCAATTACGCGGCAGCTCAAATCCTATGCCAGGAAGGGCGGAGACGCCTTCGAGACCATAGATGCAAGGAACAGCGTGTCCTCGGCGCTGTCGATGATGGAACCGCAACTCAGACGCAGGGATGTCGAGATCTCGGCATCTCTGCCGCGCGATCCGGTGATGGTTCGTGCCGATCGGATCCGCCTTGAACAGGTTCTGGTCAACCTGTTGCGAAACGCACTGGACGCCACCAAGGCGACGCCGTCACCCGAGGTCAAGATACTGCTCGCCGTGGGAGATGCCGCCATGATAACCGTTCGGGACAACGGCAGCGGTATCGAGGATCTCGACAATCTCTTCGAGCCCTTCTACACCACCAAGGCCCCGGGCGACGGCGTTGGCTTGGGGCTTGCCATTTCCTCTGGTATCGTGAACGACCTCGGCGGTCGCCTGACCGCCCGGAACGGTCAGGACGGAGGGGCGGTTTTCGAGATCACCTTGCCGCTCGCGGCGAAAGTCAGCGAGGCGGCCGAATGACAGACGGAGAACGACTTATGGGCCATCCGATGAAGGTCGCGATCGTCGACGACGAACAGGATATGCGGCAGTCGATCAGCCAGTGGTTGGCGCTGTCGGGATTTGACACCGAGACCTACGGCTCGGCGGAAGAGGCGCTGAAGTCGCTCGGCTCGGATTTCCAGGGCGTGGTCGTCAGCGACATCAAGATGCCAGGCATGGACGGAATGCAGTTCCTCAAGCGGCTAATGAGCGTCGACAGCGCGCTGCCTGTGATCATGATCACCGGGCACGGCGACGTGCCGATGGCGGTCGAGGCGATGCACGTCGGCGCGTTTGATTTCCTCGAGAAGCCCTTTAACCCCGACAAGATGACCGAACTGGCGAAGAAGGCCGCAAATGCGCGTCGCCTGACGCTGGATAACCGGGCGCTGCGCAAGGAGCTTTCCGACGGCACCGGCATCATGAAGAAGCTGATCGGAACCTCTCCGGTCATGGAGCGGTTGCGCGAGGACATACTCGATCTCGGCCAGGCCGACGGCCACGTTCTTATCGAAGGCGAGACCGGTACGGGCAAGACCCTGGTGGCACACGCGCTTCATGCCGTGGGCGCAAAGGCGGGCAAGAAGTTCGTTCTGTTCTCCTGCGCCGCCCATGACCCGGACACGCTCGCGGCCCGGTTGTTTGGGCCGGTGGAGGCGGGCGGGCAGTTGCCGCTGTTGGAAGAGGCCCGCGGCGGTACACTGGTACTTGAGGATATCGAGGCGCTGCCGCAGCAGTTGCAGGCTCGGCTCTTGTCGTGGATGAACGAGCAGGGCACGCCCGCCGAGACACGCATCGTTGCTATCTGCAACCTGCAGGAACAAGGCCGGACCTGCGAGGATGCCTTGCGTCCGGACCTTTTCTATCGGCTGGCCGCCATGAAGATCACGTTGCCTCCGCTGCGCCAGCGCGGTGAAGACATCCTGATGCTTTTCCAGCGTTTTTCGGACCAGTTCGCCGATGAATACGGCTGCGATGCGCCCGAGGTTTCGGCCCAAGAGGCAGCCCAGCTTCTGCAGGCACCGTGGCCGGGCAATATCCGCCAGCTGATCAACATCGCGGAGCGCGCTGTTCTTCAGTCGCGCCGTGGCTCGGGCACGATCGCATCGCTTCTGATGGCCGACAACGAGGAAACGGCGGATTTCACCGTCACGACCGAAGGCAAGCCGCTGAAGGAATATGTCGAGGCGTTCGAACGAATGCTGATCGACAACACGATGCGGCGGCACCGCGGCTCGATTGTCAACGTGATGGATGAGCTTTGCCTGCCGCGCCGCACGCTGAACGAGAAGATGGCCAAATACGGGTTGCAGCGCTCGGACTATCTCTGAGGCGTTTCGCCGGGCTTCGCCCGCCGATCCGTGCGAGGGGGTCCACCCCTCGCGACCCCCGCAGCAACTCCAACCGGAAGAAAGCGGCATGCGACACTAGCCGCCGGTCGCGTTCCCGTTGCCCGATTGACGGTGGCGGCGCGGCAAATTCACGTCAGAAGAAATTCATCGTTGTAATTTCCACTCCCCAGCCCTTATGTTGACGAAAGAAGGCGTGCGGACACTTGTGTCACGCACCGCCTCGAGAAGTTTCGCCGTTCCAGAAGGTTAACCGACATGTTTGCGGTCTCTGGTCCGGCATGAGTGGCCGTTTGGTCAAAACTGAATTGCCCGAGCAGCGTGTGCGCTTTGCCGGGCCTTGAACGGGCATCTCCCAAAGGGGATGCCGGAGTACGAACCGCGATGACGCGCGCGTGGGATATATCTAGCATATCCCCGTCCCTGACGGGGCTGGTGCCTATTACCGAGCTGCGTCCTGTCGCCCCCAGAATAAGTCGCAATATCAAAGCTTTGGCCCCACCCGGCCAGGCAAGGATTTTGCGCGGAAAGTCAATATGTCAAAGAAGATGCTTATCGATGCCACCCACGCGGAGGAGACACGCGTCGTGGTGGTCGATGGAAACAAGGTCGAGGAGTTCGACTTTGAATCGGAGAACAAGCGCCAGCTAAGCGGCAATATCTATCTTGCAAAGGTAACGCGGGTCGAACCGTCGCTTCAGGCGGCGTTTGTCGATTACGGCGGGAACCGGCACGGGTTTCTCGCGTTTTCGGAAATTCATCCGGATTACTACCAGATACCGGTTGCAGACCGCGAGGCTCTGATCGCCGAAGAAATGGCTATGGCCGAAGCTGAGGCCGAGGAAGATGAGAAACCCAAGTCCTCCCGCCGTCGCAGATCCCGGAGCAAGGCGGCAAAAGTCGAGGTAAAAGACGAAAGCGTTGCCGCAGACGCGCCCCCTAAGAACGACGCTTCTGAGGGTGAAACCCCGGATGAACAAGACGTTGACGAAGAGGCGCCGCGCGAGATTCCCGGTATGGACGTTGTCGATCCGGAAGGCGAGGACGCGGCCAACGGAGACGAGGACGACACGCCGTACGTCGCGATGGACGATGCCGCCGAGAAGGACGAGACCATCGAGGCGGTGGCGGACGACGACACTCCTGAAGACATTCGGCGCCCGCGGCGCCAGCGCCAGCGGCGCTACAAGATCCAAGAGGTCATCAAGGTTCGCCAGATCCTTCTCGTACAGGTCGTGAAGGAAGAGCGGGGCAACAAGGGCGCGGCGCTGACCACCTATCTCTCGTTGGCCGGCCGTTATTGCGTGCTGATGCCGAACACGGCGCGTGGCGGCGGGATCAGCCGCAAGATCACCAACGCCGCGGATCGCAAGAAACTCAAGGAGATCGCCGGCGAGATCGAGGTGCCGAAAGGTGCCGGCCTCATCATAAGGACGGCGGGCGCCAAGCGCACCAAGACCGAGATCAAGCGCGACTATGAGTACCTGCAAAGGTTGTGGGAACAGATCCGGGAACTGACGCTCAAATCCATCGCACCGGCGCAAATCTACGAGGAAGGCAACCTGATCAAACGTTCGATCCGCGATCTTTACGGTCGCGAGATCGACGAGGTGCTGGTCGAGGGCGACACGGGGTATCGCACGGCCAAGGACTTCATGAAGATGATCATGCCGTCCCACGCAAAGAACGTGAAATCCTACGGCGATCCGATGCCGCTTTTTGCGCGCTACCAGGTGGAAAGCTACCTGGCGGGGATGTTCAACCCGGTCGTGCAACTGAAGTCGGGCGGCTACATCGTCATCGGGGTGACCGAGGCGCTGGTGGCGATTGACGTGAACTCGGGCAAGGCCACCAAGGAAGGCTCGATCGAGGAGACGGCGCTCAAGACGAACCTGGAAGCGGCCGAGGAAGTGGCGCGGCAGTTGAGGTTGCGCGACCTTGCGGGGCTGATCGTGATCGACTTCATCGACATGGAAGAGCGCAAGAACAACGCCGCGGTCGAAAAGCGTTTCAAGGACAAGCTGAAGACCGACCGCGCGCGTATCCAGGTGGGCCGGATCTCGGGCTTTGGCCTGTTGGAAATGTCGCGGCAGAGGCTCCGGCCGGGCATGCTGGAAGCATCGACGCAACCCTGCCACGCCTGCCACGGCACCGGGCTGATCCGGTCCGACGACAGCGTGGGGCTGACCATACTGCGCCAGCTTGAAGAGGAAGGCGTGCGCCGCCGGTCGCGCGAGGTTCTTGTGAAGGCTCCTGTCAGCATCGTGAACTTCCTTGTTAACATGAAGCGCGAGCACATAGCGCATATCGAGGCACGTTACGGCATGGCGGTGCGCCTCGAGGCGGACCCGCATCTCGTGGCCCCGGATTTCTCTGTCGAGAAGTTCAAGACGGCGACCCGGAACGTGGAAGCGGTCTCGCATGTTGTTTCCGTCGATGCGTCGCTGATGGCTGATCTCGATGAGGAGCTGATGGAGGAAGACGAGGCCGATGATGCGGTCACCTCCGAGAACCAGCCGTCCGACGAGGATCGGCCGAAGAAGAAACGCCGCCGTCGCCGGCGCCGTCGCGGCAAGGGCGGAGACGGGCAGAACGGCGATCTGAAGGCCGAGGAGAATGCCGCCGAGGATGGCTCGGAGCCCGAAACGCAGGGCGATGACGCAAAGGCCGACGAGGTCGTGGCGGAGGACGCCTCCTCGAAGGATGAGGGCGAAGCCGTCGAAGCGGTAGAGAAGCCCAAGCGCACGCGCTCGCGTCGCAAGAAAAAGGACGCCGAACCTGTTGGCGAGGTGGAGGCACGGGACGAGGCTCCGTCGGAACCCGCCGAGGATGCCGCCGAGCCGGTGGCGGAGACGGAAGAGCCCAAGGCCAAGCCCAAGCGGACACGCACGAGGAAGAAGGCCGCCCCGAAACCGGAAACTGCCGAGGCGGATGCAGAGGCACCGGTAGTGGAGTCCGTCGCCGAATCCTCGGCCGAGCCAGAGCCTGCACAGGAGCCCGAACCCGCGCCCGAACTGGAAACGGCAGGGGCGGATGCCGGGGACGCGCCAGACGAGGCGTCGAAGCCGCGCCGCCGCGGTTGGTGGTCTATCGGGCGATAACGTGGTTCTCCCCTCCGGGCCTCGGGCACGGGGGGAGGCGCTCAGGTCTTGCGGATCACGTAGGTCTGGATGCCGCCGGCGTCCTCGGATGACACGAGATCATAGCCCTGTTCGGAACAGAAATGCGGTACGTCGATGATTGCGGCCGGATCATCCGCAAGCATTCGAAGAGTCGCGCCGGGCGCCATTGCGCGAAGCCGCTTGGCCGCCTTGAGAACCGGCAACGGGCAGAGCAACCCGCAGGTGTCGAGCGTATTGTTCGTCGTCATGTCCAGCCCGAAAACCACATGTTACAGTCCGTCCACCGAGTTGTGAGCGCGCGAGACATGACGCGCATCGTCATCTGCCATATGTAGTCGGGACAGTCGGTCAGGACAAACCATGCTTGGAGTAGACATTTTTGACGCGAGCTTGCTGCCGGCCATGCTGGTTGCGGTGCTGGCCGGGGTATTGTCCTTTCTCAGCCCTTGCGTGCTTCCGATAGTGCCGCCCTACATCGCGTACATGAGCGGAGTGACCGTGAGCGACATGGAGAACACCGCGTCGCGCGGCCGCGCACTTGGGGCAGCGGCGTTCTTTGTTCTGGGGCTTTCCACCGTCTTTCTGATCCTCGGATTTACCGCGAGCGCATTCGGCCGCTTCTTCCTGACAAACCAGGATTGGTTCGTGATTGCCGCGGGTGCGATCATCATGGTGTTCGGGGCGCATTTCATCGGTGTCTACAGGATCGGCTTCATGGATCGCGAGCTTCGCATGGATGCCGGCGACCGCGGTGGCTCCGCCTTGGGCGCCTATGTGCTGGGGCTGGCTTTCGCCTTCGGATGGACGCCTTGCATCGGGCCGATCCTGGGCACGATCCTGACCATTGCGGCAAGCGAAGCGGACGTGGCGCGCGGTACGGTTCTCTTGTTCGCCTATGCCATCGGGCTTGGGGTGCCGTTCCTGCTGGTCGCGGCCTTTTTCCCGTCGATGAAGGGGCTCATGGCGTGGATGAAGCGGCACATGGACCGGATCGAGCGGATCATGGGTTTGCTGCTATGGACTGTGGGGCTGCTGATGATGACGGGCAAGTTCACCGATTTCGCCTGGTGGCTGAACGAGAAGTTCCCGGTGCTTCAACAATTTGGTTGAGTAGTCGGCAGGGCGCAGATCATCCTGCTGTAGTGCAATTTTGGTCAAATGTCGTGACGGCCAGCCTCTGGCGATCATGGAGAATATTCATTCAACTTCATGTCTTTGTTTTGGAAAACCAGTACCATTGGACAAGAGGTCAGGAGTGACAGTCTGTTTCCCGCGGCTTTCAGCGATTTTCCATCTTCCACGGCTCACGCCTGTTCGCTAGGGTTTGGTTCATGACTCAACGGGGCAAGACACACGTGGCGCGGCGCCGGGTGTTCTACATCCCCGGCTACGATCCCCATCCGCCCAGAAGATACCGTGAACTCTACCGATCCGAGAGCCGTAAACAGGCCGAGATTGCTCGCTATCGGATCGAGCAGAAGTCGGACAGGAGCGACACGGGGTGGATGGTGCGCGCCGCAATCGAGGGCGCAACCGTCCAGTCGAAGATCGACGTGCTGGTGTGGAACGACCTGGTCAAGGGGTCGATGAAGGCAGGAATTGCCGGAACATATGCCGCGCTTCTCAAGACGGCCTGGATCTATTTGTCCACCGGCACGCTGCGGCGGCTGTCATGGCTGGCGAAGGGGCCGGTACTGGCCGCGCTCTACCCCGTTGCGATGCTGCTGGCGCAGCTCATTGCGGCGATGCTGGTTGCATCGGCGCTGGGCAGTTTCGCCGGCTGGCTGGTCGTCGCCGGCGTCTCGGGCCTGGTGGGGCTGGTCGGGTTCGAGCCGGATGTGCAAGGCTTCGGGTGGGCGCTGGTCGCGGCGGGCATTTTCTGGATGATATTCCTTCCTGTGACCATCTCGATCCTGCGCTGGTTCCGGGCCCATGACGACAAGACACTCGCTTACTACCTGATGCACGACTATGCCTATACGGCCTCGCGGCGCGGGGCCTATCCGGACGAGATCGAGGCGCGGCTGGTCGAGTTCCGCCACCGGATCGAAGCGGCCATGCGCGAGGATGTCGACGAGGTGTTGATCGTCGGCCATTCCTCGGGTGCGCTGCTTGCCGTCTCGCTGATGGCCGACCTGGTGCGATCGAACCGGTTTCACGAGACCGCCCCGGAGCTGTCGCTGCTGACCTTGGGGCAGGTCATTCCCATGTTGAGTTTTCTCCCCGAGGCACGTCGGCTGAGGCGTGATCTAAGACTTCTTTCAACATCCGACGATCTGGGGTTCTGGCTCGATGTCTCGGCTCCCGGAGACGGGTGTTCCTTCGCCCTTGCCGATCCGGTTTCGGTGTCCGGCGTCGCACCGCGCTCGGGTCAGAAATGGCCGCTTGTCATATCGGCGGCATTCTCGAAGACGCTGGCGCCCGAAACCCTTGCGAGAATGAGGTATCGGTATTTCAAGCTGCATTTTCAGTATCTTTGCGCCTTCGACCGGCCTGGCGATTTCGATTATTTCAGGATCACGGCGGGACCACTGACGCTGGCGAAGCGATTTCACGGCCGCCGGTCCTCTCAAAGCCGGATCGACGTGCCTGCGTCGCGCTTCACGTCGACGACAACTTCCGCCACGTTTCAATGATCCCGCCAAAGCCGGGGGCACGGGACAGGCACGTATCGCTGTGGCGCTATTGGCGCCTGTTCCGAAAGGACATTTTGTCGGCGCAACCCGACCGGCTCTTTCGCGCCAAGATGGCCGAGTTTCGGACGCCGTTCTTCCGCTCGTATCTGGTCAATGAAGCGGACCTCGTTCGCCGGGTGCTTGTCGAGCATCCCGAACGGTTCCCCAAGTCAGACAGGGTGACGCGGGGGCTACGGCCATTGCTGGGCCGGTCTGTCTTCGTGACCAACGGCGCGGAATGGGCGCATCAACGCCGGATCATCGACCCGGCTTTCGAGGGTGGTCGGGTAAAGGACGGCTTTCCGGCGATGATCGAGGCGGCCCGCGCAGTGATTTCGCGTGTCGGCGAGGGTGTGCTTGATGTCGAAGAAATGGCGAGCCATGCAACGGCGGACGTCATCTTCAGAACTCTGTTCTCAAGAACGATCGACGATGATCTGGCGCGGGAAACCTTCGAGGCATTCCGTGCGTTCCAGCGGGTTCAGCCGGTGGCGACGATCTCGGCGCTTCTCCCCTGGTGGCCGGTTCATCATCCGCGGCGGGCGCGGGAGGCGGCAGCCCGATTGCGCGGACTGGTGGCGGAACTTGTGGCGGCGCGGCAAGCCGATATCGAGGCCGGGCACGCGCCCGAGGACCTTGCGACGCGGATCATGACGACGACCGATCCCGAAACAGGCGAGGGGTTTTCCGAGGCCGAGATGGTGGATCAGGTCGCGATTTTCTTTCTGGCAGGGCACGAGACGAGCGCCGCGCTTCTGGGCTGGGCGCTCTGGTGCCTGGCGGCGGCGCCGGACTGGGGCGCACGTGTGCGCGAGGAAGCGCAGGTTTTCATGGCGGAACCGGGGTTTGCGTCGCTGTCGAAGATGCCGGTTACTCGGAACGTGTTGCGCGAAACCCTGCGGCTTTATCCGCCGGTGCCGATGTTTGTGCGCGAAACGGCAGGACAGGAAACCTTCCGACAGCGGGCGGTGAAGCCCGGCGCGCAGGTGGTGGTTTCACCCTGGCATCTGGGGCGGCATGAATTGCTCTGGGCTGATCCGGATGCCTTCGACCCGGAGCGATGGGAACGCGGGAAGCCTGCGCGCGAGGCATGGCTGCCGTTCTCGGCCGGTCCACGGGTCTGCCCGGGTGCCGGATTTGCAATGGCGGAAGCGACGGTCTTGGTTGCGGCGCTTATGGCCGCGTTCCGGTTCGAGGTGACGGAGATACCGGTCCCGGTCGCGCATCTCACGGTGCGGGCAAGGGACGGGATACGGCTGCGCGTGGCGCCCGCTTGATTCCAGGCGCCGGGTGCCAGGCACGCCCTGCGTCAGCGCTTGGCATCGCGGTAGTACGCCAGAACGAAGAGCCGGATCGCGGTCGCCAGGCCCGTGTCGAGGTCGCGCCCCGCGTCGATCTCGGCGGCGAGGTCGTTGATTGGCCGGTTCATCCCCGCAGCAATGTCGCGAAACGCCTGCCAGAACGGGTCTTCGAGTGTGACGCTGGTGCGGTGGCCGCGGAGCGTCAGCGAGCGTTTTACCGGGCGGCTCATTCGCGCCGGTGACCATCGAGGTCGCTCGCGGATTGCTTCGCCTCGGCCCGGTCCCTGGCCTTCTCTGCCTTGTTGCGTCCGAATTTCACTGCGTTGGCGTCGGCCTCTTTCCGCGCTGCCTGGCGTGCGCGGGACTTGCGTGCTTTCGAGAGGCTGACGACCTTGCTCACTTCGGCCCGATCATCTTCTCGGGACGCACAACCTGGTCGAAGGTCGCCTCGTCAACGAAGCCGAGCCGGATTGCTTCTTCCTTCAAAGTCGTGCCGTTCTTGTGGGCGGTCTTGGCGACGGTCGTGGCATTGTCATAGCCGATGGTCGGCGCAAGGGCGGTTACCAGCATCAGGCTTTCGCGCATCAGCTTCTCGATCCGGTCGGTATTGGCACGGATGCCGGCCACGCAATTGTCGTTGAAGGCGCTTGCCGCGTCGCCGAGAAGTTGCATGGATTGCAATACGTTATAGGCGATCATCGGCTTGTAGACGTTCAACTCGAAATGGCCCTGGCTGCCGGCGAAGCCAACTGCGGCATCGTTGCCGATGACATGCGCGGCAACCTGGGTCATGGCTTCGCACTGCGTCGGGTTGACCTTGCCGGGCATGATCGACGAACCGGGTTCGTTTTCCGGCAGCAGCAACTCGTAAAGACCGCAACGCGGGCCCGAACCGAGAAGCCGGATGTCGTTGGCGATTTTGAACAGGCTCGCGGCAGCGGCTTTCAGAGCGCCCGACATCGCCACCATCGCGTCATGAGCGGCCAGCGCCTCGAACTTGTTGGGCGCGGTCACAAAGGGAAGGCCGGTGATCCGGGCCATGTTGGCGGCGACCTCCTCGCCCCAGCCCTTGGGCGTATTGAGACCGGTGCCGACCGCCGTGCCGCCCTGGGCAAGCTCGTAGATGTCGCCAAGAGCGGTTTCGACCCGCTCGATCGACTTGGCGACCTGGTGGGCGTAGCCGCCGAATTCCTGCGCCAGCGTCAGGGGCGTGGCATCCATCGTGTGCGTGCGCCCGATCTTGATGATGCCGTCGAACTCCTTGACCTTGGCTTCGAGCGTGGCGTGCAGTTTTTTCAATCCGGGCAGAAGAACGTCGCGCGCGGTCATCGCTGTCGCCACATGCATGGCGGTGGGGAAGGTGTCGTTGGATGATTGCCCCATGTTGCAGTGGTCATTGGGGTGCACCGGTTCCTTCGAGCCCATCTCGCCGCCAAGCATCTCGATGGCGCGGTTCGAGACGACCTCGTTGGCGTTCATGTTCGACTGCGTCCCCGATCCGGTTTGCCAGACGACAAGCGGGAAGTGTTCGTCGAGATTGCCCGCGACCACTTCACCGGCGGCCGCGATCATGGCATCAGCAATCTCGGCGGGCAGTTTGCCGGATGCCTTGTTCGCCTCGGCGCAGGCCTGCTTGATGACGCCTAGCGCGCGGACGATCGCGACGGGCTGCTTCTCCCAGCCGATGGGAAAGTTCATCAGCGAACGCTGCGTCTGCGCCCCCCAGTACTTGTCGGCGGGAACCTCAAGCGGACCAAAGCTGTCGGTTTCGGTGCGGGTCTGGGTCATCGAGCGCTCTCCCTGGCAGTTCGGAAAGAGCTATAGGCAAGGACCCGGCCAGAGGCAATCGGATGCCGTCAGGCCAAACGTCGCAAGGCCGCGCCGCTGAATTCGGGATGATCTTCCAGTATTCTCGCAAGGCCCTTTCGCATGGCGGGCAGGTTTTCGCTGTAGAAGAAAAACCGGGTCCGCCCGCCTCTATCCGACCAACCCCGATTGACGCCGATCTTCTCGGCGGTTTCGCGGCAAGTCATGGCAAAGGCGCGCTGAGCGGCGGCATCGGGGCCGCAGGTACTGTCGATGGAAAGCTCCAGCCCCTCGGCCAGGCCGAACATCAGAGGCATGCCCGTGGCGTCAGAGAGGCGGATCGATGAGCCGCAGGGCGCCGAGAGTGCCTCGAGCATCCTTGCGACGGTTTCAAGCGTGTCCTTGCCCGGCTTCGTCAGCCCGAGGAAGAGGTTGACACCGATCACCTCGCCGGAAGCGCGTTTGCGGAGCTCGCAGGAAAGCACGGTGCCGAGACCCGCGGCTGCAAGCTGGGTTTTCAGCGGTTCCAGAAATAGCGTCTCGGCGTCCCGGTGACCAAGCCTCACCGGCAATCGGACCTCGGCCGGGTGGATGCGGTGGGTGCGGCCGATCTTGTGTTTGAGATCGCGAATGAGCATGGCGCGGCTTTCCTCGGGCAGGTGTCGAGGCCAGTGTCGCGCCGCATTGTGGCGGCATCTCGAAGCGCGCGTGGCAGAAGCGTGTCAGCCGCGGTTGTGGGTCCGGGCATGGAGGTCGGCGACCATGCGGCTGGCAGTCTTCTCGAAGAGTGCAGGAATTACGGCATGGACCAGCGCTGCACCGGCGGCGGCAAAGAGTGTCAGGGAGAAGCGTGTGGCGAAGCGAGCGTGCTGGAGGTAGCTTTCATCGACTTTTGCGGGGTGCTCGAAAAACAGGCGGGCGATCATGGCGGAACTCCTTCGGTGTTGAGCCTGTATCTCATGGCGAGGGCGTTGTGTTTTCCCAAAGATGCCTTTGGATCTGGCATCTTGTGAGATAATTTCCTAATTATTTTAGGATGAGTGAGATTATTGACGATATTGATCGGCGTATCCTGAGCGAATTGCAGCGCGACGCCGGACAGAGCCTCGAGGTCCTGGGCGAAGCGGTCGGCCTGAGCCGGAATGCGGCGTGGCGGCGCATCCGGCGGCTGGAGGACAGCGGGTTGATCCGGGCGCGGGTGGCGCTGCTCGATGCCGGGAAACTGGGGCTTGGGCTGTCAGTCATCATCCAGGTGCGCACCAATCGGCACGATCCCGAGTGGCTGGAGCGGTTTGCCCGCGCGGTGCGCGAGATGCCCGAGATCCTGGGCGCGCACCGGATGTCGGGCGATCTCGACTACCTGATCCGCGCCAGGGTGCACGACATGGCGGCCTATGACCGGCTGTACCAGCGGTTGATCCGCAAGGTCGAGCTTTCCGACGTCAGCGCGTCCTTTGTCATGGAGGACCTCAAGGATACGACAGCGCTGCCGCTTTTTCAGGGCTGATAGGCGGCGCGTGCGGGTTCGGTGCGCACAAGGTCGTCGAGCATCCAGGAGATATCCTCGATCTTCTCGGCGATGACATGGGTGACGCCGCTTTCGCGCTGGATCCGGCCGGTCACTTTCAGCGCGCGACCCGCGATCACGGCACGCCGAAAGCGTTCGTACATCTTGCGCCAGACGATGATATTCGAGATGCCGGTTTCATCCTCGAGCGTGATGAAGATCACGCCTTTCGCCGTGCCGGGCCGCTGACGGACCAGCACAAGACCGGCCACGGCGACCCGTACGCCATTCGGTGGCACGTCCAACTGGGCGTGGGGGAGGCAGGCAGGCGGACGAGGCCAGGAGGCGGCGGCAGGCATAGGAACAAATATAGAACATGCTACACGACGATCCGCAAGTCCCGGCAAGCGCCTAACAAATCCTTAACGCGAAAATTCCGTAAAGCCCCCGTCCTCCCACCCCTATCATCGACTGGCGGAGGTAAAGAAAAAGTCAACTTTCCAGGGGGTTAAGTTGAAATTTCCAAGAAATCCGCGCGTCACCCAACCGCCTTCACCTCGAACGCCGCCGCCATCAGTTCACGCGTGTAGTCGCTCGCCGGATTGTCAAAGACCTGGCCTGCGTCGCCCTGTTCGACCACGTCACCCTGCTTCATCACGATCACCTTGTGGCTGAGCGCGCGCACCACCTTCAGGTCGTGACTGATGAACAGATAGGCCAGGCCGTACTTCTTCTGGAGGTTGCGCAGAAGCTCGACGATCTGAACTTGCACCGTCATGTCCAACGCGCTTGTCGGCTCGTCCAGAACCACCAGCTTCGGGCGCAGGATCATCGCCCGCGCGATCGCGATGCGCTGGCGCTGGCCGCCCGAGAACTCGTGCGGATAGCGATGCATGGTCGCCGGGTCCAACCCGACCTCGACCATGATCTCGGCCACCATCTCGCGCCGGTTGCGCGACGGGTCGATCTGGTGGACGCCAAGCCCTTCGGCGATGATCTCCTCGACCGTCATGCGCGGGCTGAGCGACCCGTAGGGATCCTGAAAGACGATCTGCATGTCGGCACGCAGCGGCCGCAACTCCTTCGAAGACAATCCCTGGATGCCGCGGCCCTGGAAGACCACGGTGCCTTCCGAGGAAATCAGCCGCATGATCGCCAGCGCCAGCGTTGTCTTGCCCGAACCGCTTTCCCCAACGATGCCCAGGGTCTCGCCGGCCCGTACGCTCAGCGTCGCCGAATTCACTGCCTTGATGTGGCCGACGATGCGTTTCAAGAACCCGCGCTGGATCGGGAACCAGATGCGCAGACCCTCGGTCTCGGCAATCGTCTCGGCGCCATCGGGCACGGGGTCCGGATGCCCGGTCGATTCCGCCGAGAGCAGCTTTTGCGTGTAGGCATGCTCGGGGCGTGAAAAAATCACGCCCGTCTCGCCGCGCTCGACGATCTCACCGTCCTTCATCACGTTCACACGATCCGCGAACTTGCGCACGATTGTCAGATCGTGGGTGATGAAGAGCATCGACATGCCCCGCTCGCGCTGAATTTTCGCCAGAAGCTCGAGGATCTGCGCCTGGATCGTCACGTCGAGCGCTGTCGTCGGTTCGTCCGCGATCAGCAGTTTCGGGTTGTTGGCCAGCGCCATCGCGATCATCACCCGCTGCCGTTGCCCGCCGGAGAGCTGGTGCGGATAAGCCTTCAGACGGCTCTCGGGGTCAACGATACCGACCTCGTGAAGAAGTTCCAGAATTCGCGCCCCGGCGGCTGCCCCGGTCAGCCCCTGGTGGATCAGGAGCGACTCGCCCAACTGCTTGTCCAGCGTGTGCAGCGGGTTGAGCGAGGTCATCGGCTCCTGGAAGATGAAGCTGATGTCATTGCCGCGCACCCGGCGGAGTTCGCGCTCGGGAGCGCCCGCCATCTCGGCGCCGTCGTAGAGGATCGAACCGGTGATCTCGGCACTATCGGCAAGAAGGTCAACGGTCGAAAGCGCAGTCACGGACTTGCCCGAGCCGCTCTCGCCAACAAGTGCCACCGTCTCGCCCCTGCCGACGTCGAAGGACACGTTCCGCACCGCGTGTGTCACGGCTCCATCCTGGCGGAACGAGACGTTCAGATTGCGGACTTCCAGAAGCGCGCTCACTCCGCAACTCCATCATTGGCCCAAAAATACTCTGGGGTGGTCTGGAGGGGTGAAATCCCTCCAGCGGATCGGCGCGCGCAGCGCGTCGAACCACTCATGAAAACGTCTTCCTCGGATCGAAGGCATCGCGCACGCCCTCGAAGATGAAGACCAGCAGCGACAGCATGATCGCGAAGGTGAAAAAGGCGGTGAAGGCCAGCCAAGGAGCTTGCAGGTTCTGCTTGGCCTGCAGTGTCAACTCGCCCAGTGAAGGCGCCGAGGAGGGCAGGCCGTAGCCGAGGAAATCAAGCCCCGCCAACGTGCCGATGGTGCCGGTGATGAGAAACGGCAGCAGCGTCAGCGTCGCCACCATCGCGTTGGGCAGCATGTGGCGGAACATGATCTTGGCATTCGACACGCCAAGCGCGCGGGCGGCGCGGACATACTCGAAGTTGCGTGCCCGCAGGAACTCGGCGCGGACCACGCCGACCAGCGCCGGCCAGCCGAAGAGGATCATGATGAAGACCAGAAGCCAGAAACTTCGCCCGAGGATCGCGAAGAGAATGATGATGACGTAAAGCTGCGGGGTCGATCCCCAGATCTCCAGCACGCGCTGGAAGATCAGGTCGAGCCAGCCGCCGAAATAGCCCTGCACCGCGCCCGCCATGATGCCGATGACCGCGGTCGCGGCCGTGACGATGATGGTGAAGAGGATCGAGAGCCGGAAGCCGTAGATCACTCGCGCCAGCACGTCACGCTTGGTATCGTCGGTGCCGAGCAGGTTGTTTTCGTCCGGTGCCGAGGGCGCTGCGCCCTGTATGTCCACGATCGTGTCGTATTTGTAGGGGATCGGCGGCCAGATCAGCCAGCCGGCCTCGACGGGTTCGCCGAGCGCCGTGCCACTCGTCGCGACCTCGTCCAGTATGCCTTCGGGGTCGTCGTAACAGTCGACCACGCCGCCGGTCACGATCAGGCATTCGATGTCTTCGTACTGGTACTGCGCCTCGATGGGGAGATCGCCGCCGAAGGTCGTCTCGGGGTAGAAGTTGAAGATGGGCATGTAGAATTCGCCCTTGTGCTTCACCAGGATCGGCTTGTCGTTGGCGATGAACTCGGCAAAGAGGCTCAGGCCGAAGAGTGCCACGAAGATCATCAGCGACCAGAACGCGCGGCTGTTTCGCCGGAAGTTCCGCCAGCGCCGCTGGTTGAGCGGCGAGAGCCACATGCGGCGTTTCTCGGGCACGACCACAGGGATGGGAGCCTGCGTGCCCGGCGTTTCCTCGATGTCTTCGCGGAGGGCCACGGTCTAGGTCTCCCGTTTCTCGAAGTCGATGCGGGGATCGACGAAGACATACATCAGGTCCGACAGAATCCCGACCAGAAGGCCGATCAGCCCGAAGGCGAAGAGCGTGCCGAAGATCACCGGGTAGTCGCGCGCGACGGCGGCCTCGAAACCAAGGCGCCCGAGACCGTCGAGCGAGAAAATCGTTTCGATGATCAGCGAACCGCCGAAGAAGATGCCGATGAAGGCGGCAGGGAAGCCCGCGATGACGATCAGCATGGCGTTGCGGAAGACATGGCCGTAAAGCACACGGCCCTCGCTCAGACCCTTCGAGCGGGCCGTGACGACGTATTGCTTGGAGATCTCGTCAAGAAAGCTGTTCTTGGTCAGCAGCGTCGAGAACGTGAACGCCGAGATCATGGAAGCTGCGAGGGGCAGGCAGAGGTGCCAGAAATAGTCGAGCACCTTTCCGACCAAAGACAGATCGGACCAGTTGTCCGAGGTCAGGCCGCGCAGCGGGAACCACTGGTAGTAGGTGCCGCCCGCGAAGAGGACGAGCAGCATGATCGCGAAGAGGAACCCGGGAATAGCATAGGCCGCGATCAGTACGCCCGAGGTCCAGGTATCGAAAGACGAGCCGTCCTTGATCGCCTTTCGGATACCGAGAGGGATCGAGACGAGATAGGCGAGGACGGTCGACCAGAGGCCGAGCGAGATCGACACCGGCATCTTCTCAATCACGAGATCAACCACGGTGACCGAACGGAAGTAACTCTCACCGAAATCGAAACGGACGTAATTCCAAAGCATGTCGAAGAAGCGGACATAGGCGGGCTTGTCGAAGCCGAACTCGATCCGCAACTCCTCGATGAATTCCGGAGGCAGGCCGCGCGCGCCTTCGTACTGGCTGTCGCCGCCGCCGTCGATCACTTCCGAGCCTCCGCCTGCGATCGACTCGAACACGTCGCCCTGGCCTTCGAGATTGGCGATGATCTGCTCGATGGGGCCGCCGGGAACGAACTGCGTGAGCGTGAAGTTCACCACCATGATCCCGAAGAGCGTCGGGATGATCAGCAGAAGCCGTCTGAGGATATACGCGCCCATCGTCCCAGGTTCCTCAGAACGCGCCGGCTGCCTTCAGCCGGTCGGCGGCCTCGGCATCGTACCACCAGAGATCCTGAACGCCTATGTCGTAGGGGGGCAACGGTTCTGGATGCCGGTACAGGTCATAGTAGGCGACGGTGTGCACGTCCTTGAACCACTGCGGCACCCAGAAGCCATAGGCGCGAAGCACGCGGTCGAGGGCGCGGGTTGCGGTTTTCAGGTCGTCCAGCGTCTCGGCTGCCACCACCACGTCGATCAGCTTGTCCACCGCGGGGTCGCGCAGCGCCATCAGGTTGCGCGAACTGTCCTCGGCCGTGATCGAGGCGTACCACTGCTTCAGGGCGTCTCCCGGTTCGAAAGTCATGCCGAAGGTGTGGTTCACGATGTCCCAGTCGCCGGTGCGGCGGCGTTCCTGGTACTGGGCAATATCCACGCGGTCGAGCTTGGCCTTGACCCCGAGGCGGACCAGGTTCTCGACGAATGGATTGATGATGCGATCGAAGGCAGGCGAAAAGCTGAGCACGTCCATCGTCAGCTCAACCCCGTCTTTCCGGCGGACGCCGTCATCCCCGATGCTCCAGCCCGCTTCTTCCAGAAGGGCCGAAGCCGCGCGCAGGTTCCGGCGGTCGAAGTTTCTGTTCCCGCTGGTGGGCGCCATGACGGCTTCCGCAGTCAGGATATCCTCCGACAGGAGGCCTTCGGCCACGAGCGGTTCAAGTATGGCCTTCTCGCCTTCCGACGGAGTGCCCGTTGCTTCGAGGTCGGAGTTCTCCCAGAACGAGTTGACCCGTTCGTAGAGCCCGTAGAACAGCGTGTCGTTCGACCATTCAAAGTTGAACATCAGCCGCACGGCCTCGCGCACCCGTGCGTCCTGCCAGGCGCCACGGCGCAGGTTGAACACCCAGGATTGTGCAGTTCCGATATTTCCGTCCGGCAATTCGACAGCCTTGACGTAACCGCTTTGCACCTTCGGAAAATCGTACTGCGTGGCCCAGTCCTTCGAGGAGTTCTCGTTCTTGAACATGAACTCGCCCGCCTTGAACGCTTCCAGCGCGGCGGTGCTGTCGGAGAAGTACTCGATCCGGATCGTATCGAAGTTATAGCGTCCCACATTCAGCGGATGATCGGCCCCCCACCAGTTCAGGTTGCGTCCGTAAATGATCTGGCGACCGGTGTCGTAGCTCTGGATTATATAAGGCCCTGTGCCCATGAAGGGTTCGAGCGTGGATTCGTCGAGGCGCTTTTCGCGTTCCTCGATCCATGACTTCGACAGGATGGGGAGGCCGCCGCCGAACTGTATGACTTCGCGGCGCGGAGCGTCGGGCGAGAAGTTGTACTTGATCCGGTAGCGGTCCAGAACTTCGACCGAGGTCACATAGGCCGAGACCCGCGCGACGAACTCGGGCAGGCCCTGTTCCATGAAGTAGTCAAAGGTGAACTTCGCATCCTCGGCCGTCATGCCCGAACCGTCGGAGAAGGTGACGTCGTCGCGCAGGTTGAAAATCACCCAGTCCAGCGATTCTGGGTACTCCATCGTCGTGCAGAGATAGCAATAGACACCGTAAACATCGTCGGCGGTTCCGCCGAGGATGGATTCGGTATCGCCATAGGGGAAAGCGGCCACGCCCTTGCGCGTCCAGGGATTGAAGCTGTCGAAGTTGCCCTGCGCCCAGGTCGAGAACTCGCCACCCTTGGGGGCGTCCGGGTTGACATAGTCGAGGTGTGCAAAGCCGGCGTCGTATTTCGGTGAGCCGAAGTTCGAGTAGGCGTGGCTCTCGATCACCGTTTCGTGGCTTTCGGCATTCGCGAGGCCCGGAAGTGAGAGAAGCGAGGCGATGCAAAGCGCTCCCGCCGCAAGGGTCTTCTTCGTGGACGAAACATGCGAGCAAAGATCAGATACGCAGATCGCGCGTGTCGACATCGAAAGGCTCCTCATCCGGTGCGGGCGCTTATACGCCCATCTTGTTAAATTTGTATCTAACTTGCGGATTGTCGACCGTCCATCGGGCTGAACGGAGTGTGATCGCGCGTGTGTTTCACGCGCACGCCCCGTCGAAAGGCGAATTGAAGATGCACGGCAAAGAAAACGGGCGCCGACCGTTGCGGTCGCCGCCCGAAACTTGCCGGCCTGCCAACTCGATCAACCGCCGTTCGATTCAAGCCATGCAATGAGGTTGGCGCGATCCTCGACGCTCGACAGGCCCGAGAAGCTCATCGAGGTGCCGGGAGCGAAGCCCTTGGGGTTGGTCAGGAAGGCGTTCAGGTTCTCGGGTGTCCAGACGTCTGCAGCTTCGCTGAGTGCGCCTGAATAGCCGAACCCGCCAACCGAGCCTACATCGCGACCGACGACGCCAAAAAGATTCGGTCCGGTGCCATTCGCGCCATCTTCCACCTTGTGGCAGGACTGGCACTTGCGGAAAACGCCGGGGCCTTCGCTTGCATCTGCCGCCGCGAGAACCTCGGCGAATGGTACTTCGGGTTCGTCGCTTTCGCCGCCGTGATCATCGCCGCCAGTTTCGATCGAATAGGCCTGATGATGCTCGCCGTCGTGGGATTCGGCCTCGTGATATATGAACTCGGCGCCAAAGCCGCCGAGCAGAAAGATCAGAAAGGCGCCACAGAAGCCTCCGACCAGCTTCGTCATTGTCATCGTGTCGAACATATCTCGTCCAGTCGTTCCCGAATTTGCGGTTATCTATCCGCTTCCCTTGCCCGGCTTCAAGGGATAAGAGGCGCGACCAATCGCCCTTTTTGCCGCAGCGCCGGAGGAAATGCATGCCCGGAACGATCGCTTTTCAGGGAGAACCGGGGGCGTATAGCCACGAGGCTTGCCGCCAGACGCGTCCCGATATGGAGGTTCTTGCGTGCCGAACTTTCGAGGATGTTATCGAAGCGGTACGTGACGGACGTGCCGATCTGGCCATGCTTCCGGTCGAAAATTCGACCTATGGGCGCGTCGCGGACATTCACAGGCTTTTGCCCGAAAGCGGGCTGCACATCATCGACGAGGCCTTCGTGCGGGTTCACATCAACCTGCTCGGCGTGCCTGGAACGGAGCTTTCCGAAGTGAAGGAGGCGTTCAGCCATCTTGTCCTTTTGCCGCAATGCACGCGCTTTCTGCGTGAAAACGGCATCCAGGGCCGGATCAGTTCCGACAATGCCCGTGCCGCGCGCGAGGTGGCCGAGGCGGGTATCCGCTCGCAGGCGGCGCTGGCCTCGGAGCTTGCGGCCGAGGTCTATGGGCTTGACGTGCTGGCGCGGCATGTCGAGGACGCGGATCACAACACGACGCGCTTCCTTGTGATGGCTCCCGAGGCGGATTTCTCGCGCAGGGGCGAGGACATGATGACGACCTTCGTTTTCCGTGTCCGCAACATCCCCGCGGCGCTCTACAAGGCGATGGGCGGGTTCGCGACGAACGGTGTCAACATGACCAAGCTGGAAAGCTACATGGTGGACGGGCATTTCACCGCGACGCAGTTCTACGCGGATATAGACGGGCATCCCGAGGATCGGGCGGTGCAGCTGGCGATGGAGGAGTTGGACTACTTCACCTCCGAGCTGCACATTCTCGGCACCTATCCGGCGGCGATCAGGCGTTGAATTTGCCCTTTGGACCGAGCGGGTTATGTCTCGCCGAACACCAGTTGAGGAACCGAATTGCCGACACTTCTTCTGATCTCCGGCTCGCTCCGCAAGGGCTCGTACAACACAAAGCTTGCGCTTGAGGCGGGGCGGTTCTGGTCGGGCGGGTGCGTGATGGCCGATCTGAACATGCCGCTCTACAACCGCGACGACGAAGACGCGACGGGCATTCCGGAACCGGCGCAGAAGCTGGCCGATCAGATCGTGGCGGCGGATGCGGTTGTGATCGCATCGCCGGAATACAATCAGTCCTTTCCCGGCGGGCTGAAAAACGCGTTGGACTGGGTGAGCCGGGTCGAGGGCAAGCCCTGGCAGGACAAGCCGGTGGCGATCATGTCGGCTGCCGCGGGGCGAACCGGCGGTGCGCGCACGCAGTATGCTTTGAGGCTGGCGTTGAACCCGTTTCAGCCAAGATTGCTGACCGGGCCCGAAGTCATGGTGGCCGGTGCATCGAAGGAGTTCGATGAGGAGGGCCGTTTGGTCTCGGATCGCTATCGGAACACGCTGCGGACTTTGATGGACAGGCTGGCCGCGCTGGCGGCCTAGCGCTGGTTTTCAAAGGCGAGCCGCTTGCGGGCGATGGTCTCGTTCTTGTCGGCCTTCAATTGATCGGTGAGCGCATTTCGCACGAAAGCGATGTGGTCCTCGATTGCCCTGCGGGCGGCTTCGGCGTCCCGCAGCTGAATAGCTGCAT
This sequence comes from Silicimonas sp., assembly GCA_022340315.1. GTDB lineage: Bacteria > Pseudomonadota > Alphaproteobacteria > Rhodobacterales > Rhodobacteraceae > JAJDOD01. Next base: position 21,136 of record JAJDOD010000023.1, on the reverse strand, counting down.
TGATGTCCCGATGCTGGTCCAGCAGGGACGACCGCTTTGTACGTTGCTGGAACATGATCTTGCGGTTGTAGAAAACCCCCTGCTGCAGAAGGTCATACATCGAGCGCATCATATGCAACATGACCACGTTGTGACTTGCCTCGACAATGGCCAGATGGAAGGCGGCATCCAGATCGGCCTCGTGTTTCGGGGTGCGCTTGCCGTCCTCGGCTTCCATCCGCGCGAATGCGTTGTTGACCACGGCGAGGTCGCTTTCCGAGCCCAGCCGGGCGGCGCGTTCGGCGGCCAACCCCTCAAGATCGCAGCGGAAATCGAGATAGTCGAACACCGCCTCCTCATGTTTTCCGAATAACCGGATGAGGCCGGGCGAGAAGGTCGAGCCGAGGACTTCGGCCACGAAAATTCCCGCGTTTGCCCGGCAAACCAGCAGGCCCGCTTCCTGAAGCGCCGCCACGGCGTCGCGCAGCGAGGGGCGCGATACGCCCATCCGCTCGGACAACTCGCGTTCGGAAGGCAGCCGTTCGCCGGGCTGGAGAATGCCGCGAAGGATCAGAAGCTCGATCTGGCGAACGACCAACTGGCTGACTTTTTCGGACTGGATTCTCTCGAATGGCATGGCGACCCCTGGTCCGGCAATCGTCGCACAGGCTATGAAGATCTCGCAAGTCCGCAAGGGGACAATCTGTCAATCAGACTTTTGCGCCCCACAGGTCGTATTCTCCGGCTTCGTCAACCTTTACATTCAAGATATCGCCGGGCGTCAGAGTCTCGAACCCCTCGTCAATAAACAGGTTTCCGTCAATATCCGGGGCATCCGCTTTTGTCCGGCATGTGGCTACGGTGCCGTCGACCTCGTCCACGATGACCTCGAGACGCTGGCCGACCTTTGCCGCCAGCTTCGCCTCGCTGATGGCCCGCGCCCGTTCCATGAACCGGTTCCAGCGCTGGTCCTTGACCTCGTCGGGAACATGGTCGGGCAGGTCATTGGACCGCGCTCCCGCGACGTTCTCGTATTTGAAGCATCCCACGCGATCCAGCCGGGCTTCCGAGATCCAATCGAGCAGGGTGCGAAATTCCTGTTCGGTTTCACCCGGATAGCCGACGATAAAGGTCGAGCGGATCGCGATCTCGGGACAGACCGCGCGCCAGGCGGCGATCTCGTCCAGGGTCTTTTCCGCCGCCGCCGGTCGCGCCATTCGTCTCAGCGTCTCGGGATGTGCGTGCTGAAAGGGGACGTCAAGATAAGGCAGCACCAGCCCGTCTGCCATGAGGGGGACAAGATCGCGTACATGGGGGTAGGGGTAAACATAGTGCATCCGAACCCAGGCACCGAGTTCGCCCAGTTGCCGGGCAAGCGGCAGGATGGGGAACTTGTTCGCCCTGTCCCTGACGTCGGTGCCGTAGGCCGAGGTGTCCTGGCTGATGACGAGCAGTTCCTTCACGCCCGCGTCGACCAGTCTCTCGGCTTCACGCAGGATCGCTTTCTCGGGACGCGAGACCAGTTTGCCGCGCATGTCGGGGATGATGCAGAACTTGCACTTGTGGTTGCAGCCCTCGGAAATTTTCAAGTAGCTGTAATGCCTTGGCGTGAGTTTCACGCCTGCTGCCGGCAAGAGATCGACAAACGGATCGGGGTCCGGCGGGACCACCTTGTGGACGGCATCGAGCACCTGTTCGTACTGGTGCGGGCCGGTGACGGCGAGGACCTTGGGGTGAGCGCCGGTGATGTAGTCGGGCTCGGCGCCGAGACAGCCCGTTACCAGCACCTTGCCATTCTCGCGAAGAGCCTCGCCGATGGCGTCGAGGCTTTCGGCCTTGGCGCTGTCGAGAAAGCCGCAGGTGTTGACGATGACGGCATCGGCGCCTGCGTAATCGGGGCTGATCGCGTAGCCCTCGGCACGGAGGCGGGTGAGGATTCTCTCACTGTCTACAAGGGCTTTCGGGCACCCGAGCGAGACCATGCCGATGGTGGGCTGGCCGTCGCGGCGGGTATCCGGCACCTGCGCGCGGGCAAGATCTGGGCGGAGGTCGGGCGGGTTGCTCATGGGCGACGCTCTTAGCCGGTTCGGGGGCGCGGGGAAAGGGTTAAGGGCGCGTGCGCGCGGTGGGCGTTGCCGGCAACGAGAGCAAAGGTAAACGCCTTGAAATGCGGGGTTTCGGGGCGAAAACGCAACGTCGGTATCACGTCGGTATTACGTCGGTATTACGTCGGTGCGGGACGTCGGTATCGCGGGATGCGCGGCAGGAACGGGGTGCGTTCGGTAAGGAAGGTTAACGGTCTGGTAAGGATTGCAGGGCCGTCTTCGGATGGGTGACCCCGCGCGTACTGGCCAGCGTCTTCAGGCCAGGCGAACGCGGCCGTCGAGAAGCAAGGCTGGAATCTTGTGCGAAGCCCGAACGCCGTAGTCCCGCATTTGCGGGCCGTTAGGAGCCCTTGGCCGCAGTATGCAGACTTCGAATTCGATATCGCCCAGTTCTTCCAGGAGCGAGAAGCAGCGAAAGCTTCGCGAGTGAACGAAACCGGGGACGGCGACGTGAAAGAGAAGTGGCAGAGAGAGACGGCGCGTCTCTCGCATGATGCCGGTTGTGAGCGATCCTGGATGAGAAATGTGGACGAAAGCTTCTGCAAATGGTCCGTTTGGCGCTGTTCGGGGTTACGTTTGTCGGATTTGAGCCGAGAGGAGCAATTGCCGCATTAGCCATCCCGACCGAAAAAGCCGCTTTTGTCATCCGTTCAAATGACAACGCGACCCGCCTTTGCGGGTCAGAATGGCAGCATCCCCGGTAAGGAGGCAGCAATGGACATCAACGCGCTAATCGTCACTCAAACGCACAACACATTCGATTGGATTGAGGCCGAGAACCACAGGTTTCAAAATCGGATAGCCAAGGCCTGTGAAGGCGTGCGCTGGACGATGTCACTCCTGCGCCAGACTGCCCGAATGGTGGCGGAGATCTTCCGTCGCCGAAGATCTGGTGCGGCATACCGCTGAAATGGTCTAGGATAGGATCAATGCGCTACACCGGTTCATATCAGGACTTGGCGAAAGCTGGCGATCCGGCGAGCCACGAGCAAGTCGAAATCCTTGCGCTCATGAAAGCGGAAACCGAGGCCTTCCTGCGCCGAGACTTCGATGCCGTGCGTTCCTTTTGGATCGACACGCCGGAAAGCCGCTTCATGGTCAGCTGGCCCGGTGTCGGTACGCGGGTGTCATCAGGGCCTGACGAAATCATTTCGACGGTCAAGGCGTGCGGGGCGGATGCCGGAATGGATTCGCGCGCGGAAGGCACCGTTCGATATTCCAACATCAGTATTGTCGTCGGCGCGGACATGGCGTGGGCGAGTTACGACCAGGTTGCGTCAACCGACGATCCGAACTTCCAACTGGCCGGCCTTCAGCGCGAGTTGAAGATCTTTCATCGCATAGGTGGCGAATGGAAGATAGCTGCCGTGGTCGTCATGGCACGCACTGTCGATCACCTGCCGGACCCTGTGATCTCGGTTGGTCCGTCGATGGAGGTTCTTTGGATCAACGAACCCGGTCGCGCGGCGGTCGCATCGCATCCCGAGTTGCTGATCGGGCCTGCACGTTTGCGGGCGCGCAACCGGGACAGCGATGCAGATTTGCGCGCGGCGGTGGATTGGGCACATAACCTTAAGATTGCCAGTCCGCGCAAGAAACTCGCCGCCATGGCCCGGTTGCGCACGGTCCGACTAGGCGAAACGGATGAGGGTGCGCCGCTTTTCTGTTGGGTCTTTATCGAAGATGGTGAGGTTCTCATCACATTCGATGTACCGGAGGCAGCGGAGCGACGTTTGAACTACGCGCGCAGTGTCTTCAGCCTGTCGCCCGCGCAGCTACGCTTGGCGAACGAACTTGTCGCCGGGCATCGTTTGACTGAAGCGGCCCGAAACCTCGACGTCAGCGTCACGACGTTGCGGACCCAGCTTAGACGGATGTTCGATAAAACCGGCCAGCGCACACAGGCCGGGCTGGTGCGCGCACTGCTCAGCCTGCACGTTCCGACGAAAGTTTGACAAACGACAGCCTGCCTTGCCCCCACCTTGGCCTTGGCACAGTTGGAAAGGGGCATGGCCTATCTGGTGCGAGGAGATAATAGTCTGTCTCGTCCCGCAAAGCCGACTTGACGCCTCAGCCTAAGGAAACGCCCATTGCCAGCGCCCTATCGCCGGCGATCCCGCCGGTTCGACATCGGCTGGAAGGCCACGCCCACATGCGCTTCGCAATAGGGCTTGCCCTGCTGCACGGCGAGGCCGCAGAACCAGAAGTCATCCGTCGCGGGGTCGCCGATGGGCCATTTGCAGGTCCGCTCGGTCAACTCCATCAGGCTGATGCGCTTCGCGCCCTTCTCGACCTCGCGCACGGTGGCGAGGGCTTCGGGGCTGATTTCGTTCGCCGAGGGCTGCGGCGGCAGGGGCTGGCCGGCAGGCACGATCGGCTTTCTCGGGGTTACGGTCACTTCCACAACCTTTTCAGCAAGCTTGGCCGCCGCTTTCTTGGGCGCGTCCTTCGCCGGTTTTTTCTCGGGCGCCGGGGCTGAGGACCCCGCGCGGTTCGATAGTCCAAGGCGATGCACCTTGCCGATCACGGCATTCCGGGTCACGCCGCCAAGTTCCTTGGCGATCTGGCTGGCCGATTGTCCTTCGGCCCACATCTTCTTCAGCGTTTCAACCCGTTCGTCCGTCCACGACATACTGTGTCACCTGTTTTTCGTTAGCCTTCTATTCTAGTCACTGGCGGCGCCGATACAAGCGGGGCCAGGCGCAGTGTTTCAAAAACAGCACAAGGCGGCGCCTGCGCTCGACAAGCCGGGGTGGATGGCGGATAGAAGGCGCATGGCGAAACGACTTCTGACCGAGTTCGGCATGGGCACCTCGCTCCGCCGGCAGGATTACACGCAAGCCGCCGTGCGGGCGCTTCGCGACGCGCTCTGGCACAACTCGATCAACCTGGCCGAGCTTTTCGGGGTTGAGAAGCAGGCGATGCTGCTGACCGTCGAGATCGGAGTGCAGAACCCCGAGGCCGTGGATATCGCAGCACTCGAGGCTGTTTTCCCTTACGGCCAGCCGACGTTCTCGGTGGTGAAGGGCGGGCTGGACGTGCCGCGCGGCGATGGCGGCAAGCCCACGGTGATCGCCAATGCGGCGATCTCGGTGGCGCTGGAGGGCGTCGCATGAGCCAACGGTTCATCATCGAGATGGGGCAGGGCAATGACCTGCACGGGCGCGACTATACCAAGGCGGCGGCCCGCGCGATCGAGGATGCGATCCGGCATTCGTCGATCCCGCTCTTCCCGGCTTTGGGGGTTGCGCATACCGAGATGGAGGTCCGCGTGACAGTGGGCGCGCAGGTGCCGGAGGCGGTGGACACCGAAGCGCTGAAGGCGGGGCTGCCGCGCGGGCGGGTGAGTGTCACCGTAACCCACGGCGGACTGGACATCACCAACCCCGACAGTGGCGAGGTGACGGTGGTGGCCACGGCGGCGGTGGAGGCGTTCCTCGATCCCGCGCTTGTGCGCGAGGCCGCGCAAAAGGCTTGAGCGAAGGCCGCTTATCCTCTAAAGCCGCGCGTATGACGATGCACGCGACCATCTCGCTACGACGCCGACGCTGAATTTCAGCGTCCGTTTCCGCACGTCCATCTTCAACACACGTTGACTCGACCAGCCCCGGCTGGCACCTCTTGGCTCTATTTTTTGCGAAGGATCACACGATGATACCGTCCGTTCTGCCGACCTACTCCCGCGCGCCGATGAATTTCGTCAAGGGCGAAGGCATCTGGTTGATCGAGGCGGACGGGCGACGCTTTCTCGACCTTGGCAGCGGCATCGCGGTCAACGTGCTGGGGCACGCCAACCCGGAACTGACGGCGGCTTTGACGAAGCAGGCGGAGACGCTTTGGCATGTCTCGAACCTTTACAACATAAGCCAGCAGCAGGAGCTGGCCGACCGGCTGACCGAGGCGACCTTCGCCGACACGGTGTTCTTCACCAACTCGGGCACCGAGGCGATGGAACTGGCCGTCAAGATGGCGCGGAAATACTGGTACGACAAAGGCGAGGACCGGTCCGAGATCGTGGCCTTCGGCGGCGCGTTCCACGGGCGGTCCTCGGCGGCCATCGCGGCTTCGGGTGCCGAGAAGATGGTCAAGGGGTTCGGGCCGCTTCTGCCGGGCTTCACCCAGGTGCCGTTTGGCGACCATGACGCCACGCGCGCGGCGATCACCGGCAAGACCGCGGCGGTCATCATCGAGCCGGTGCAGGGCGAGGGAGGGATCATCCCGATCCCCGACCAGTGCCTGAAGGGTCTTCGCGATCTCTGCGACGAAACCGGCGCGCTTCTGATCTTCGACGAGGTGCAATGCGGTGTCGGCCGGACGGGCCGGCTATTCGCACATGAATGGTCAGGCGTCACGCCCGACATCATGATGGTCGCCAAGGGCATCGGCGGCGGCTTCCCGCTGGGCGCAGTGCTGGCGACCGAGAATGCGGCCTCGGGCATGACCCTGGGCACGCATGGCTCGACCTATGGCGGCAACCCTCTGGCCTGCGCAGTGGGCAACGCGGTGATGAAGATCGTGGCTGACGACGCTTTCCTGGCCGAGGTCAACCGCAAGGCCGGCGCTTTCCGCCAGAGGCTGGAAGGCCTGGTCGCGGCGCACCCGGATGTCTTCGAGGCCGTGCGCGGCCAAGGCCTGATGCTGGGTCTCAAGTGCAAGGCGCCGAACGCGGAAGTGGTAAAGGCGGGTTATTCCAACGAGTTGATCGTGGTGCCTGCGGCGGACAATGTCGTGCGCCTTCTGCCGCCGCTCAACATCAGCGACGAGGAGATCGCCGAAGCGGTGCGACGGCTGGACGCGGCGGCTGCTGCCGTGGAAGCCGGCTGATCTTCATCTCTTTGAAAATACGCAAAAATTCAACGCCGAAAGAGGCGACGCCATGAAACATTTCCTTGATATTCACAAGACCGACGCGGTGGCGCTGAGGTCGATCCTCGACGAGGCATTGCGGATCAAGTCCGCCCGTGCGGGCCGCAGCAAGGGCGCGCGCGACGACGAGCAGGTGCTGGCGGGGCGCATGGTCGCGCTGATCTTCGAGAAGCCTTCGACGCGGACGCGTGTTTCCTTCGACGTAGGCGTGCGCCAGATGGGCGGCGAGACGCTGGTTCTGACCGGTTCGGAGATGCAACTTGGTCACGGCGAGACCATCGCCGATACCGCGCGGGTGCTGTCGCGCTATGTCGACATGATCATGATCCGGACCTTCGAGGAGGAGGCGCTTCTGGAACTGGCCGAGCACGCCACGATCCCGGTGATCAACGGGCTGACCAATCGCACCCATCCCTGCCAGATCATGGCCGACGTGATGACCTTCGAAGAACATCGCGGTCCGATCAAGGGCAAGAAGGTGGTCTGGTGCGGCGATGGCAACAACGTTTTCGCGAGCTTCGCCCATGCCGCCGGGCGCCTCGGGTTCGACATCACGTTCTCGGGACCGGAGACGTTGGATCCGGAGCCGGCGGTGCTGGCCTTCGCGCGTGGCGAAGGTGTCAACCTGGCCATCGAGCGAGACCCGGCGAAAGCGGTGGAGGGCGCCGATCTCGTGGTGACCGACACCTGGATCTCGATGCACGACAGCCAGACCGCGAAGGAGCGGCGGCACAACCAGCTGCGGCCCTACCAGGTCAATGCCGAGCTGATGCGGCATGCCAGGCCGGACGCCCTTTTCATGCATTGCCTGCCCGCCCATCGCGGCGAGGAAGCGACCAACGAGGTCATGGATGGGCCGCATTCGGTGATTTTCGACGAGGCCGAGAACCGGCTTCATGCACAGAAAGCCATCATGCGCTGGTGCCTGGAGGAATAGTTTCACCGCGCTTCGCGCGTCGATCCGCTGGAGGGGTTTCACCCCTCCAGACCTCCCCAGGATATTTTTGGACCGATGAAAGCCGCCATGATATCATGGTTGCCATGAAACGTGTTTTTGCCTTCTCGATGCTCATGATCGCCGCCGGGCCTGCGCTGGCTCAGGAGCAGGAGCGCGGGCGCGACCTTATGGCCGAGGCGCTGCGGCTGTTCATGCAGGGGTTCATGGCCGAGATGGATCCGGCAATCGAGGATTTGCAGGGCTTCGTCGAGGACCTGAACGCCTATCACCCGCCCGAGGTCCTGCCGAACGGCGACATCATCATCCGGCGCAAGACACCATTGGAGCAGGGCGAGGGTGAGGAGGGCGAGGTCGAACTCTAGCGGCCCTTGACGACGATCTCCACTTCGCCCAGTGCGGCGGCGAGCGCGCCGAGCCGTGCCTCGGCCACCTCGCCGAACAGATCGCGCGTGCCCGGCGCGAGATGCAGTTCAAGACGCTTGCGCTTGGGGTAGAATTTCAGCTTTCCCATGTCCTCGTTTTTCGAGGCCGTCAGCATGGCGCCAAAACGCATGGCCTTGCCGAGGATCTCGGCCCAGCGGATATCGTCTTCGTCCAGCAGGTCGAAAAGCGGCTGGAAGGGTGAGCCGTCGCGCGAGTTCTTGTAGCGGTGCAGGAGCGAGACGCCGAGGAAGATGCGTTCCTCGTGGTTCATGCCACCGAGATTGGCGCGTGTCGCCTCGTCGAAGCAGACCTCGTGGCGATAGTCGGGATGGGCGCGCCAGCTGACGTCGTGCAGGAGGCAGGCGGCCTTGACCAGCCGTGCGTCGGGCGCGTTCCGGGCGGTGAAGAGCGGTGTGACGAACTCGTGGAGACGCTTGCCAAAGCCGGGCATGCGCGCGTCCTTGGCCTCGGCAAAACGGCAGGCCTCGATCAGCGGATCGCGGTCGCGGATGCGCTGGGGCATCTGCTCGTAGAGCATGCCCTCGCGGATACCGTAGCTGGACACGGCGATATCCCTGGGCTTCAACTCGCGTACCAGTTCCTTCAGGACCTGGGAGGCGAGCGGCACGAGGTCCATCCGGCTTTCGCCTATGCCGGTGCGCAGGCGAAGTTCCTCAACGGGCGTGGCGGCGATATGCGCGATGGTCGCATAGAGCGCCTTGCGGCTCATCCGGTACTCGTGAAGCACCGTCAGGGGGTAGCCGCGCCGGTCCATGTCGATGCGTGCAATCGCCCGCCATGATCCGCCCACAAGGAAGAGCCGGCCACTCTTGCGGCCGATTTCGTCGGCCAGTTTGCGGACCCCTTCGCGGATGACAGCCTTGCGGCCCTTCTTGCCGCCCTTCACCGTCTTCAGCCGCTGCGGGCCGAGGTTCGAGGTCAGGCAGGTGCCGACCTGGCCCCCGGTCAGTTCCGCGAGTTCCATCGACGAGCCGCCGATATCGCAGACCAGCCCCTCGGCGTCGGGCCAGCCGAGCAACACGCCCTGAGCCGAGAGCCGGGCCTCTTCCTCGCCCTCGATGACGTAGAGCTTCAGGCCGGTCTCGCGCTCGACGTCGCTCTGGAAGTCCGGTCCGTCCTCGGCGTCGCGCACCGCCGCCGTCGCCACGGCCGACAGCGGCGTGATGCCCATTGCGTCGGCCAGGTGCTGAAATCGCTTGATCGCCGCGAGCGCGCGCACGCGCCCCTCGGGGTTCAGCCGCCCGGTTTCGGCCATGCCGCCGCCGAGGCCGGCCATCACCTTTTCGTTGAAGAAATAGGCGGGGCTGCGCGCCGCGCCGTCGAAGACGACCATCCGGACCGAGTTCGAGCCGACATCCACAACGCCGACGCGGCTGAGCGCCCGAACGGAGGGGTCATCGAAGAGCGGGCGACCGAATGGCGCCCAGTCTTCCTTGTCGCCGGACTTGCTGCCGTCCATGTCATCTCCCCAAGGCAACGCGAGGCGGAATGTGCATGAATTCGTGGATCGGTGCAATGTTCCGGTCCCGAACGGCAAGGCTTGCGATGGCGGCGGGCCCGTCGCACTCTTGATGGCAAAGCCAGGCAGGACCGTTCATGACAGATCAGCGCGCAGTTGAAATCATTCGAAACCACAGCCCGGACGCCGAGGTTCGGGTCGGGCTGGTGCTTGGTTCCGGCCTGGGAGGGCTGGCCGATCAGGTGGACGGCGTGTCGATCGACTACGCCGACCTTCCGGGGTTTCCCCGCGCCGGTGTCTCGGGACACTCTCCGAAACTGGTGATCGGCCGTCTGCAAGGCGTGCCGGTTGCGGTGCTGGGGGGGCGGGAGCACTTCTATGAGCACGGGCGTGCCGATGCGATGCGGGTGCCGCTGGAGACCTTGCAGGCGCTGGGCGCAGGGCAGTTGATCCTGACCAATGCCTGCGGGTCGTTTCGGGCGGATATTCCACCGGGCGCGCTTATGCTGCTTTCGGATCACCTTAACTATGCCGGGCTTTCGCCGCTGATCGGGGAGGGGACCGACCGGCGTTTCGTCAACATGACCGAGGCCTATGACCGGGAGATGCGCGCCGATCTTGTGCGACATGCCGAGGCGCTTGGCATCCCTTTGCCCGAGGGCGTCTATGCCTGGTGGCCGGGGCCGATGTTCGAGACGCCGGCCGAAATACGGGCGCTGAAGGTGCTGGGGGCCGATGCCGTGGGCATGTCGACCGTTCCGGAGGTGATCCTGGCGCGGTTCCTGGGCCTGCGGGTCGCCGCGATTTCCGTGGTCACCAACATGGCCGCCGGGCTGGGCAACGAGCACATCAGCCATGCGCACACCAAGGCAAGCGCGCCGGTGGGTGCGGCGAAGCTTGAGAAGATCCTGAGAGCTTGGCTTTCCGGGTTGCCGGGCGCAGGCTGATAGGCGAGCGCCCACCGAGCGGCCGGGGTGCCGTGACGGCATGCCTTGACCTGCGCGGCAAACGCGACAGGAATGGGGCGTTCGAGGGGTGGACAATGCAAACACTTGATACGGCCGCAAAGGTTTCGGTCATCTTGATCGCCGTCGTGATATTTTTCGCGGCGCTTGATGTCATGCAGGATTTCGTTTCGCCGGTCATCCTGGCGGTGATTTCGGTCGTCATTCTGTCGCCCGCATCGGACCGGCTGGATTCGCTGGGGCTGCCGAAGATTATAACGGCGTTTCTTTCGTTCCTCACCGGCATCTCTGCTCTCGTTGTGCTGTTCCTGCTTTTCCAGCCGGCAGCCGAGCGGGCCGTCAATGCGTTCCCGAAGCTCTACAGCGAACTCAACTCGTCGCTTTACAGCATTCAACGCGAGTTGCGGGGACTGCGCGAGGTCGAGGAGAGCGTCAAGGAAATGGTGGACCCTGGCGCCGGTGAGGCGAAGAGTGCCGATGAACCGGCTGAGGAAAGCCCGGCGGATGCGATCCCGAGCGTCGAGGACGTGGTGCTGCTTGCCCCTGCAATTTTTGCGCAGATGCTGGTTTTCCTCGGCACGTTCTTTTTCTTCCTTTTGACCAAGCGCGAAATCTACCAGGCGGCTTCGAAACGGCTGGCCGCACCGGACAAGCGGATCGAGTTTACCTTGCTGTTGCTCTCGGCCGAACGTCGGGTGGCGAGGTACTTCCTGACGATCAGCACGATCAATCTCTGCCTCGGCGTGGCTGTGGGTGCGGCTTATGCCGCTATCGGGATGCCATCGCCGATTCTATGGGGAATCGCGGCATTCCTGCTGAATTTCCTGATCTATCTCGGGCCCGCCGCGCTGTCTGCCGCGCTGCTTGTGGTCGGGATCACGGTGTTCGACGGCGCGATGTCGGTTGTGCCGCTTGGTGTCTACCTGACGCTGAACACGATCGAGTCGCAGTTCCTGACGCCTGTGTTTCTTGGAAAGTCGCTGTCGGTCAATCCGCTGGCGATCTTTCTGACGGTCACGTTCTTCCTGTGGCTCTGGGGGCCGGTCGGCGCAATCGTGGCGATCCCGCTGCTGCTCTGGGGCACGGCGCTTGCGGGGATGGTGAAGGGCGAGGGCGCCTAGATCAATCTTCGCTGTGGGTCAGTTCCGGCACGTCCTTGGCGCCTGCCGAGCCTCGGCCCGAGAGTGAAGGGTTCTCCATGAAGAACCGGTGGCAGTTGAAGGCGCGCTCGCCTTCGGGGACCATCACGCGGGTATAGGAACCGTCGGGGCCGAGAATCCAGCTCTGTGCCTCGTCCGCCATGTTCGCGGCCATGATCTGGCTGACGATCTGCGCTTTTACGGTGGGATTGGTGCATTCGACGAGTGTTTCCACCCTTCGGACCAGGTTGCGTCCCATCCAGTCGGCCGACGAGATATAGACCCGCGCCTTCTTGTGCGGCAGCGCATTGCCGTTTCCAAAGCAGACAATGCGCGAATGTTCGAGGAACCGGCCCACGATGGATTTGACCCGGATGTTTTCCGACAGCCCCTTCACACCCGGCCTCAGCCCGCAGATTCCGCGTACGATGAGGTCGATCTTCACGCCGGCCTGGCTGGCGAGGTAGAGCGCGTCGATGACATCGGGCTCGATCAGCGAGTTCATCTTGGCCCAGATCGCCGCCGGTTTGCCGTTCAGCGCGTTCTCCGCCTCCTCCGCGATGCGCTCGAGGAGAGTGTCCTTGAGTGTCAGTGGCGAGATGGCGAGGTTCTCCATCCCCTCGGGCTGGGCATAGCCGGAGAGGTAGTTGAAGACCTTGGTTGCGTCGCGGCCAAGGGCGGCGTCGCAGGTGAAGAGGCTCAGGTCGGTGTAGAAGCGCGCGGTGATCGGGTGATAGTTGCCGGTGCCGAAATGGGTATAGGTCACCAACTGGCCGTTCTCGCGCCGCACAACGGTGCTGATCTTGGCATGTGTCTTGTAGTGCAGGAAGCCATAGACCACATGCGCGCCCGAGCGTTCCAGCCGACGCGACTGGCGGATGTTGGCGGCCTCGTCGAAGCGGGCCTTGAGTTCCACAAGTGCGGTGACTGACTTGCCGTCCTCGGCGGCCTCGCAGAGAGCGCCGACGATCGGGCTGTCGCGAGAGGTGCGGTAGAGCGTCTGCTTGATCGCCAGCACGTCGGGGTCCATCGCGGCCTGGCGCAGGAAGCGCACGACCATGTCGAAGGTCTCGTAGGGATGGTGCAGCAGCATGTCCTTCTGGCGGATCGCCGCGAACATGTCGCCGTCGTGGTCCTGCACGCGTTCGGGCACGCGGGGCTGGAAGGGCGGCCAGAGCAGATCGGCGCGGTCTTCCAGGACCAGTTCGGAGAGGTCGGCGAGGCCGATCATGCCGGGGATCTCGACGATTTCGGTTTCGTCCACGTCAAGTTCGCTCATGACCACCCTGCGCAGATCGGATGGTGCGTCGGCCGACATGGTGAGGCGGATGACCTCGCCTCGGCGGCGGCGCTTGAGAGCCACTTCGAACTCGCGCACAAGGTCCTCGGCTTCTTCCTCGAGTTCCAGGTCGCTGTCACGGAGCACACGGAACGAGCAACTGCCCGTGGTGACATAGCCCGGGAACAGCCGGTCGAGATGCAGGAGCAGCAGGTCCTCGAGCGGGAGGAAGCGGTAGCCGGAGGCCGCGGGAAGCGATACGAAACGGTCGATGGTGTGAGGCACCGGCAGCAGCGCGCGCAGGTGGCGCTTGTCGGACTTGCGGACCAGTTCCAGAGCCAGCGTATAGCCTTCGTTCGCGATGAAGGGAAACGGGTGGGCCGGGTCGATTGCGAGGGGCGAAAGCACAGGGAAAACCTGGCTGAGGAAGACCTCTTCGAGGTAGATCTGATCTTCCTTGGTCAGGCTGTCCTTCGTTTCGATCACGATGCCGTTTTCCGCCAGCTCCTCTCTCAGCGTGACCCAGACATCCTGTTGGCGTTCGAGCAGCTGGCGCGCGTCGGCGTTGATGAGAACGAGCTGTTCCGCGGGTGTCAGCCCGTCTGCGGCGGGGGTGGTATTTCCGGCATCCGCCAACTCGCGCAGACCCGCCACGCGGACGGTATAGAATTCGTCCAGGTTGGTGGCCGAAATCGACAGGAAGCGCAGCCGCTCGAGCAACGGAACCTTGGTGTTCTGCGCCTCTTCAAGCACGCGCCAGTTGAACGCCAGCCACGACAATTCGCGATTGATGAACCGGTCCGGACCGGTGCAGTCCAGATCGGCAATTTGAACAGCGGGCATACGCTCCGCCTTGAGGAAATCCGTAACGACGGTCATCTCGTCCGTGTCGCAATCAAATGTGACGTGAGGATGACGACTATGACCTCAAAGCGCTCTGGATGTCCAGAGCGCCGTCGGCTTTCGCTACATGGCGATCGCGGAGGTGTTTCGGTTCGCCGGTTTGTCGGTCCAATCGGATGTGGCGTCGAGATACTTAACGATTTCAACAAGATCCGAGACCTGGAACGGCTTTCGGAAGAGAAAATCGCATGACAGGCGATCAATGCCATAGCCATTGGCGAAAAGCGCCGAACCGGTGATCGTGATGATCTTGGTCCGGGGGTGCCGCAGCCTCAGATGCGAGGCGAGGAAGAGCGAGGTTTCGCCCTGCAGATAGTGGTCCAGAATGGCCACCCGGTAAGTGGCGCGCCGCAGAAGCTCATGGGCTTCGGCGGTTGTGCCGACGACATCGCAGATATATCCGGCAGCTTCGACCTGAGTGGCAATAGAGTGGGCGGTGGAAAGGTCGTCTTCGACTAGTAGAGTACGCATCGTTGTTCCCAAGTTAACACTTCATCCTGCGTGCCCAATTTTGGTAAATGCTTCCTTAACAATCTGCGGAAAATTCAAGGCAGTTTCGAGATATTCAACCCTGGCGTCGGCCTCTGCCCGCGTTCACGGGTCGTTCTCTGTGAGGACGCGTTGAGCGAGCGCACGGGTCACCGCGCGGCCCTCGGCCAGAGCCGCCTGGTCCAGCAGTGCCACGACGCGCTGCGCTTCGGCGAAGGACCGGTCGATACGCGCGACGAGCCACGATATGACCGCAGGCGCAATATCGAGCTGTCGGTCAGAAAACAGTTTCACGATCACCGCGGCAAGGAGTGCGTCGTCGGGCGGTTCGATGCGGACGATGTCGGTGGCCTCCATCCGGCTTTTCAGGTCCGGAAGCGCAAGGCGCCAGCGCGCGGGCGGCGTGCGTGCGAGCATGAGGAGCGGCAGGCGATGCGCGACCATGTGATTGTGAACGTGGAAGAGGGTCTCTTCCTCCGCCGCGCTGAGGGCTTCGGGGATCTCGATCACCATTGCCGTTTCCGGCAGCGATGTCTGCGCCGGAATCGAGGTTAGAAAATATGCGTCCTCCGCCTCGGCCCAGACCTGGCCGAGATGCGACTTGCCCGAGCCCTCGGGACCCGCAAGCACCAGCTTGCCGTCCGGCCAGCCGCCGGTGTCCTCGAGCCGGGCGACGGCCAGCGCATTGGCCTCGGAGACGAAGAAATCGCCCCGCGCCGTGCTCGTGCGAACCGGCAGCTCGAAGGTCAGTTGCTCGGGCATCGCCTAAAGCGCCGCCAGCGCACGCCGCGCCCAGTCGCTTGCCGCGTCGGGGTCGTCGAGAAGGTCATCGGGCATCTCCCAGTAGGGCATGGCCGTCACTTTCTCCGACCCGTCGCGCTGATAGGTCCAGCGCCTCCAGCCCGCATGATCGAATGCGCGGATCATGTCCCCCGCGCCTTTCAGTTGCAGGCGGCCATCCGACATCATCGCGGCGAAGATCGTGCCTTCGTGGTAAAAGACGGTTCCCCCGAACATCTTCCGGGTGGTCAGCGGGCCGAGCCCCGAAAACAGGTCGAGCACCATTTCGATCTGTTCGTCGCTGACTGCCATCAGTCCGGTTCTTTCTCGGCCAACCCCTTGTAAAGTAAGCTGGATTTGTACTGCTGAAGCGCAAAACGGACCAGGACACCGATTATGGCCGCCACCGGCACCGCGACCAGCAACCCGACGAAACCGAAGAGCGCGCCGAAGGCCGACAGCGCGAAGATCAACCAGACCGGGTGAAGGCCGACAGACGAGCCCACCATGCGCGGGGTCAGGATATTGCCTTCGACGAATTGCCCCGACTGGAAGATCACCCAGACCAGCGCGATCCAGAGCCAGTCGCCCCAGAACTGGAAAATGGCCAGTCCCAGCGCCAAAAGGCCGCCGACGAGCGCGCCGACGTAGGGGATGAAGGTCAGCGCGCCGGCGATGAAGCCGACGATCAGCCCGAAGTTCAGCCCCACCAGCATCAGCGCAACGGCATAGTAGACCCCGAGGATCAGGCAGACCGTGCCCTGTCCGCGCACGAAGCCCGCCATCGTCCGGTCGATCTGGTGCGCGAGGTCGCGGATTACGGGTGCGTGGTCGCGCGGCAAAAGCGCGTCGATCCGGGCCACCATGTTGTCCCAGTCATAGAGCAGGTAGAAGGCCACGACGGGCACGATGACGAACAGCACGATCACGTTGACCAGCCCCGAGACCGAGGCCAGTACCGCGTTCAGAAGCTCATCGCCGCGCGATTGCAGCGTGTCGCCGAGATTCGATAGCGACCGTCTGAGAATTGACTCGGAATCCGCCAGTTGCGGAAAGCGCTCGGTCAGGAACGCCTGCAGGTTGCTTGCCATCTGGGGCGTGGTTGCGACCAGATCGCTTGCCTGCCGGATCAGGAGCGGCATGACGAGCAGTGTGGCGACGATGAAGAGCAGAACCGCGAAGAAAGTGATGATGCCCGTTGCCCAGCCGCGCGAAAAGCCGTGCGACTCAAGCCAATCGGCCACCGGGTCGAGGCAATAGGCCACTGCCGCGCCCAGCACGAAGGGCAGGATAACGTCGCCGAGCGCCCACATGACCAGCAGAAAGATCGCCGTTGCGATCCCCCAGTACTTTGCCTGTTCCTTGACCGGCAGGGCCATGCAGCTGCTCCGTGTTAGCTCGTTTCCGGTATCTCTGCTTGCGCGAGGGTTTTCAAGCCGTAGCGACGCGGCAGGTCGGCAAGGATCTCTGCCACCGTCACACGGAGCCAGCCGTGAGCGGGGTTGCGGCTGCTGCGCCGGTGCCAGGCCATGTGGATCGGTGTCGGGCCGACCGGGATCGGCGGGCGGAAGACGCTGATCTTCAGACGGTGGGCCACCGACAGCGCAAGCTCGGCGGGAATGACCGAGATGAGGTCAGAGGCAGCGACGGTCCGGTAGGCGCCCGAGAAATCGGCCACGGTCATGGCAACGTGGCGGCTACGCCCCATGTTCGCGAGCACCGCGTCGCTTTGCGTGGCGCGTCGGCCCTCGACCGAGAACACCACATGGGCGATGTCGCAGAAGAGGTCGAGCGGCAGCGTCGCGCCGGTCGCCAGGTTTTTGGTTGCGGGATGGTCGCGTCGCGCGATCACCGCGAATTCCGAGGTGAAGGCATGGGTTTCCTCGGCCCAGTCCCTGAGTTCGAAGGCGGGGATGAGAGCGAGGTCCGAGCGCGCGCTTCGCACTCCGGCAAGATAGTCCCGGGGGTCAAGGCCGATCAGTTGGAAAGAAACGCCCGGCGCCCCGTCCGAGACAATCCGCGCAAGTTCGGGCATAAGCAGCTCGGCAAAATAGTCGGTGCCGGAGATGGTGAACGAGGCGGTTTCTGTCGCCGGATCGAACCCGCTGCCGGTCGTAAGAAGCCCTTCGAGGTCGCTCATCAGCACCGGAAGTGTCTCGGCCAGTCGACGCGCGTAATCGGTGGGAACGAGCCGCTGGCCCTGGCGGACGAAAAGAGGGTCTCCGATGGCGCTGCGCAACCGGGAAAGTGAAGCTGAAACAGCGGGTTGCGACAGACCCACCCGGTTCGCGGCGGCGGTCGTGCTGCCCTCCTGCAGAAGTGCGCGCAGAACTTTGAGCAGGTTCAGATCAAAGGTAGATAAATTCATGGTATGAATACTAAATATATAAATTGATAATTTCTATTTATTAATTTTCTGGCGCAAGCTGGCCTCGTTAGCGAACAAATGCCGCAGGAGGACAAGATGCGCGACCTGAGCGATGACACCGGATGGATCAACTGGCTTGGCGTCAGGTACCGGACCATTCTTCAGACCCCGGCGATGTCGATCGTCGATACAGCGTCACCCGCCGGCAGCGGCCCGCCGCGCCATGTCCACGACGATGCCGACGAGACTTTCGTGATGGTGGAGGGGCGGATCGAGCTTTGGATCGACGGGGTGACCTCGTTTGTCGATGCAGGCGAGGCCGCGACTGTCCCGCGCGGTGCCGAGCACACATTTCGCGTGACCGATGATGGTCCGGCGCGGAAGCTTGTCATCCTCGCGCCCGGCGGCTTCGAGGGGTTTTTCGCCGACATGGCGGCGGGGCAGTTCCGCATTCCCGAGGACATGGCGCAGATCGGGGAAAGTGCTGCGCGCCATCACCTGCGCTTTACCGGCCCGCCGCTTTGACATTGCCAAAAGGAAGGCGCTGGGCGCTTGCCCCCTTCACGGCCTTGGCGTAACTCAGGCAGGACCTTTGCCACCTGCGAGCCAAGCCCGATGCGCCTTTCCCGTTACTTCCTGCCCGTTCTCAAGGAGACGCCTGCCGAGGCGCAGATCGTCTCGCATCGCTACATGCTGCGCGCGGGGCTTATCAAGCAGGCGAGCGCGGGGATCTATTCCTGGCTGCCGATGGGCTTCAAGGTGCTGCGTAAAATCGAGCAGATCGTTCACGAGGAACAGCAGCGCGCCGGGCATCTGCCGATGCTGATGCCGACGCTGCAATCGGCCGATCTCTGGCGCGAAAGCGGACGCTATGACGATTACGGGCAGGAGATGCTGCGGATCCGCGACCGGCATGACCGCGACATGCTTTACACGCCCACCGCCGAGGAACTGATCACCGACATCTTTCGTGCCAACGTGTCCAGTTACCGGGACCTGCCGCTGACGATGTATCAGATCCAGTGGAAATTCCGCGACGAGGTACGCCCGCGCTTCGGGGTCATGCGCGGCCGCGAGTTCCTGATGAAAGACGGCTACAACTTCGACCTGACCAAGGAAGACGCGCTGCACTCCTACAACCGTCACCTTGTCAGCTACCTGCGCACCTACGAGCGGCTGGGACTGCAGGCGATCCCGATGCGGGCCGACAGCGGCCCCATCGGCGGCGATGACACGCACGAGTTCCTGGTGCTGGCCGAGACGGGCGAGAGCGAGGTGTTCTACGACAGCCAGATCACCGATCTGACCTTCGGTGACCGCGAGATCGACTATGACGACAAGGCTCAGTGCCAGGCGATCCTGGAGGAGTTCACCTCGCGTTATGCCCGTACCGACGAGACCCATGACGAGGCGATTTTCGCCGAGATCCCCGAAGAACGCCGCCGGTCTGCGCGCGGCATCGAGGTGGGCCAGATATTCTACTTCGGCACCAAGTATTCCGAGCCGATGGGCGCGACGGTGCAGGACGCCGACGGCAGGGAAGTGCCGGTTCACATGGGTTCGCACGGAATTGGTGTCTCGCGCCTCGTGGGCGCGATCATCGAGGCCAGCCACGATGACAAGGGCATCATCTGGCCCGAAGGCGTGACGCCTTTCCATGTCGGGATCGTAAACCTGCGCCAGGGCGAAGCGGGGTGCGATGCGGCCTGCGAAGGGTTGGAGAAGGCGCTGACCGCCAAGGGGCTTGACCCGCTTTACGACGACCGCGACGAGCGTGCGGGTGCCAAGTTTGCCTCGATGGACCTGATCGGTTTGCCGTGGCGGATTACGGTCGGTCCGCGCGGGCTGGAGAAGGGTGTGGTCGAGCTGACCTCGCGCCGCACGGGCGAAAGCGAGGAGATGAGCGCCGAAGCGGCAGTCGATCGGCTGGCGCAGATCTACGGTCACTGATTGCCCCATCGGCCTGACGAAAGGGTGATCAGGCAGGCCTTGGGTTGCGGCGGTCTTGCCCTATGTCGACAGGCAAAGGAGGACTGCCCATGATCCGCCCGCTGATGATTGCCCTGCTGGCGCTGGCCGTTCCCGCTGTCGCCGAGGTTGCGCAGGGTCCGAAAAACGTTCCGGAATTCGCACCTGCCTTTGACAACCAGACCCGCGCGCCCGAGATCGGCGTACCGGTCGCACTTGCGGTCACGCCCATTGCGACCGGGCTTGAGCACCCCTGGGGCATCGCGGTTCTGCCCGGCGGCGGGTATCTTGTCACCGAGCGCCCGGGCCGGCTGAACCTGGTCGGAACCGATGGCGAAGTCACGCGCATTGGCGGTCTTCCTGCGATCGCGGTGCGGGGGCAGGGCGGGTTGCTCGACGTGGCGGTGGCGGAGGATTTCGAGACCACGGGCCATGTTTTCCTGACCTACGCGCGCCCCGAGCGCGCGGGGCGTTCAGCAACCGTGGCGGTGCGCGCAACTTTGGGCGAGAACGGTACCCTGACGGACTTGATCGAGCTTTTCGCCCAGACCCCGCCGGCTTCGGGCGGGCGACATTTCGGCTCGCGCATCGTGCTGGACGGCGAGATGGCTTATGTCACCATCGGTGACCGCGGAACGGGCGAGAACGCGCAGGATCTGCGCGCCACCATAGGCAAGGTGGTGCGCGTTACCACGGATGGCGGCATCCCCGCCGACAATCCTTTGTCGGGTCAACCGGATGCCCGCCCCGAGATCTACAGCTATGGCCATCGCAATCCGCAAGGCGCGGCGCTGCACCCGGACACCGGCGATCTCTGGACGCTGGAACACGGGCCCGCGGGCGGTGACGAGTTGAACCGCATCGAGCCCGGCGCCAACTATGGCTGGCCGGTCATCAGCTTTGGCGAGAACTACAACGGCCGTCCCATTGGCGCCGCGCAGACGGCGGCGGACGGCATGGAGCAACCCCGCTACTACTGGGACCCGGTGATCGCGCCGGGCGATTTCACCTTTTACGAGGGTGAATTGTTCGATGGCTGGCAGGGCGACGTGGTCGCCGCGTCGCTGAACCCCGGCGGGCTGGTGCGGCTGACGCTCGATGGCGACAGGGTCACCGGCGAAGCGCGCTATTTGCCCGACATGGGCCGTATCCGCGATGTTGCGGTCGATCGCGACGGGTCGCTTCTGATCGTGACCGACGATCCCGAAGGCGGTCTATACCGGGTCACGCCCGGCTGAGATTGCGGGCGCGGGGAAAACCCGTCACTCTCGGCGCCATGAGCCTCGATACAGATTACGTGAACGTCGACTTCATCCCCGGCGGTGCCGACTTCCCTGACCGCTGGCAGGAGGAGGCGCAGGCGTTTCGGGCCCGCGAGGCCGCTATCGGGCGCGCCCGCCTCAACGTGGCCTATGGAACGGGCGAGCGGCAGAA
>JAJDOD010000208.1 GCA_022340315.1 Silicimonas sp. | reverse complement strand
CGCTGCCCTCCGAAGGCAGAGGCCAGAGGTTCGAATCCTCTCGGGTGCGCCATAAGATTGCCCCAGGTTGTCGAATTCGTGTGGTGCTGCGAACCCGGTCTAGCGTCCGAACCTCGGCCTCGGCACTCTGCAGACGATTGAACGCCATCAGCCTGCAACTCGCCAAGCATTCCTGCTTGAAGGAAGTGGTTGAGTTGGGCCGGCCCGCCCAACCCACGTCGCCCATATCGAGGTACAACCCCCGGCGTCGATGCGACGGTGGTTGCTCCGGGGAGATGCGGCGCCGCAGAGACTGGTGCGCGCTCGGTAACAATGTCACCGACAGCAGAACCTGGATGGGCTAAAAGAAGCGGTGTAACTGACGAGAGGAAGAAAGTGTCACTTGATCGCGCTGTCCTGATGTTCGCCGGATTTGTCGTCCTGGTTTCGGCTTTTCTGGCCTGGTTGGTCTCGGACTGGTGGTTGTTGCTTACCGCCTTTGCAGGCGTCAACATGATCCAGTCTTCGATCAGCGGTTTCTGCCCGGCGGCGATCGTCTTCAAGGCGCTTGGGCTCAAGCAAGGCACGGCCTTCTGAACCGATGCGCGCGCTTGTTGCACTGCTGCTCGTATTCGCTGTGCCGGCTTCGGCGGAGTCCCTGCGGCTTGAGAAGACCACGATAACCGAGTGGAAGTCTGTCTTCGCGACAATAGCGCCGCGAAGACTGGTTTCGGCGCGCGCGCGCATCGGCGGCACGGTCTCCCGGCTCGATGTGACCGAAGGCGATCAAGTGGCAGCTTCCGATCCCATCGGCCTGGTGCTGGATGAGAAGCTGGATTTTCAGATAGCCGCCATTGATGCGCAGATCGAAGCTGCAAATGCGCAGCTTGCGAATGCCGAGACCGAGCTGAAGAGAGGTGAGTCGCTTGTCGAGCGGGGGGTTTCCACCGCTCAGCGGCTTGACGCGCTCCGGACCCAGGTCGACGTCGCGACCAGCCAGATCGCATCGCTCCGGGCCGAGCGCGACCGCGCCGAACTGGCGCGAAGCGAGGGCGCCGTGGAAGCGCCAGCGGCGGGGCTTGTGCTCTCAGTGCCGGCTGCCTCCGGCGAAGTGGTTATGCCCGGCGAAGCGCTGGCGATGATCGGGGCGGGGGGATTTTTCCTGCGCCTGCAGGTGCCCGAGCGGTACGCGGCGGTACTTTCCCAGGGCGATACGATCATGTTCGCCGCCGGCGAGACCGAGCGTAGCGGGCGGATCGCCAAGATCTATCCGCAGATCGAAGGCGGACGGGTTCAGGCGGATATCGACGTCGACGGGCTGGAGCCGCGCTTTGCGGGCGAACGAGTTGCCGTGAGGCTACCCGTTGGCCAACGTGAGGCCCTGCTTGTGCCAGTTTCGGCGGTGTTGCATCGGAGCAGCCTGGACTTTGTCATGATCGAGGGCGCGGAGGGTGTTGTCGAGCGTGTGGTCGTGCGTGGCGGCATCGTTGACACAGGGGCAGAACCGATGGTCGAGATCGTGTCCGGCCTAGCGCCAGGCGAGACGGTGCTGACCCGCGATGACTGACCCGCGCACAAAGTCCGACGCGGTCCCGCTCGGGATCGCGGGCGCCTTGACGCGAGGGTTCATCGCCTCGCCGCTGACGCCTCTTTTCCTGATCGCCGCACTTGTCGTGGGATTGATGGCGCTGGTCACTTTGCCGCGCGAAGAGGAACCTCAGATCTCGGTTCCCCTGGTCGATATCATGATCCGCGCTGACGGGCTGAAAGCACAGGACGCCGCGAAACTTGTCACCGAACCGCTGGAAACGATCGTCCGGGCGATCGACGGGGTCGAGCATGTCTATTCCCGGTCCATGGATGATCAGGTCATGGTCGCCGCCCGCTTCATCGTTGGCACCGACTCGGATGCCGCGATCCTTCGAGTTCATGAAAAGGTCCGCGCCAACATGGACCGCATCCCGGTCGGTATTCCCGAACCGCTGATCGTCGGGCGCGGGATCAACGATGTTGCAGTCGCGACGGTCACACTGACGCCCGCTCGCGGCAACCAGGGTGTCACACCGGCTGATCTGACACTGGTGGCGCGCGAGGTGCAGGTCGAGATCGCGAAGATCGAGAATATCGGGCTTTCCTATATCGTCGGTGAGGCTGGTACACGCCTCCGCGTCGCGCCCAAGCTGGACCGACTGGCGCTCTATGGCGTCACTCTGCAACAGCTTGCGGGCAAGGTCGGCAGCGCGAACCGCGCGTTTCCGACGGGCACCGTGCGCGATTCGGGCGACGAGATCGTGCTCGTCGCGGGCGAGACGCTGACAAGCCCGGAAGAGATCGGGAACCTGCCGCTTGTCACGCGCGACGGACGCACGGTCTATGTCCGCGACGTGGCCGACGTTGGTTTCGCCTCGACAACGGACGATCACATCGTCTCGTCGGTGATGCGTGACGGCGAGACAATTACCCGCGTGCCCGCCGTTACACTGGCTTTCGCCAAACGCCCGGGCGCCAACGCCGTAACGGTGACCGAAGCGATCTTCCATCGCATCGAGGCGCTCGAGGGCGACATGATCCCGTCTTCGATGGATGTCCATGTGACCCGCGACTACGGACATACGGCACTGGAGAAATCGAACGAGCTGCTGTTTCACCTCGGCCTTGCAACGGCCTCGATCGTCGCGCTGATCCTTGTCGCGATCGGTTGGCGAGCGGCAATCGTCGTTGCCGTGGTGATACCGGTCACGATCCTTCTGACGCTCTTCGCGGCAAACCTCATGGGCTACACGCTGAACCGCGTCTCGCTCTTCGCGCTGATCTTCTCGATCGGCATCCTGGTCGACGACGCCATCGTGGTTATCGAGAACATCACCCGCCATTGGGCCATGAACGACGGACGCTCACGCGCACAGGCGGCGATTGAGGCCGTGGCGGAGGTTGGAAACCCGACCATCGTGGCGACGCTGACCGTCGTGGCGGCGCTGTTGCCGATGCTCTTCGTCTCGGGGCTCATGGGCCCCTACATGAGCCCGATCCCGGCCAATGCCTCGGCAGCCATGATCTTTTCGTTCTTCGTGGCCGTGCTGGTCACGCCCTGGCTGATGGTCAAGGTCTCGGGCCCGTCGGCACCGGCGCATCACGATGCGGCTGGCGGCGGTGCGCTCGGCAGGCTCTACCGGGCCTTCGCGCGCCCAATACTGACCAACCGCCTGACGGCGTGGCTGTTCCTGCTGACAACGCTGGTTCTGACAATCGGTTCTCTGGGGCTGTTCTATACCCAGCACGTCACTGTCAAATTGCTGCCCTTCGACAACAAGTCCGAGCTGTCGGTCGTGGTGGATCTGCCCGAGGGGGCTTCGGTTCAGGCCACCGACAGGGTCGTTCAGGACGTGGCGCGGAGGGCCTTGGAAATCCCGGAGGTGACGGCGGCAGAGAC
Source organism: Silicimonas sp. (assembly GCA_022340315.1). Lineage (GTDB taxonomy): Bacteria > Pseudomonadota > Alphaproteobacteria > Rhodobacterales > Rhodobacteraceae > JAJDOD01. The sequence goes on along the minus strand of JAJDOD010000208.1, from coordinate 5,154 downwards.
ATATGCCGGAACCGCCGCCCCGTTTGACTTCAACGGCCTGGTGCGGCACTCTTTCCAGCGCCAGTCGTCCGAATTGGGCGATGTGCATCTTACCCTTTTGCCAAAGGACGATCGGGATCGTGCCAGCCACGCCGTTGCCCTGGAGCTGCGGGCGGCGCTTGCCGGCCTCGCGACGCCGGACGGCACCAGCATAAAGGTCGTCGAGACCCCGCCGGGCCCGCCGGTTCTGGCGACCCTTCTGGCCGAGATCTATGGGCCTGATCCTGAAACCCGGCGCTCGGTTGCCGAGAAACTGAAGATGATCTTTCGGGAAATCCCGTTCATCGTCGATGTGGATGACAGCTACGGTTCACCTGCCCGGCGCGTTCGCGCGGTCATCTCTGGCGATGACGTGGAGTTCTTCCGTGTCGAAGAAGGCGACGTGTTCGACACGCTGTCGCTTCTCAACGCGAGCCGCACAATCGGGTATTCGCACCGGGGCGAAGGCCGCGCACCGATCCCGATCGTGCTTGAACGCCGGACCGGCGAGCGGGTCATGGGAACGGAAGCGCTGGGCGTGCCGGTCCCCGCCAACGCGTTGCCGGGCGACCGAGGCGTTGTGGAACTTGGCGATGTGATCCGGCTGACCGAAGAAGATGCGTCCTACCCGATCTATCGGCGCGACGCACGAGCCGCAGAGATGGTGACCGCCGAGCTGGCCGGCGAATTCGAAGCGCCTCTCTACGGCATTCTCGCCGTCCAGAAGGCGATCGAGGCTGCGGACTGGGGCGATCTGCCGAAGCCTGAGATCTCGCTTCATGGACAGCCCGAGGACGAGAGTGTTGTGACGGTGCTCTGGGATGGCGAATGGGATGTGACCTGGATCACTTTCCGGGACATGGGGGCGGCGTTCGCCGTGGCGCTCCTCGGGATTTACGTGCTGGTGGTGGCACAGTTCAAATCGTTCCGGCTTCCTTTGGTCATTCTGACGCCTATCCCTCTGACGTTCATCGGCATTCTGGTGGGTCACTGGCTGTTCGGCGCGCCGTTTACCGCGACCTCGATGATCGGGTTCATCGCGCTTGCCGGGATCATCGTGCGGAACTCGATTCTGCTGGTGGACTTCATAGGCCATGCCCGCCAGCCGGGCCGTCCGCTGAGGGACGTGCTGATCGAGGCCGGGTCGATCAGGTTCAAGCCGATCCTCCTGACCGCCATCGCGGCCATGATCGGCGCGGTTGTAATTCTGTCTGATCCGATCTTCCAGGGTCTGGCGATATCGCTTTTGTTCGGCCTTGCGTCCTCCACGCTCCTGACCGTTCTGGTCATTCCGGCAATCTACGCCGCCCTCAAGGGACCCGATCTTGCGGGCTAGCTGGACCTAAGAGCGTCTTGTTCCTGATCGCTGCCTGAGTTCAATCCGCTGCGCTGCAAACGCGACCGCGCCGGGCCTAGTTGCGCAACCTGCGGCCTTTCCTTCAGTGTCCTTGCACAAAAGAATATTCACGCGATGATTGAAATTGTCCTTGGCGCCTGTCTTAATGGTTGTAGCCGCTTGCGGCGTCAGCCGACAGCCGAGGGCAAGGATACATGCCAGTCAAACGCCGCATTCTTGAACTGGTAATTCTATGCCTGTCAGTGATCTCGCTGTGCCTTTCTGAGAAAGCCCAGGCGCAGGAACCACGGATCACGATCGGTTGGACCAACGCGCCGCCATATCTAGAAAGATCAGAGGCTGCAGAGGAGGCGGGCTTCTTTATCGATCTGGCTCGCGAACTCGCCAGGGAGTTGGGCCGCGAGATCGACGTTCAGAAGTATCCGACGATTGCGGAGTATTTCTCCGCTCAGCGAGACGGTGACACAACACTGGCGGCAGGTGTGGCCTGGTCGCCTTTCCTGGAAGACACGAACCTCTCTTCGCGGCCTGTGGGAACGGCGCGCGTCCGGCTCTTTGCGCGGATCGAGAATCTGGGCGAATTTGATCAGGAAACCTTGCGCGGGAAGCGCATCGGGACCCTGCCGCCGACGGTTGGGACGCGCGCGACCGAGATACTCGCCCGCAATGTCGAAGTACCATATGCGACGCTTCAGGAGATCGTCATGGCCCTGCTGGTGGGTGACGTCGATGCGTTTCTGGTCTCGCAGGCGGCGGCGCTCGACATCACGCGAAAAGGCCAGATCGACGACCGGATCGTTCCCATCGGTCCCGCCATTCACAGTGCCGACCGCGTCGTTGCGCTCCACAACTCGCAGGCTGAGTTGCTTGTGCCGATCAACGACGCCATTGAACGGATGGAAGCCGATGGGCGGCTGGGCAGGCTGCTTCGGAAGTATTTTCTCGACGACGTGGCGCCGATGCCCGACGTGCTCCGCGTGGCCGTCTTCCACAGCCCGCCCTACGGTATCAGGCATTCCGACGGCAGCTATTCCGGTTTCTCGGTCGATCTGTTCCGGCAACTCGCCGAAAAGAGCGGGCTTGAGTACGAACTGGTCGAAGTGACGCCGGAACAATATTTCTCGACGGAATTCTCCGAACATGCCGACATACTGCCCGCAATGGCGGTATCCGGGAGGCCGCCGAAGACCTTCGACGTTACGCCGCCCTACGAAGGGAGCACTCTTCGCGCCTATGTAAGTGCCGGGAGACCCGACGAACTTCCGGTCGATCTGGACGGCCTGCGTCTGGCGATCAAGCCGGACCTTGTCGGGGTCGTACGCGAAGGGCTTGCCCAAAACGTCGAGATACTGCCCATCGCCGGTGACGAGGCGCTGATTGACGCCCTTTTGACGGGGCAGGCGGATGTCATATTTGAAGGTGCCGAGGTGATCGACGCCACGGCTGCCGAAATGGGCGCGACCGAGAAGATCAAACGCCTTGAGGCTCCAAGGCAGACCGTTGGGGTCGCGATCGCACTTCGCTACGGGCTTGGTCCCGTGCGCGAAACCTTGGGTGCAGAAATCGGCGAGTTCATCGTGTCACCGGCCTATCGTGAACTTTTCGAGCAGTATCTCGCTCCAAAGGTCGCCGACAGGCTCTATCCGAAAGTAATTGCCGGCGGCGTTGCTGCGCTTCTCCTGATCTGCCTGCTTGCCGCGCTTCTGGTTCGTAGCCGGATGAGGAATCGTCCTGCCAAGAAACTCGTTGAAGAGAACCGGTCGGTAACAAGCCGCCTCAGCGCGGTTCTGGATGCCGCGCATAGCGGAATTTTCGGGATGTCGAACGCGGGCGAGATTGTCTTTGCCAACGCCGGCGCACGTCACATGCTGGGAGGGCTCAACATTGATCTGCCGACGAAATGGCCCGAGAACATTCAATTCCTCGACAGCGAGGACCTGACCCCGCTGGAGATGTCGAAAGACCCCATCAAGCGCGCGCTCGCCGGACAGACGATCAAGGGTGAAACAACGATCATGTCGAGGCTCGGCAGCGAGCATCCCCGGTACACGCGCGTTTCCAGTGCGCCGCTTGCCAGGGATGTGTCACCCGGCATCAGCGCCGTTGTCGTGCTCGACGATGTTTCCGAGCAGGAAATGAACCGCCAGCAGGTCGAACGCGCTGGACGGCTCGATGCGCTCGGTCAGCTTACAGGCGGGATTGCCCATGATTTCAACAACCTGCTTGCCGCGATCAAGTACAGCATCCAACTCGCCGACGTCGCCACGGATGATGACAAACGTCAGGAGTACAACGAGATCGCTCTGAAATCGGTCAGGCGCGGCGCGAACCTCACCCAGAGACTACTGGCCTTCGCCAAGCGGCAGCCGGGGATCGCGAAGTCGCGCGAGGTCGAGGATATCGTAAGCGAGATGAAGGAACTCATGGTCCCGACGATCGAAGAAAATTTCACGCTGGAGTTCATCGTCGAGGATCCCGGACTCTGGGTGTTCGTCGATGTCGCGCAGCTCGAAAACGCCATGCTGAACCTTGTTTTGAACGCCCGCGACGCGATCATGCGCTCGGGCAAGGGCAACCGGATCGTCGTCAAGGCGCGTTCAGTGGCGGAAATCGACGCCGATATGCAACTGCGCAAGGAAAGCGCGGATACTTACATCGCCAAGGGGCTCTACGCCGAGCATGCCCGCGAGCGAAGCCGCGAGGATGGCCGCGCGTTCCGATATGTCGAGTTCTCTGTAACCGACAATGGCCCCGGTATGGACGAGGAGACAAAACGCCGGGCAATCGACCCGTTCTTCACCACCAAGGCCTCGAACTCGGGGACCGGGCTGGGTCTTTCGATGGTTTACGGGTTCATCCAGCAGGCCGATGGCGAGATGCGGATCTATTCCGAACCTGGCCACGGTACGACCATACGCCTTCTTCTGCCGCGCGGCTCGATCGCTGGCGCGCGCGAAGAACCTATGGAGCGGCTTCCCAGTCCCACGGGCAGCGGACAAGCGGTTCTGATCGTCGAGGACGAGCCGGATCTCCTGATGATCATGAAAGATCTCGTGGAATCGCTCGGCTATCGCGTCCAGACCGCTGCAAACGGCACCGAGGCCCTGAGAATAGTCGAGAGCGAGCAGCCGATCGACGTCTTGCTGACGGATATCGTCATGCCCGGCGGGCTGGGCGGTTTCGCGCTGGCCGAAGCGGCACGCGAAAGCCGCCCCGAACTTCCGATCGTCTACATGTCCGGCTACACGGGTATTTCGGCCTCAGAGATGGGACGGGTGATTGCGCCGCTGATACAGAAACCAAGCCCGCCTTTTGTTCTCGCCGAGGCGCTTGAACGGGCGCTGGTCGGCGTGGAACGAAGGGACTGAAGGTCGGCGGCCAATTACGCGCGGCACAACGATTTAGTAACTCTCTTTGTGGAGTTTGCACCGGACGGCAAACACGCAAGAAGGTGCGTAGCACGCGATGACTGAAGTCCTGCGACAGAAGCTGGCCGCGACCCGCGCGCCAAAGCGGCCGGCCGGTGTCTCGGTCGAAGCGCTCTTGCGCAAGACGATGCCGCGTGATGCGGATGCCGCGGTCTCGCTCGACATCTCCGTGACGGGCTTTCAGTCGGCATCCGAGGACAAGCCGACGCTTCTGGAAAGCCTGGCTCCGACCGATCTGGTCTATCTCGTCCAGTCGGCGGAGGGTGCTCGGGGTATCGTCCGGCTGGACAAGGGGCTGGTTTCGGCACTGATCGAAGTGCAGATGTCGGGCCGTGTCGCGCCGTCACCGCC
>JAJDOD010000207.1 GCA_022340315.1 Silicimonas sp. | reverse complement strand
ACGGCGTGCTCGACCTGCCCTTCGGCTTCAAGATCATGGCCAACCTGCCGCATATCGGGCTGGGCGCGGTGGCGCTGGCCATCGGTCTGATCGGGCGGCGCGAGTGATACGGCTGGTCTTTCGCTGGCTCGGCCGTGCGCTCCTGGCGCTGGTCGTACTGGCGGTCCTGCTGCTCCTGCCGGTGGGATACGTGGAACTTGCCTGCACCGGTCCTGAACCGAAGCCATCTGCGCGCGAGCCAATCGTCGCGCCCGAGTGGCGGCGCGCCGAAAGCCGGACGCTGACGACCTATCCCGAGTGGCACATCGTGCATGCCTACGACGATTACGCCCGCGTGATCGCAGACGGCGATCCGCACGACTTCGGGTATCTTCGCGCCATCGCCGGGTTCTGGACCTCGCTTTGCCCGCTGAAGAAGCGATCAGGCGAAATGGGCGGAATGACCGGCGATCAGAAGATGACGATCTATACCATCGGGGTCAGCTTCAGCGCCGAGATGCTGGCCAAGGCCGCCTATGAGGAAACGCTGGGGCGGATCGCAACCCTGGTGCGAGGAGAGCCGCGTGCACCGCTCGACGATGTGAGTGCGGACCAGGCACGGGAGTACGCGGCGTTCCTGCAGCAGGTGCCCTGGTACAAATGGGACTTCGCAGCGGACATTGCCGAGCTGGAGGCCAGCGGCACCGACAGCGCCCGCGACCGCGAGCGGCGGTTTGCCCTCGGCACCGAATACGCGGTGAAGGCGCTCTACGCGAAGCAGATCGAGGCGGCTGTTGCCGGACTGGGCGCCGACGCGCTTCGCATGCGGAGCGTGGTTACGGATATCGGCACTGCCGAATTGGCCGCCATCGAAGGCGTGTCAGTGATCGGTGAAGGTGCCGCCGGGGTCGAGATCGAGACCGATCGCTACCGTCTGTTTACCCGCATTGCGGAACGGATCGCGGCGGCAGGCGGCAATTTTGTCGAAATTGCCGGAAACGGGACTATCTTGTTTACAGCAATCTCCGGCCAGTCGGGAAATGCCGATGCGGTGTTTTCCTTTGTGCGGCAAGGGTACGGCGACTATCGCCATTTGCTGGTTGTTCCCGTCGCGACACTTGCCGACCGCTTGCGCAACCTTGGTGATTTGTCGCTGGAGCATATCCATGACTATTAACCGCATCCTTGTGGCACTGCTGCTGGTCTTCACCGGCTGGATTGCGGTGATGGCACTGGTCATGCGGTTCTCGGACGCGGCACCGGCGGCCGTGGTGCCCTGGCCGACGCAGCAATTCCTGCACGACCTCCCTCCGCAGGCGGCCATTCTGGATGTCAGCGGACTTGCCGTGACGTTCGCAAATCGTCCCGGCCTGGCGCAGGATCTCTATGCAGCAGGCGCGTGGTTGGTCCTGCCGGCAGGGCTCATGGGGTGCCTGCCCCTCAGCCGACGCCAGCGCGAGGCACTTTCGCGGCGCTAGCGCGCAACGGCAACCATTAAAACCCGGTACCCCCTTGGTTCTCGGCCCTTGGATCGCATATATGACTGAACTGCCAATTCCGGGAACCGCCATGCTTGAACTCAATCCAAACGCTTCTGCCGACACCACGGGCGATCTGATCAAGGACAGCTCCGAGGCTACCTTCATGGCCGACGTGATCGAGGCCAGCCGGACCGTGCCGGTCATCGTCGATTTCTGGGCGCCCTGGTGCGGACCCTGCCGCCAGTTGACACCCGCGATCGAAGGTGCGGTCAAGGATGCCCGCGGCGCGGTCAAGCTGGTCAAGGTCAATGTCGACGAAAACCAGAACATCGCCGCGCAGTTGCGCATCCAGTCGATTCCCACGGTCTATGCATTCTGGCAGGGCCAGCCGGTCGACGGATTCCAGGGCGCTCTGCCGGGTTCGGAAATCAAGGCCTTCATTGATCGTGTCATCGCCGCTTCTGGTGGCGAGGCGGGCGACGGCCTGTCCGACGCACTGGAGAGTGCCGAGGCGATGCTTGCCGAAGGCGCCGCGGCAGATGCCTCGCAGGTTTTTGCGGCCGTGCTGCAGGAAGACCCCAGCAATGCCGCCGCATTCGGCGGACTGGTCCGGAGCCATCTGGCGCTCGAACAGCTCGAACAGGCCGAACAGCTTCTGAACGGCGTCGATGCCGAGATGGCCGACGCCCCCGAAGTCGAAGCCGCCCGCGCACAGCTTGCGCTGATGAAACAGGCCGCCGACGCCGGACCGGTCGGCGAGTTGCGCGAAAAGGTCGAGGCCGATCCGCAAGATCGCCAGGCGCGGTTCGACCTGGCGCAGGCCCTGCACGCCTCCGGCGATGTCGAAGGCGCGGTCGATACCCTGCTCGCCTTGTTCCGTCTGGATGCCGAATGGAATGACGGGGCAGCCAAGTCGCAGCTTTTCACAATTTTCGAGGCGCTGAAGCCGAACGATCCGGTCGCGCTGAACGGAAGGCGCAAGCTGAGTTCGATGATTTTTGCCTGATCGGGGGATCGGTCTACTTGCACCCTATGATCTCTGCATCCGACCTGCCGGATACAATCCCGGTCTTCCCGTTGCCCGGTGCACTTCTGCTTCCGCGCTCTCGCCTGCCGTTGCATATCTTTGAACCGCGCTACCTCGCCATGATCGAGGACTGCATGAAGACACCTATGCGTCTGATCGGGATGGTGCAGCCTCACGAAGCAAAGATGACCGGTGAATCCAGGCTGCACGCGATAGGCTGCGCTGGCCGTCTCACCGCGTTCTCCGAGACCGAGGACGGGCGCTACATGATCACGCTTTCGGGCATCTCGCGGTTTCGCGTTCAGTCCGAGGTCGATGGCTTCACGCCCTACAGGCGCTGCAAGGTCTCGTGGTCCGGCTTCGAGCGTGACCTCGGGCCGACCGAGCACGATCCCGGCCTGAACAGGGACACGTTCTTCCCGGACCTGAGGGCATTTTTCGAGGCCGAGGAATTGAGAACCGATTGGGAGTCCCTGGAGGAAGCCGAGGACGAGTTGCTGATTAACTCGTTGTCGATGCTTTGCCCGTTCGAGCCCGAGGACAAGCAGGCTCTGCTGGAGGCTCCTTCACTCGAAACGCGGCGCGAGACACTGGTAACGCTGATCCAGTTCGCATTGCGCGGCATGGGTGGCGAGGAGCCTTTGCAATGAGCGGCAAGCCCGAGTTTGATCGCCGGATGCTCGAGGCGCTGGTCTGCCCCGAAACCCGCGCCCAGCTGACCTACGACGCCGAGCGGCAGGAG
>JAJDOD010000133.1 GCA_022340315.1 Silicimonas sp. | reverse complement strand
GGATCCTGGTAGACGCCCTGCTCCTTCAGCATGTCGATCACCTCGGCGGGCATATAGGTCTCGTCATGCTTGGCCAGCAGTTCCGAGGCCTGGAAGACACCATCTATGTAGTAGCCCTTGACGATCGTACCCTGCCCCTCTCCGAAAAGATCGGGCGCCGGATCCTTGCCGACATAGCGCACCGGCACCTCGGTCGCGCCATCCGAGATGACGAAGCTGAACTGCACACCCTCGACGGCACTCATCGAGCCCTCTTTCACCAGCCCGCCAAGCTGGAAGAACTCGTCGGCACCGGGCGGCGCCGCCACCACCTCGCTGGGCGAGCGAAAGAACTGAAACGCATCCTTGGGCAGGAACCACAAGATCGCCAGCACGCCCAGAAGGCACACGCCCGCCAGCGCGAGTATCTGGATACGCCGTTGCTTTTTCAGACCTTTCATCGCTTCATCTCTTCCCAAATACGCCCGCCGGAGGCGAGGACAATCGCCTCACGGATAGACCGGCGCCAGCATCAATCCCGCCGTCTCCTCCAGCCCCAGCATCAGGTTCGCGTTCTGAACCGCCTGGCCGGATGAGCCCTTGGTCAGGTTGTCCAGCGTCGCGATCACCGTCGCCCGACCGGCGACCCGGTCACCGACCACGCCGATGTGACAGAAGTTCGACGCGCGGACATCCTTCATCTGGGGCAGCTCTCCGAACGGCAGGACATGAATGAACGCCTCGTTCAGATAAGCAGCCGAAAGCGTCTCGTGAACCCGTGCCGGATCACCTTTCAGATAGCAGGTCATCACGATGCCCCGCGCCGCCGGCAGCAGATGCGGCGTCAGTTGCACCCGCACCTCGCGCCCTGCCGCCTTTGCCAGTTCCTGGTCGAACTCGCCAAGATGCCGGTGCGTGCCGCCCGCCGAGTAGGCTTTGACGTTCTCGTTAAGCTCCGACAGCAGCAAGTGCTCCTTGGCCGAGCGCCCCGCCCCGCTGGTGGCCGCCTTGAGGTCCATGATGATATCATCGAGGTCGATGACGCCCGCCTTCACCAACGGAACAAGCGCATATTGTCCGGTCGCGGCATTGCACCCGGTCCCGGCGACGAACCGCGCACCCCTGATCTCATCCCGGTAGAACTCGGTCAGCCCGTAGACCGCCGTCTTCTGCAATTCGAGCGCGGCGTGCGGCTTGCCGTACCACTTGGCATAGGCCTCCGGATCGCGCAGCCGGAAATCGGCCGAGAGATCGACCACCTTCACGCTCTCCGGGATCGACGGAATCACTGCCTGGCTCGTGGCGTGGGGCAGCGCGCAGAAAACCAGATCGAGACCGGAATAATCCAGCTCCTCGATCGAGATGAGGTCCGGCAGAGCGAGGTGGCGCAGATGCGGATAAACCGAGGACATCGGTTGTCCGGCCTTCCGGTCGCCGGTAAGCGCGACAATGTTGAACGACGGATGCGTTGCGATGATCCGGACAAGCTCGGCGCCGGTGTAACCCGACGCACCCATGATGGCGATATTCTGGGGCATGTGCCCGCTCCTTCAGAAAGACGATGCTGTTTAGGACGTGACAAGTCGCGCTGCAATCATGCAGCGTGAAACTCCGTCTTTCGTCGGAGGAAACGGGTCGCCTGGTCGCTCACCCGTTGCGGATCGCCTGTCGTCAGGAACATCGACACCTCGCCTGGGCCCCGCATCTCGGGACGACGCGCAAGATAGTCGGCAAGACTCTCGGCTACAAGGGCAGGCTGGCTGAACACCTTCACGTCCTCGCCAAGCGCGGCTTTGAAGTCATCCTCGACAATCGGGTAATGCGTACACCCCAGCACCGCGGCATCGGGTTTGGGCATCTTGCGCTTCAGCGCCTCGACATGGCTACGCACCAGTGCCTCGGCGAGGATCATGTCGCCTTCTTCTATGGCATCGACGATCCCGGCGCAGGCCTGCGCCTCGACATCGACGCCGATGGCGCGGAACGCCAGCTCCCTCTGGAAGGCCCGGCTCGATACGGTGGCGGGCGTGGCGAAGAGCGCCACATGCCTGACCGCCACCTCGCGGGGGGGCGAGTTGTCGCCCCAGTGCCGCTCGGTCAATGCCTCGATCAGCGGCACGAAAACGCCCAGAACCCGCTTGTCCCTGGGCACCCAATGCTCCTGCATCCGGCGCAGCGCCGCAGCCGAGGCGGTGTTGCATGCAAGGATCACCAGGTCGCAACCCGCCGCGAAAAGCCGCTCCACGCCCTTCGTGGTCAGCTCGTAAATGTCATGGGGATCACGCACGCCGTAAGGCGTATGAGCATTGTCACCGTAATAGACAAATGGCACGTCCGGCAACCGCTCGGACGCCGCACGGTAGACGGTCAGCCCACCCAGCCCGCTGTCAAAGATCCCGACCGCCATCTCTCTCGCCCCGTCTGTGTTTCGCCTCGAACTCGAACCCGTAGGCGGGCTCGAACGGCCTTGGCGACAGCGCATAGGTCCGGGCGCGCAGAAAGTCCATCATCGCTTTTTGGTCACTGCGGTACGCATGCAGTTCCTCTGGTGCGATCGGCGTGCCGATGACAACTCGCACCGGTTCGTCCGTCCGCCGCTTGAACTCCTTGATCAGCAGCGCCATCCGAAGGGTCGTGTGCAGATGGCTCGCCACCTGGAAGAGCCGCGAATTGGCCCCCTCGAAGAAAATCGGCACCACCTGCGCGCCGCTCCTGGCGATCATCTTGGCAGTGAAAGACCGCCAGACCGGGTCGAGCGGCGCCGAGAACGGCTTGGCCGAGGTCGAAACCGTACCGCCGGGGAACACCCCGATCGCACCTCCCTCGGCAAGGTAACGAAGCGCGACCTTCCGGGTCTCGATATTCTCTGCCACCGCCTCGCGGGTCTCGTCGAACGAGATCGGCAGGATCACCCGGTCCAGGTCCTCGGCCTTGCGGAAGATACGATGTGCCAGGATGCGGAAATCGCGGTTCCGCGTGGCTGACAGGATATGCCCCATCATCAGCCCGTCGAGTATGCCATAGGGATGGTTCGAGACGACCACCAGAGGACCTTCTGCGGGAACATTGCCCAGCGATCCGCCCACCACGTCAAGCGACAGCCCGTAACGCTCGACCATGACCTGCCAGAAATCCTCTCCCCGCGCGACGGCGTCCTGGTACCCGGCAGCCCGGCGGATCAGCCTCAACCGCCCTGTCACGTTCTCAAGCGTCCGGATGACGGCGCGCCCGCCCCTGGTCTGCGCGGAGTACGCGTAAGAGATATCCCTGGCGACCTGCCTGTTCATCCCGCCTTGTCTCACCTGCCCGGCGTCCTCGCTGCGCCGTGGTCTCACGCTATATCGCGCGAAACCGCCCCCGCGAAGAGACAAGAGCCACATCGCGCAATTTCGCCTTCAGATTGTTGCGCTATTCCGCCGCCACACGCGCCGCGTTTCCGCCGCGCAATGCCGCGAGCAACTCGTCCCTCCGACGCGCCGCCGCCTCGGCATTCGCCGCCTTGACCGGCCCGAACCCCCTGATCTGCAAAGGCAACTCCGCCAGCCCGACGGCTGCATCGAGGTCTGGCGACGAGGCGCCCAGTACCTCGGCCATGTCCTTCTCGTACCGCCGGATCAGTGCACGCTCCATCCGCCGCTCGGCGGTATATCCGAACGGGTTGAACGGCGTGCCCCGAAGCCCCTTCATCCGCGCCAGCAACCGGAACATCCATTCCCGACGTTCGCCGAATGCCCGCTTCAGGGGGCGACCGTTCGGCCCCTCCTTCGACAGGACAGGCGGCGCAAGGTGATAGGTCAGTTTCAGATCACCCTCGAAAGCCTCCCCGGCCTTCGTCCGCGTCTCCTGCAACAGCCGCGCCACCTCGAACTCGTCCTTGCAGGCAAGAACCTTGTGATACCCCTTCGCAACCGCCTCCCTCAGCCGGGCATCTTCCACCCGATCCACCAGCTTGCGATACCGCCGCGCCAGCCGAGGCCCCTGGTACGCCACCAGATGCGCCTCCCGGAACGCGATCTTCTCCTCCAGCGACTTCGGTAGCGAGACCATTTCGGACCGCGTCACACGTTCGACTTCCTGGGGGTTGAGCACTGCCCATCGCCCGATCTCGAACGCACGAAGGTTTTCTTCGACCTTGGCACCGTTCAACCCGATGGCCTGCCGCAGCGCGTCGCCCGCAATCGGCACCTGGCCCATCTGCCAGGACGCGCCCAACAGGATCATGTTCGAGTAAATCCCGTCGCCCATAACCTTGGCCGCCAAAGCCGAGGCATCGAACCTCGCCAACCCTTCGCGCAGCTTGGCTTCGAGCGTCACCAGCAACTCCTCGCCCGGAATGCGGAACTCGGTGTTGCGGGTGAACTCGCCGGTGATGATCTCGTGCGTATTGACGACACCCTTCGTTCGCCCCGGCGCGAAAAGCTGGGTCGTCTTCGCCCCGGCAGAGACGACCAGATCGCCCCCGATCAGCGTGTCCGCCTCGCCCACGGCAACCCGGATCGCGTTGATATCCGATGGTTTCTTGCCGATCCGGCAATGGATATGCACCGCGCCGCCCTTCTGGGCCAGCCCGGCCATCTCCATCATCCCCGCACCCTTGCCGTCCAGATGCGCCGCCATCGCCAGCACAGCGCCGATGGTGACGACGCCCGTGCCGCCGACGCCCGTGATGACGATATTGTGGGTCAACCCGATCTCGGGCAATTCCGGCTCCGGCAGATGCCCGGTGTCGATCTCGACCGTCGACCCCTTGCGCGGCTTCGCGCCTTCGACGGTCACGAAGGACGGGCAAAACCCGTCGAGGCAGGAATAGTCCTTGTTGCACGACGACTGGTCGATCGCGCGCTTGCGCCCAAGCTCGGTCTCGACGGGAACGATGGACACGCAGTTCGACTGCACGCCGCAATCGCCGCAGCCCTCGCAGATATCGGTGTTGATGAACACCCGCCGGTCCGGATCGGGGAAAGTGCCCCGCTTGCGCCGCCGCCGCTTCTCGGCCGCGCAGGTCTGGATGAAAAGGATCGCGCTGACGCCCTCGGTCGCCGCCATCCGCTTCTGGACTTCCGGAAGCGCCTCGCGGCTGTCCCAGGTGACACTCTTGGGAAACTCTGCCCGCTGCGGCTCCTCCTTCGGGTCGAAGACGACCGCCACGTTCTTCACCCCCATCGCCAGCAACTCGCGCGCGATCCGGTCGGGCGGCAGGTTGCCATCATTCGGCTGTCCGCCGGTCATGGCCACCGCGTCATTGTAGAGGATCTTGTAGGTGATGTTCACATTCGCCGCGAGAGCGGCCCGGATCGCCAGAACGCCGGAATGGTTGTACGTCCCGTCCCCGATGTTCTGGAACACATGGCCGCGCTTCGAGAACGGCGCCTCACCGATCCAGTTCGCGCCCTCGCCGCCCATATGGGTGTAGCCCGAGGTCTCGCGATCCATCCAGAGCGCCATGATATGGCACCCGATGCCGGCATAGGCGCGGCTCCCCTCAGGCAACCTGGTCGAGGTGTTGTGCGGGCATCCCGAACAGAAGTACGGCAGGCGCGACGCGATATCCGGCGCGTTCCGGCTCGACCGCGCGGCGCGCACCGTCTCCAGCCCGGCCCGTATCCGGTCGGTCCCGCGCCCTTCCTCGATCAGGATATCCCCGATCTTCTCGGCGATCATCGCCGGGTCCAGCGCGAAGCGCGTCGGGAACAACTCCTCCGAGTGCATGCCCCCCGCACCGCCCTTGTACCAGCCATAGACGCGCCGCCCCTTGCGGTCGTCAAAGATGGCTTCCTTGATCTGCACCTCGATCAGCTTGCGCTTCTCTTCCACCACCACGATCAGCTCGAGATCGTCGGCCCAGTCGTGAAACCCACGCATGTCCAGAGGAAAGGTCTGCCCAACCTTGTAGGTGGTGATCCCCAGCCGCTCGGCCTCGTCTGCGTCGATACCCAGAAGCCCAAGCGCATGAACAAGATCGAGCCAGTTCTTGCCCGCCGCGACGAACCCGATCTTCGCGCCCGGCTTGCCCCAAACCCGCCGGTCGATGCGGTTTGCGTGGCTGAAGGCCTCGGCCGCGAAGCGCTTGTGGTCGATGACCCGCGCCTCCTGCGGAATCCAGTGATCGCCAAGCCGGATGTTCAACCCGCCTTCGGGCAGGTCGAATTCCGGCTCGACAAATGACATCCGGTCGAGACGGCCATCCACCACCGATGTGACCTCGACCGTGTCCTTCATCAGCTTGAGGCCCGCCCAAAGCCCCGAGAACCGGCTCAACGCATAGCCGTAAAGCCCGAAGTCCAGGATCTCCTGCACCCCCGCCGGGGAAAGCACCGGCATGTACGCATCGACCATCGCCCAGTCGGATTGATGGCAAACGGTCGAACTTTCTCCCGTGTGGTCGTCGCCCATCGCCATGATAACCCCGCCGCGGGGCGATGTCCCGGCCATGTTGGCGTGCTTCATCGGGTCGCCCGAACGGTCCACACCCGGCCCCTTGCCGTACCAGAGGGCGAAAACCCCGTCGTGCTTGCCCTCGCCGCGCAACTCGGCCTGCTGGGTACCCCAAACGGCCGTCGCGGCGAGGTCCTCGTTCAGTCCGGGCTGAAAAAGCACGCCGGCGGCATCCAGGTCCGCCTTGGCCTGCGCCATCTGCTGATCGACCGCACCCAACGGCGAGCCTCGGTAGCCTGTCACGTAACCCGCTGTATTCCAGCCGTTTTCCTTGTCGCGCGCGGCTTGCATCAGCATCAGCCGCACCAGAGCCTGGGTGCCGTTCAGAAGCACGGTCCCCTTGGACAGGTCGTATTTGTCATGCAGCGATACGTCGCGGGTGGTCATCACGGCTCCTGCGATAAACTTGGACGCATTATAGGTCAAAATTGCTGACCTACAAAATCAAAAGCACGTCATTCGGCGGTTTTAAAAAAGATTTCAGCGTCTATTAAGACCCTTAAAAAAGTGACCGCTAACAGCGACGGAAAAGTAAACGATGGATTGGGACAAGCTCAGAATATTTCACGCGGTCGCGGATGCGGGCAGCCTGACCCATGCGGGCGACACGCTCCATCTCAGCCAATCCGCCGTCTCGCGCCAGATCCGGGCGCTTGAAGAAAGCCTGAACACCACGCTCTTTCACCGCCATGCGCGCGGGCTGATTCTCACCGAACAGGGCGAACTTCTGTTCGACGCAACCTCGGCCATGACCCGGCGTCTCGACACTGCCGAGGCACGCATCCGCGACAGCGAGGAAGAGGTCTTCGGCGAACTTCGCGTGACAACCACAACCGGCTTCGGCTCGCTCTGGCTGGCGCCGCGCCTGCCCAAGCTCTACGAGAAATACCCCGATCTGAACATTGACCTGATGCTCGAGGAACGCGTGCTCGACCTGCCCATGCGCGAGGCGGATGTCGCCATCCGCATGAAGGAACCCAGCCAGGCCGACCTCATTCGCCGCAAGCTGATGAGCGTGCAGATGCGTCTCTACGCGACGCCGGACTACCTTGAGAAACGCGGGGTGCCCGAGAAGATCGAGGACATCGCCCATCACCGGCTGATCTGCCAGAACATCCACGCCACCCAGGTCAGCGCGGGCGCGCAACTGGTTCAGGAGCTCCTGACCCATGACGTGCGCTCGACGCTGACGGTGAACAACTATTTCGGCGTGCTGCAAGCCGTGAAGGCGGGTCTCGGTGTCGGGGTCCTGCCGGATTACGTGATCGAGGACTTCCCCGAGATCCAGCGGGTCTTGCCGGAAATCGAGTCGAACGAGGTGCCGGTTTTCCTCGCCTTTCCGGAAGAATTACGCCAATCCCGCCGCATCGCGGCATTCCGGGATTTCGTGACCGAGGAGATCATTGCGCACAGAAAGCGCATGAAATCCGGCGAGGATGCCCAATAGATATGCGCTTTCCGCATACCGGGGTTGCGTGAAAAAGTGACATCAATGCTTGTTTTTTGGCCATGCGTCTTTAATTGACATTTCGAAGACAGCAGCTTGCTGCTGATTCAACCTCCCTGTTGGACTGGCCGGGCTTCGCGCCCGGCCTTTTTTTGTCTTGAGCCGAATTCAAGTAAATGATGCGCAGAATGGGTTTGCCCTGCGCCCTTGCTTCGTGGCACAGAAACCCACCCCCAAACAGAACAGGCAAACCATGACCGACGCGCTGACCCGACATCTCGAAACCCATGACTGGGTGCTGGCCGATGGCGCCACGGGGACGAACCTGTTCAACATGGGGCTGCAATCGGGCGACGCGCCCGAGTTCTGGAACGTGGATCAGCCGGACAAGATCCGGGCGCTCTACAAGGGTGCGGTCGATGCCGGGAGCGATATGTTCCTGACCAACACCTTCGGCGGCAATGCCTCGCGGCTGGCGCTTCACGACGGTCAGGATCGCGTACACGAATTGAACCGCGTCGGCGCCGAGATCGGGCGCGAGATCGCGGATGCCTCGGGCCGTGCGATCATCGTCGCCGGCTCGATGGGCCCGACGGGCGAGATCATGGCGCCGCTCGGCCCGCTGACCTTCGAGCGCGCGGTCGAGATGTTCCATGAACAGGCCGAGGGGCTGAAGGACGGCGGCGCGGACGTGCTCTGGGTCGAGACCATCAGCGCGCCCGACGAGTACAAGGCCGCCGCGAAGGCCGCCGAACTGGCGGGCATGCCGTGGTGTGGGACCATGAGCTTCGACACCGCGGGCCGCACCATGATGGGGCTGACCAGCGAGGGCCTGGTCGATCTTGTCAACGCGCTACCCAACAAGCCCGTCGCCTTCGGCGCCAATTGCGGCGTCGGCGCGTCGGACCTGTTGCGGACCGTGCTGGGCTTCGTCGCAAAGGGGCCCGAGATGCCGGTGATCGCCAAGGGCAATGCGGGCATCCCGAAATATGTCGAGGGGCACATCCACTATGACGGAACGCCCGAACTGATGGCGCGGTACGCGACGCTTGCCCGCGACGCAGGCGCGCGGATCATCGGCGGCTGCTGCGGCACGACGCCCGAGCATCTTGAAAAGATGCGGGCCGCGCTGGAAGCACATACACCCGGCCCGAGCCCATCGCTTGAGGAGATCGCCGCGACCCTGGGTGATTTTTCATCCGCGTCCGATGGCACCGGCGAGAACGAAGCACCCAAGCGCACCCGCCGCCGCCGCAAGGTCTGACCTTATCCGCGGATAAGATACTGATAATTCGTGAATTAACTGCGCGTTAAACGTCAGGCGGCGAGCAACGCCCGAGCCGCCGCGCGGGCTTCATCGGTCACGATGTCACCTGCCAGCATCCGCGCCAATTCGTCGATACGCTCGGCCTCGGAAAGCGCCGTTACCTCGCTAAGTGTCACCTGTGCCTCGACCCGCTTTGTTACCCGCCAGTGATGCCCCGCCCGCGCCGCAACCTGCGGGCTGTGCGTGACAACCAGCACCTGCGCGCCGTCGGCCAGCGCCTCGAGCCGCCGTCCGACCGCGTCCGCCGTCGCCCCGCCAACGCCCCGGTCGATCTCGTCGAAGATCATGGTCAGGCCTTCGTCTTCGGCGGTCAGACAGACCTTCAGCGCCAAAAGAAACCGGCTGAGTTCACCCCCCGATGCGATCTTGTTCAGCGGCCCGGCAGGCGCGCCCGGATTGGTCGCCACGGTAAAGGCGACCTGGTCGCGCCCTTCAGGACCGGCGTCGCTTTCGGAAATCTCGGTCGCGAATTCCGCCCGATCGAGCTTGAGCGGTGCCAGTTCCCGCGCCATCGCCGCGTCAAGATCCTCGGCCGCCTGCGCGCGCGCCGCGCCAAGGGCGTCGGCCGCCACCTCGTAACTCTCTTCGGCTTCGCTCACGGCAGCCTGCAACCCGGCAAGGTCCTTCGCCCCGCCATCAAGCGCCGCGAGGCGGTCGGAGAACCGCGCGGCGACCTCGGGCAGGTCATCGGGTCCGACCCCATGTTTGCGGGCCAGCCCCCGGATCGCGAAGAGCCGCTCCTCGACCTGTTCGAGTTCCGCCGGGTCGAAGGCAAGGCTGTCGAGCACACGCCCGACACCGTCCTCGGCCTCGCCCAGTTCGACAAGCGCCCTGTCCAGTGCCGCGATCGCCTCGGCCAGTGCCTCGCCCACCTGTGCCGACGCATCGTCGAGCCGCCGCGAGGCGTCGCGCATGAGACCTTCGGCCCCCTCCGGACCAAGCGCCTCGTGTGCCCGCGCCACGTCCCCGCGTATCTTCTCGGAGGCCTGCATCAGGCGCCGCCGGGCATCGAGGGCGGCATCCTCGCCCGCTTCGGGATCGAGAGCCTCGAACTCGGAGACAGAGTGGCGCAGGAAATCCTCTTCCTCGCGCAATTCGGCGACCCGCCCTTCCGCCTCTGCCAGCGCCGTGCGCGCGCCCGAGAGATCGCGCCACGCGGCGCGGCATCGCGCCAGCAAGTCCTCGTGACCGCCGAAGGCGTCGAGCAGTTGCCGATGCCCGCGCGGGTTCAGCAGACCCCGGTCATCGTTCTGCCCGTGCAATTCAACCAGACTGTCGGAAAGCCGCCGCAGGACTTCGCCGGAAACGCGCCGGTCATTCACCCAGGCGGTCTTGCGACCGTCGCGCATGTTGACGCGGCGCAGGATCAGCGCCTCGTCCCTGGGCAGGCCGCAATCGTCGAGGACATCCAGTGCGGCATGACCCGAGGGCAGATCGAACTCTGCCGTCACCTCGCCCTGCTCGGCCCCTTCGCGGACCAGTTCCGCGCGACCGCGCCAGCCCAGCACGAAGCCGAGTGCGTCGAGAAGGATGGATTTTCCCGCGCCGGTCTCGCCAGTGAGAACATTGAGGCCGGGTTGCAGTTCGAGACTGAGCCGGTCGATAATCAGCATGTCCCGGATGTCGAGACTTCGCAGCATGGGATATCAGAGCCACTCGCCGCGGATAGTCTGGCGGTAGACGCGGCGGAGCCAGTTGTCGCCTGCAGGCTCGGTCCGCAGGCCGCGGCCGGTCAGAAGAGCGAAGCTGTCCTGGTACCAGTTGGTGGACTGGAAGTTGTGGCCGAGGATGGCGCCTGCCGTCTGGGCTTCCTCGTTCAGACCAAGCGAAAGGTAGGATTCGACCAACCGGTGCAATGCCTCGGGTGTCTGGCTCGTGGTCTGGTAATCCTCGACCACCACACGGAAGCGGTTGATGGCCGCGACGTAGTGGCCGCGTTTGAGGTAGTAGCGCCCGACCTCCATCTCCTTCGCCGCGAGGTGGTCGAAGGCGAGGTCGAATTTCAGGACCGCCGAGCGCGCGTAGTCGCTTTCGGGATATGTCTCGATCACTGCCCGGAGCGCCTGGAGCGCTTCCAGTGTAAGACCCTGATCGCGGCCGACGTCGTCGATCTGATCGTAATATGAGAGCGCCAGGATGTACTGCGCCCAGGCGGCGTCCTCGTCGGCGGGGAATGTCGTCAGGTAGCGCTCGGCGGCGCCGCGGGCGGATTCGTAGTCGCGGTCGCGATGATAGGAAAATGCCTGCATCACCAGGGCGCGCTTGGCCCATTCCGAGTAGGGGTAGAGGCGTTCAACCTCGCCGAAGAGGAGCGCGGCATCGTCGGGAGCGCCGTTTTCGAGCTGAAGTTCGGCCTGCTTGTAGATGGCCTCGGCCGAGAAGCTTTCCAGAGGCGGGGTCTTCTCGCCGCCACCGCAGGCTACGAGCGCGACAAGCGCGAGCGCCGATGCGACAGATCGCATTCTGCTAGCGTTCAGCCGTGTCGTCCGCATTCCTACCCTCACCTACCGGTACCGAACCGCGTGGTAACACATAAGACTCGCTGGCAAAATGACTTTTGTGCACGGCGCAGCGGCGCTGTGTTCAGGCCGCAATCCGCGCGCTGTCGGTGCGACGCAGGCCCGCGCCCGGCAAACGGGCGGCAATGGCAGCGTCGCATTCGATGATCTCGTAGGCGCCGGGATCGGCGAACAAGGCGCGCAACAGGCTGTTGGTCATGGCGTGACCGGCGCGCTGGCCGACGTAGCGACCGAGGATCGGGGCGCCCGCGAGGGCGAGGTCGCCAAGCGCGTCGAGCATCTTGTGGCGCACCGGTTCGTCGCTGTGGCGCAGGCCGCCGGGCGTGACCACGCGATCGCCATCGACGACGACAGCACTGGTCAGGCTGGCGCCCGCGATCAGTCCGCGGTCGCGCATGGCGTCGATATCGGCAGTGCGGCAGAAGGTGCGGCTGTCGCAAAGCTCGCGGACAAAGGCGCCGTTGGCCATGTTCAGGCGTTTCACCTGGTGACCGATCGCGGCATCGGAGAAATTGATCTCGAAGTCGATCTCGAGCCCGGGCGCGGGCTCGAGCGACACCCTGGCGCCATTGTCGGTGACGGCGACGGTCCTCAGGACCCGGATCGCGCGGACCGGCGCAT
This sequence comes from Silicimonas sp., assembly GCA_022340315.1. GTDB lineage: Bacteria > Pseudomonadota > Alphaproteobacteria > Rhodobacterales > Rhodobacteraceae > JAJDOD01. The sequence goes on along the minus strand of JAJDOD010000133.1, from coordinate 16,891 downwards.
CGAGCTGGCGGATGCCGCGGGCAAGGATTGCGGACACGAACTGCGCCGACGAGCCGTCAAGCAGCGGAACCTCGGGGCCGTCGATCTCGACGAGCGCGTTATAGACGCCGCATCCGGCGAGCGCCGCCATCAGGTGTTCGATCGTCGATACCGACACGCCGTCGTCGTTGGAAATCCGCGTGTTCAGATCGGTGTTTGTGACCGCATCCCACCGAGCCGGGATCATCGGGTTGCGGTCGGCCACATCGGTGCGGCGGAACCAGATGCCGTATTCCGCAGAAGCCGGATGCACAGAGACACGCACGGGACGACCGGTATGGAGACCGGTGCCCGCGAAGAAGACAGGGGATTTAAGCGTCGTCTGCAAAGAACTTCAGCCTTGTTTTCAAAGCGTTTTCACCGAACCTGCACCAACAGGCCCACCCAGGCAGAAGACCTAGTCGCAATGCCGAGCGGTCTCAACACAATCATTGCAACATACTGAAACATGGCATTGCCGCTTGAGCGAATCACCGCCCATTGCTCTGAAAAAACACGGTAAGATATTGATTAAAAGCAGAAAGACCGGCGAGCGCCGGCCTCTCTTTCGTGAATCGGATTTACCCGGAATCGTCAGATCGTGTCGGGATTTTCGACCCCATCATCATGGGTCGATCCGGTGCCGTCGCCGATTCCATCACAACGGAACTGGTTTGCAACGCGAGGTGCGGTGACGACGATGTTGTAGATATCCGTTTGATCGAGACCGATGCTGAGAAGCGGGACCTCCATGATCGGATCGTACCTGACCCATGTCTCGACGACGATGGCGCTGGCCGCATCGGCCATGATCGGCACATGCGGAGTGATAAATGCCGGAACCTGTTCCTGCACCAGGGCGTCGACCCCGGTCGTCGGAATTGAGCAATAGAGTTGGTGGGTATCGCTGTCCTCGTCATAGATCACGACGGATACGCGCATTCTGACCGGGTTCTGCGAGCGGGCCATCCAGCCGTAGATGACGTTCATGTTGTTCACATACGTGCCATCGACCGCGGTTTCCTCACGCGAGAGAAGGTCCGCGACGGTGTATGTCGCCTTGAGATTGATGTTGGTTTCGCGAAGTCCCTCGAAGAACACGTACATCGCCATGAATGCCCAGATGAGCATCGGGAACATCAGTATCGCTTCGATCGAGAAACTTCCCCGTTCGTCGCGGAGGGTCATCCGGAACAGGCTTTTTATCGACATGACGTGTCCTTCCGGTCTATTTCGGCTCGTTAACGAAAGCTGAGCTGGCAAGCAGGATGTAACCGCCAGATCTGTCCTTGGGGATGGTTCTACCAACGCCGAAAGTCGGGAAAATCGGATCCACCACCGCACAGATCCGTATCAGCATCAGATCGTTCTGCTGCCCGTTCTGGAAGTTCTTCGGCGGCTTGATCTCGTCGAGACGATCACGGCAATCCGGATCGGGGTCGATACTCGTGGTCCAGTTGTCGCGATCTACGCGTGTGAGTTCGATCTTCATGGTGTCCGTGCATTCCGGGATCAGAAGCGCCGCATCGCAGATCCCCTGGCGCACATCGTCATGCTCGATCTCGGCGCCGCCGGCGAGCCGGATTTCGCGAACCGCGATGTCCATCGCGCGCTCCATCATCACAGCGCGCATGTTCATGATCGCGACCTCATACGAGGACAGGAACACGCCCACGAAGAACGGGAAGACGACTACGAATTCCACCGTTGCGACACCGCGTTCCGAGACGCCGAACGTCCTGAGAGCGCGTCCAAGTTTCCCAAGGATACCGGTCATTGGGTCAACTTGAGCTGGTTGATCTGGTTCTTGATCGACGCGAAAGCATACTGGATGTCCTGTCCGTTCACCCGGTAGAAGTGGTGCTCGGACGAGGCACAGGCCTCCATGATGTCGGCGCTCTGATCGGTGACCTCAAAGCCGATCGTGAAGACCACGATGCCTTTTTTCTTGGCCTGGGTGCAGATCGTCGACAAACGCTTGTCCTTGGTGTCGTCGTCGGGATCGTTGGAGCGGGCCTGGATATCGACACGGTGATCGTAGAGCTCGCTGTAATAGGCATTCGAGCTATAGGTACCGTCGATTGCGCCGGTCGGCAGGTAGAAGCCGCGATAGGCACGCCAGCTCACCGTCATGGCGTCCCACATCTCGAGCATGGAAAGCTGCCGGTCATCATCTCCTGGAGTCCAGGTCTCGTACCTGCGGTCGGTCAGGTCCCACCAGAGAATGTTGCCGGGCGTCTCTTCGATGCGCCGAAGGTAATCATTGGCCGAGACATCGTAGTAGATATCGCTCATGCCTTCCTTGGATTCGGGCTTGAGCTCGTACTGGGTCGTGTTGATGCCGTCGGTCATCAGAACGATGAACTTGAGCACGTCGGGATAGGTATGCGAGCGCGGACGTTCCGAGAACGCAACATCGACATCGACACCATCGGAGCCATCGGCCTGGATCGCTGCGAGAACCGGGTTCATCGACGGGTCCAGAAGCGCGGTGGCCCATTTCATGGCGACGTCGATGGAGGTGTTGCCATTGGCGGTGAAGAGGTCGATCTGATCCTTCAGATCCTCGGCCGTGTTAGACCAGGGCATGATATCGACATAGTTGGCATCGCGGCAGACAGGGTAGTAGTGCGTCCGGCCGCTTCTATAGCCTCGGAAAGGGTCGAAGCTGGCGGTTTGCGACAATGGCACGACTTCCATGATGGGATTTCCGGAGCCGTCCATGACGATGTTGCCTTCGTCATCAACCTTGGGCCTCGTCCTGTGGATCGCGGTCGTGCTGAAATCTTCTTCCTCGAAGTTCACGCAGTGCGAAAAGTCGTGATCGTGCTCCGTGACAAGCTGGCTGAGTATTGCCGGACCCGCCGAGACCTGCGTCGCGTATGGAATAAGGGAGATCGAAACCCGGTCGTCGTCAGAACCTTCGAGGACGCCATCGACAAAATCCTTGGCGGCGGCCTGCATGTTTTCAAGTTTCGTGCTGGGATTGCCCATCGAACCGGAGATATCGAGGACGAGCGAAACCTCGACGTCGTTGACTGATTCGGATGCCTCGGATGCGGCGGCGTAGGGAAGCGAGTCGACGCCAACCATGTTCATGAGCAGCGTGTCCGACTGCGAGTTGACCCGGACGGACACCTGCCGGCCGGTCACCACGGGCGCCTCGCCCACTTCCTGCACGTCGATGTCTTCCTCGGTGACGGTGACACCCACCTTGGCCAGGTAGTCGATCACGACCAGCTTCGGGTCGACGGTCTGCTTGAGGTTCGCCGCGGCCAGCACGGCGCGGTCGGTGGAGTTCTGCACATGGGTGCGGCGGTTTTCATAAAGCATGAGGTCAACGGCGATACCGCCGAAGATCAGCATGGCCACGAAAAGAAACATCGAGAAGATGATGAGGGAGCCCTCTTCATCTTTTTCAAATCGCTTTACGCGCGTTCCAACAAAACCGCTCCTGAACATCTGACTTCCCTTCGTTCAAGACTTCACATGGCAAATACCGCCACGCTCCGTTCTCGCGGGCGAGGTTGTCGAAAGTGCGGCGTGGAATATGACAAGTGTGTGGCGAGACGGGTAAAAAACGTATGCGATTCAAACAAATGCGCAAATAGCGAACTGACTGTTGCCAATTCGGAAAAAGAAAGGGCCGACTTTCGCCGGCCCACAGGGAGTGAAACGATCCAGCTAGCTCAGTTGGCCTGGCGCCGGAGGAAGGCCGGGATCTCGATGCGTTCGTGATCTTCGGAATGGCCGGGTTCCGGCTGGCCACGGCTGACCGGAGGCTGATGCCGGGCCGGGTCGGCGGTGCCGCCCGCCATGCGATTGATCAGCGTGTTGATCCCGAAACGCGGACGCTCGTGTTCCGGCGCCGGTGCGGCGGCGGGTTGCGAGGGATACGGCGCCGTCGCGGGCGTGTGATTGGCCATCGAGCCGGGCACGCGGCCGGTCAGGCGCTCGAGCCGGGCAATCGCTTCCGGTGTCGGGGTGCCGGGCGCTGGGCGCGCAGAAGCGGCGGCCGGTTGCTGGTGTTCCTCGGCTGGTTGATAGGCTGGGGGCGGCAGGCCGTCGTCGCGGACCTGCGGCCGTTCGATATCCTCGAAGAGGCTCGGCTCGCTCTGGGCCTGCGCGACCGCTTGCTGCGGCGCGGGCTCGGCCGGCCGGGACGCCGGAGCCGCCGCAACGGGCTGGGCCACGGCTGCCTGGGGTTCGCGGCGGACCGGCGGTGCCGCGACCGAGGCCTGGGCGTCGATGCCGGTTGCCACGACGCTGACGCGCATACGGCCGATCATGTCGGGCTCCATCGTCGAGCCGACGATGATGTTGGCGTCGGGGTCCACTTCCTCGCGGATGCGGTTGGCCGCCTCGTCAAGCTCGAACAGCGTCAGGTCGTCGCCGCCGGTGATGTTGATGAGCACGCCCTTGGCGCCCTTCAGGCTGATCTCGTCCAGCAGCGGGTTGGCGATGGCCTTCTCGGCGGCCTGAACCGCGCGGTCGTCACCCTCGGCCTCGCCGGTGCCCATCATGGCCTTGCCCATCTCGTCCATCACCGCGCGGACGTCGGCGAAGTCGAGGTTGATGAGGCCGGGGCGCACCATCAGGTCGGTCACACCCTTGACGCCCTGGTGCAGCACGTCGTCGGCCATGCTGAAGGCTTCGGTGAAGGTGGTCTTCTCGTTGGCGAGCCGGAAGAGGTTCTGGTTCGGGATGATGATCAGCGTATCGACCATCTTCTGCAGCGCCTCGACGCCCTCCTCGGCCTGGCGCATCCGCTTCGCGCCCTCGAACTGGAAGGGTTTGGTCACGACGCCGACGGTCAGGACGCCGAGCTCGCGCGCCGCCTGGGCGATGATCGGCGCAGCGCCGGTGCCGGTGCCGCCGCCCATGCCGGCGGTGATGAAGCACATGTGCGCACCCGCAAGCTGGTCCACGATCTCCTCGATCGTCTCCTCGGCGGCTGCCGCGCCGACGGAGGGACGCGCGCCCGCGCCCAGCCCCTCGGTCACCCGGACGCCCATCTGGATCTTGGTCGAGGCGTTGGATTGCTGAAGCGCCTGGGCATCGGTGTTCGCCACGACGAACTCGACGCCCTCAAGCTTCTTCTCGATCATATTGTTGACGGCGTTGCCGCCGGCGCCACCGACGCCGAAGACCGTAATCCTGGGCTTCAGCTCTTCGTGGGTTGGCATTGTCAAATTCAACGTCATGGGTTCTTCCGCCTGTATCTCTTTTTTCTCGCACGCCACCGGGCAGAGGCGTTTCGCTGTCCCAGCTCCACCGGCATCAACGGGGTGGGCAGACATTACCCAAATTGACCGGTCAGGTCACCCCGATTCGATGCCGAAACCACGAAATATGGCGATTTTTTGTCCACCAACCTCTTGATGTAGACACAACCTCAATATCCTGTGTTTTGCCGTGGGGTTAGCCCCCAAACTTAACGGAATTCGGATATTCAGGCGCACAAATTGCACACCTATAAGTTGTGTATCGACATCTGAGGGGACCTGCTCGCCGCCTCGTGGCCCTTTTTCGAGCCTTGTGGATAACTTAACAGATTCGGTTCAACTCGTCGCGTAAAATTGCCGGGTATAGGCGGAGTTTGACGCAAACGCCGCCACGACCCCCGACGCGGAGGGCGCGCGCCCGGAAACCGCGTCGGTTTCCGAAGCAGTCTCCGCGTCGGAGACTGCGTCACGGCGCCGCCTCCACCGGCATGTCGGAGGACGCCCACCCCAGGAACAGCCTCGGCCCGTCCGACAGGTCCGACAGGAAACCTCCGCGCTCCCGATGTCCGTTCAGATGCCCAGCGAACGCTTCGAAGTCCTCCTTCCATCTTGCCTCCGGCGAAAACGACTGCACCACCATCGCCGCCTCCTCCGCCCCGAAACGCCGCGCCTCCAGTACCGCCGCTGCCGTCCGGTGAAAAAGCTGATACCGCAGATCGCCCGGCACCTCTCCGGGCACGCCGACGATCTCCGCAAGGGCCTCCAGCCGCAACCGCCGGTTCTCGCCGCCCGCCGCCAGCCAGTCTCCCACCGTCTTGTCGAAGGACTCGTTCACCTTCGCCTCGACGCTCAGCGCGATCAGGTCCGAACCCGAGCGCACGAGAGCAAAGACATCGCATTGACTGTCGCCGCCCCGGCCGGGAACCGCGACCTTGTATTCCGGCATTCCGAGGATCAGCTCTGCGCCCTCCGGCATCAGCGCCGCGATCTCCATCGGCATCCCATCCGCATTCTCCCAGGCATAGGCACAGGCCATCGCAGAATAGCCCTTTCGCCAGTGCTTCTCGGGGTCGCCGAGAAACCGGCGCCAGCCCTCGGGTCCGCCAACGGGCCGGGTGGGTCTCAGGATGCGCGGGTTCACCAGTTATCCTTGAACCATTTCACCGCCCTTTTAATCGAACGCGGTGCACCAAGCTCGGACGGCGTTTCGAAATCCCACCACTCGTCCTGCGGATGTGCCGCGAAGAGCGAGAGCCCAACGGCGCTGGCGAACGCCGCTCCCGTTGCCGCCTGGGGAAGTCCGTGGACGCGCAGCGGCCGTCCGACCCGCACCTGCTGGCCCAGGATCTTTGGGGCAAGGATATCCAGACCGGGAATCTGGCTCGCCCCCCCTGTCAGAACGATCTGCTGGCTGGGCAGATGCTCGAACCCGGCCGCATCCAGCCGCTGGCGCACTTCCTCGAGAATTTCCTCGATCCGGGGACGGATGATGCCGATCAGTTCCGACCGGCTGACCTTGCGCCGGTCATGCTCCCAGTCGCCCGTCTCGCCACCGATCTCGATCATCTCGCGGTCGTCCATGCCGGTCGCCACCACGCCGCCGTGGAATGTCTTGACCCGTTCGGCCACCGCCATCGAAACCTGGAGACCCTTCGAGATGTCCTGGCTCACATGATCACCGCCGAGACGCACCGCGTCGGCATAGATCATGTGTTTCTTCATGAAGATCGAGAGGCCCGTCGTGCCGCCGCCCATGTCGATGCAGGCCGCGCCCAGCTCCTGTTCGTCCTCGACCAGCGCCGAGATGCCCGCGGCATAGGCCGAGTTCGCAAGGCCCGCGAGTTCGAGGTCGCAGCGCTTGAGGCAATAGATCAGGTTCTCGATCACCGCGCGGTCCACGGTCAGCATGTGCATGTCGCAGGCCAGCCGTTGGCCGATCTGATCGCGGGGGTCGATCAGCCCCGAGCGATGGTCGATCGCGAAGTTGACCGGCTGGGCATGGAGCACCTCGCGGTCGGTCCCGTAGTCCGGCACCTCGCAGGCCGCCAGCACGCGCGCGACGTCGGTCTCGCTCACCACGTCGCCATCGACGTTCACGATGCCGGCCAGCCCGTAGGAGCGCGGCTGCCCGCCGGAGAGACAGGCGATAACATGGTCAACGCGGGTGTTGGCCATCTTCTGTGCCGATTGTACGGCGGTGCGGATCGCGCGCTCGGTCTCCTGCACCGCGCAGGTTTCGCCAAGTTCGATCCCGCGCGAACGCGTCGTCGCCGCACCGATGACGCGGAACCGGGTCTGGCCCGCCATCGCGCCAATGCCTTCGCCTTCGGGCACCCGCTCACGGCCATCGAAGCGCAGCACGAGGCAGGCGATCTTCGATGTGCCGACATCGAGAATGGCCACCACGCCGCGCTGGATGGCAGCGCGCCGCATCGCGCGCATCGCCCGTTGGGCCTCGTAGAGATCGCTCATCGCCTATTCGCCCTCGCTCAGGTTGAAGTCCGTCTCGAAGAGGCCTTCGACGCCGGAATTGCCGCGCCGCAAGACCGGGCGTCGGGGGTTGCGGAAATCCACGATCGAGACATCGCGCGCCAGCAGATCCTGTGCGGCGTCCAGCGCGATGACCTTCTCAAGCGCCTGCAGAGCGCCGGTCTCGGGCAACCGGATGCGCTGTTCGTCGTTCAGCACCACGTCCCAACGCCGCTCGCCCACACGCAAAAAGCCCCGTAGACGATCGGTCAGTGGAGCGCTGGCGACAAAGAGCTGAAGCGCCTCGCCGATCGCGGCGTCGGCCCCCTCGCCCACCACCAGCGGCAGCTCCGGTCGCTCGACCCGCGATGCCAGACCGACCACGCGGTGCCCGGTTCGGTCGATCAGTTGCAGGCCCTCGTCCGTCCGCCAGACCGCTACCGGCACACGCTCGATGACCGAAACCGTCAGCACGCCGCCGCTCTTGACCTGAACGGCGGCGGAGGCGATGGCGTCGAGGCTCTCGACCCGCCCGCGCAATGCGTCGAGATCGAGATCGAAGGACGATACCGGAAAATCGAGCGACAGCACCTCGCGCACATCGGCACTGACCGGCGACGAGGCGTTTTCGACCGCCATCATGCGTACCATGAACTCGGGGCGCTCCTCGATCTGGCGGCGGATCTCGGCGATCCGGTCGCGGGCACCGTCGATGCGCGACGGCTCGGAGGCCCAGAAAGCGGCACCGCTCGCCAGGATGAGGACCGGCAGGCAATAGCGCAGGAACACCCGCACCGCGCCGCGCATCATCAGGCGGTTCAGCTTGTAGGCCAGCCGTGACGGCGCCGGGTCGCGCGGCGGCGGGCGCTTCTTCTTGCGCTTGGGCGGCACCTGCGGCAGGCGCCGCGCGGGATAGGGGCTTACCGGTTGCATGAGGCGTCCTTCACGATCCAGTCGCAAAGCTCGGGAAAGGAGATGCCCACATGCGCCGCCTGCTCGGGAACCAGAGAGGTCGGCGTCATGCCGGGTTGCGTATTGGTTTCCAGTGCGAAGAGACCATCGACCCCCCGGCTCTCATCCCAGCGGAAATCGGTGCGGCTGACGCCCCGGCAACCCAGAACCTGGTGCGCGGTCAGCGCGTGGGCCAGACAGGCCTCGGTCACGTCGCCGGGTAACTCGGCGGGCAGGACATGGCGCGAGCCGCCCGCGTCGTACTTGGCGCTGTAGTCGTACCAGCCATCGGTGATTATTTCGGTGACGCAGAGCGCCCGGTCGCCCATCACGCTGACGGTCAGTTCGCGCCCCGGCACGTAGGCCTCGACCATCACGGTCTCGGGCATCTCGCCATTCAGCTCGGGCGGGCGGTTGGCACGCCCGGTCACGATGTAGATCCCGACCGACGAGCCCTCGTTGTTCGGTTTCACCACGTAGGGCGGTTCCATCACGTGGCGCGCCATGACATCCGCCTTGGCAAAGAGACCGCTTTCGACGACCGGAACACCTGCCGAGGCATAGACCGCCTTGGTGCGCGTCTTGTCCATCGCCAGCGCCGAGGCCAGCACACCGGAATGCGTGTAGGGAATGCGCAGCCACTCGAGAATGCCCTGCGAACAGCCGTCCTCGCCCCAGCGGCCGTGCAGCGCATTGAAGACGACATCGGGGCGCGATGCGGCAAGCCGCTCGGCCAGATCCGGCCCCGCGTCCAGTTCGCTCACATCATATCCTGCGACCCGAAGTGCGGCGGCGCATTCGCGCCCGGTCGAAAGCGACACCTCTCGTTCCGCCGAGGGGCCGCCCATGATGACCGTCACTTTCGGGGCTGCCCTGCTCGACATACCCGTTTGACCTGTTGTTGCGGGGCTTCTTCGCCCTCTGCGTTTCGTCAGTCTGCCTCAGGAGCCGGTTCGCCGACCCTCATGATTTCCCATTCTAACCTGATTCCCGAATGCGCGAACACCCTTTCCCGCACCTCCTCGCCAAGTCCTTCCAGATCGGCTGCCGTGGCGGTGCCGGTGTTGACCAGAAAGTTGGAATGTTTGGGCGACATCTGCGCACCGCCGCGCGTCGCGCCGCGCAGTCCGGCGGCGTCGATCACCGCCCAGGCCTTCATCTCGTGGGTATCGTCCGCCTGCCCGGTCGAGCTATAGCCAGCGGGATTACGGAAGGTCGATCCGGCCGACAGGTCCTTTGTCGGCTGGGTCTCGTCGCGCTTGGCAAGCTGCGCCTCCATGCGCGCCGCCAACTCGGCGGGGTCGCCGGCCTCGGCCTCGAAGGTTGCCGAGACGATGACGGCGCCCGCCGGCAGATCGCTCGACCGGTAGGCCAGCTTCAGCGCATCCGCCGCCAGCACCGACCGCGACCCGTCGCGCAAGACGACCTGCACCGACACCAGATGATCGGCAACGTAAGACCCGTAGCATCCCGCGTTCATCCGCACCGCTCCGCCGATCGCACCGGGAATGGTTCTGAGGAACGTCAGGTCCAGCCCCGCCGCCGCCGCTGCCTTGGCGACGCTCGCATCCAGAGCGGCGGCGCCTGCAATGACGCTATTGCCTTCGACGGACACCTCCGCAAAGGCCCGCGACAGCCGGATCACCACACCGCGCACGCCACCGTCGCGCACGATCAGGTTCGAGCCGACACCCATCGGAAAGACAGGCTCCTCGGGCGGGAGCGCGGTGAGAAATGCCGCGAGATCGCCCACGTCCTTCGGCATGAACAGCCACTCCGCCGGTCCGCCCACCCGCAGCCAGGTGACGCCGGAGAGGTCGTAACCGGGCACCAGCCGCCCGCGCACGGGTATGTCCGAAATCCCACTCATGCGCTCCGGCTAGCATCCGGGCGATGCGCTGACAATTCGATTCAAATCGTCCGTCTTTCTGGAGAAAATATCCCGGGGTGAGCCTCGGAGAGGCGAGGGGCAGCGCCCCTGTTATCCCGCCGCCACCCGGCGCACCCAACGAAACAGGTAGCGCACCGGCCAGCGCAGGACCGAGGCCGCGCCAAGAAGCACGGCGCAGCCGATCAGCGCCCCATTTTCCCAGAACACCCACCCAAAGATGGGCAATCCAATAGCGATCAGCCCGTAGGCTTGGGGCCAGTGATGGTATCTCGATGGGAACATCCCGGTCACATTGGCCGCGACCAGCCAGCCGAGCGCAAGGGTCAGCGAGAGCGTCATGTCGGGATCTCCGGCCGCTCGCCGCGCGCGCGGCGCCAGAGATAGATCAGCGGATTGCGGAACATCGACACGAAGGCGAAAAGCCCCGCCAGCATGACCCAGACGCCCTGATCGACCGCGATCCAGCCGAGGAGGGCCGGCGCGAGCAGCAAGAGCGTGATCCCCGGCAGGTATTGCCTGCGCATCGGCATCAGCGCGACCACGGCGGAAGCCAGGACCCAAAGACATCCTGCAATCAAAGCGTAACTCATGGAAACAGGCCTAACGCCCGATTCCGGCAGCAATTTGACGTCATGCGAACAGTGACAGCTGATCGCCCGGCCGTGGAGGCGCGCGGAAAAGGTCGGTGCGCAGCGGCGGCAGTTCCCGGTCGAGGCCCAGGCGCGCTGTGGCGATGCGGAACCGCTGCGCCACCATCTCGGCAAACAGCCCCTCGCCCGTCATGCGCTTGCCCCACTCGGGGTCATAGTCCTTGCCGCCGTGCAACTCGCGCACCCGCCCCATGACCCGTGCGGCACGGTCGGGATAGTGCTCGGCCAGCCAGTCGCGGAACAGCGCCGAGACCTCCTGCGGCAGGCGCAGCATGATCCAGCTCGCCGCCACCGCCCCGGCATCAGCCGCCGCCGCGAGGATCGCTTCCAGTTCGTGATCGGTCAGCGCCGGAACCACCGGCGAAACCATGACCCGCACCGGGCAACCGGCTTCGGTCAGCCGCCGGATGGTTTCCAGCCGACGCGCCGGCGACGGAACCCGAGGCTCCATCCGCCGCGCCAGGTCGCGGTCGAGCGTGGTCACCGAGATGCCCACCCGTGCCAGCCCCGCCTGCCCCATCTCGCCCAGGATGTCGGCGTCACGTTCGATCAGCGTGCCCTTGGTCACCACGGCGACGGGATGGCGGTGCGCCTGCAGCACCTCGAGCACGCGCCGCATGATCCGGCGCTCCTTCTCGATGGGCTGATAGGGATCGGTGTTGGTGCCGATGGCGATCACCGCCGGGCTGTAGTTCCGGGCGCGTATCTCGGCGTCAAGCAGATCGGGCGCCGTGGGTTTGGCGACGAGCTTCGTCTCGAAGTCCAGCCCCGGCGACATGCCCAGCCAGGCATGGCTAGGACGCGCGAAACAATAGATGCAGCCATGCTCGCACCCCCGATAGGGATTGATCGAACGGTCGAACGAAATATCGGGTGAGGTGTTTCGCGTGATTATCCGGCGCGTGCCGTCCTCTGACACCTCGGTGCGCGAGGGGGGCATGTCCTCGGGCAGTTCCCAGCCGTCGTGGACCGGCACGCGCGCATGGGGCTCGAACCGGCCGGTCGGATTGCCGAGCGCCGCGCGGCCCGGGTTTCGGTTCGTGGAGGACATGGGTCATGTTTGAACAAAGCAGGAACATACGCAAGGCGAAAATCTATTGCGTGGGATCTCGGATTCTCGGTTTTTCCTGCAATGCCCGAGACGGGGCGCAATGTGGCGCGTCGCGTGCGTTGGCCATTAAGTCGCAAATCAGCGTTTCATTTCGCCAGGATTCCCCGTAAACCGGGGCAACCCTTACGTTTTTCGGGTCCGAGGAATCGAAGATGGCGGATGATGACGACGATATCGTTCTGAGCGAGTTGGACGACGAGGAACTCGTCCTGCAAATGCATGACGATCTCTATGACGGCCTGAAGGAAGAGATCGAGGAAGGCACCAATATCCTGCTCGCGCGCGGGTGGGAGCCCTACAGGGTGCTGACGGAAGCGCTCGTCGGCGGGATGACCATCGTCGGCAAGGATTTCCGCGACGGGATCCTCTTCGTCCCCGAGGTGCTGCTTGCCGCCAACGCGATGAAAGCCGGCATGGCGATCCTCAAGCCGCTTCTCGCGGAAACCGGCGCACCCACCATCGGCAAGATGGTCATCGGCACCGTCAAGGGCGACATCCACGATATCGGCCAGAACCTTGTGACCATGATGATGGAAGGCGCGGGCTTCGAGGTGCTGAACATCGGCATCAACAACCCGGTCGAGAGCTATTTCGAGGCGCTGGACGACTTCAAACCCGATATCCTCGGCATGTCCGCCCTGCTGACGACGACGATGCCGTACATGAAGGTGGTGATCGACGCGATGGTGGAACAAGGCATTCGCGACGACTACATCATCCTTGTCGGCGGCGCGCCGCTGAACGAGGAATTCGGCAAGGCCATAGGCGCCGACGGGTATTGCCGCGACGCAGCCGTGGCGGTCGAGATGGCCAAGGAGATGATGGCCCGCAAGCACAACCGCGCGGCGGCGGGCTGACACCGACAATCTGCTTCAAATCCGCCTTCTTCTTGGGCAAAATATCCCGGGGAGTCCCGGACCCCTGTCCGGGACGGGGCAGAGCCCCCTGGACGGGAGCCGCCTGCGATGACGCTGACCGATGACAGGCTGACGCGCGAGGGCCTTGCCGCAGACGGAACGGGCCGCGTCCTTGTGCTTGCCTGCGGCGCCTTGGCGCGCGAGATCCTTGCCTTCACCCGCCAGCTCGACCACATCGACCTGCACTGCCTGCCCGCCATCCTTCACAATCACCCCGAGCGGATCGAACCGGCGGTGCGCGAGGCGGTGGCGCGGGCCGAGGGCTATGAGCGCATCTTTCTCGCCTATGCAGACTGCGGCACAGGCGGCGGGCTGGAACGCGCGGCGCGCGAGCTTGGCCTCGAGATGCTGCCCGGCCCGCATTGCTATGCCTTCTTCGAAGGTACGGAAGGCTTTCTTGCCCGCGCCGAGGACGAGTTCACCGCGTTCTACCTCACCGATTTCCTGGCGCGGCAATTCGATGCCTTTGTCTGGAAACCGCTGGGACTGGATCGCCACCCCGAGTTGCGCGACAGCTATTTCGGGCACTACGCGAAGCTCGTCTACCAGGCCCAGACCGACGATCCGGACCTGACGGCGATCGCCGAGGACTGCGCTCGTCGGCTCGGGCTTGCCTTCGAGCGCCGTTTCACCGGCTACGGAGACCTCGGGGACGCCATGAAACGATGGATCGCCGCGTCGGATTAACACTATGTCAACCAAGGTGATGTGATCTCGCGGGAACCTTTCTTGCTGACGGACGGTCCCTGCCCCATGCGCACAGCCACGATCCTTTGCCTTGTCCTTGCCGCGTGGCCAGTGCAGGCGGCGAGTGTGCCGGCCTGGATCGACGCCTTGCCAGTTGCACCAGCGGAGGCGGCCCTGACCGACCTCGTGCTGGCGCTGGCCACCGAGGTGCCCGGTCCCGCCACGCATCCCTCCGCCCTGGCGCTTCCCGGCGCCTTCGAAGCCCTGCACTTCGGATTGCTGCTGCTCTATTCGATTGTCCTGGCCAGTTTCGCCCTGCGCCCGCACCGCCTGGCCGGCACGCGTCGCCACTATGTAGCGCGCGCCGCCGTGGCAATGGCGCGGATACGCTCGACCATCGCGCGCAGACCGTTGGAGCGTTGCGCCGACAGGTGATCGTTCAGACCGAGGCGTGCAAGCTCGGCAGGCGCATCGACGGCAAGCACTTCGTCGACACTCAACCCGTCATAAAGCGCGTGCAGCACAGCGATCAGGCCGCGCACGATCATTGCGTCGCTGTCGCCGTGAAAGGTAAAGGTGGCGGCGGCACCCTGCCCGTCGATCGCGGGCACCAGCCAGACCTGGCTTGCACATCCCTCGACCTTGGTGGCCGGAATGCGCTGGTCCTCGGGCAGAGGCGCCATCGCCTTGCCCAACTCGATCACATGCCGGTAGCGATCTTCCCAGTCGTCGAGAAAATCGAACGTCTCCGCGATATCTTCAAATTCCGCACGCGCCATGCCGGTGACCTAAGCAATGCGGCCCCCAACGTCCAGACGTGCTTTTCACCGCCGCCGCTTTCGGCTAGCACGATACTGGCAGGCGAACGAGGGGCCGACATGACATCACGGGGACTAATCATTGGCCTTGCGCTGGCGCTGGCGGTCTCGGGCTGCTCACGCATCTCGGAAAGCCGCTTCAATCCGCTCAACTGGTTCGGCAGTTCCGAACCGGCGCCGGCAGCGGTCGTCGCCGATACAGATCCACGCCCGCGCGTTGCCCGCGTCACATCGCTGGTTGTCGAGCCGACGCCCACCGGCGCCATCGTACGGGCCGTTGGCGTGGCGCCCACGCAGGGTTGGTACGCCGCGTCACTGGTGCCGGAGACAGACGAACCTGTGAACGGTGAGATGGTTTATGTCTTCCGGGCGGTCCCCCCGCCGACGCCGGAACCGGTCTCGACGGTACGCTCGCGCGAGCTTTCGGCGGCGCGCACGCTGTCGGTCCAGGACCTGGCAGCGCTTCGGGTCGTCCGGGTGGTCGGTGCCCAGAATGCGCTGGTCGCGCGCCGCTAGTCGCCTTCGTTCAGACGATCAAGCCGCGCGCGCACGCTGAGAGCGTGCGCTTCCAGGCTTTCGCTCCTTGCCAGCACTTCCGCCGCCGGCCCAATCTCGGCCAGCGCGCCGGGCGTCATCTCGGTGATCGTGGTTCGCTTGAGAAAATCCATCACCGAGAGGCCGGACGAGAACCGCGCCGAGCGTGCGGTCGGCAGGACGTGGTTCGGTCCGCCGATATAGTCGCCGATGGCCTCTGGCGTCCAGGCACCTAGGAAGATCGCGCCGGCATGGGAGATATTGTCGGCCAGAGCGCCGGGATTGGCGACGCAAAGTTCGAGATGCTCGGGCGCGATATCGTCGGCAAGCGCCGCGGCCTCTCCGAGATTCTTGACCGTGATGATCGCCCCGTTGTCGCGCCAGCTTGCCCCTGCGATCTCGCGCCGTTGGAGTGTTTCGAGCCGCGCTTCGACCGCCCTGCCCACCTTTGCCCCGAAGGCTTCGTCGGTCGTGATGAGGATCGACTGGGCACTTTCGTCATGCTCGGCCTGGCTGAGAAGGTCGATGGCGATCCAGTCGGGATCGTTGTCCTCGTCGGCAATCACGAGAATTTCGGACGGCCCGGCGATCATGTCGATGCCCACGGTCCCGAAAACCTGGCGCTTGGCTGCCGCCACATAGGCATTGCCCGGCCCGGTGATCTTGTCCACGGGCCGGATCGTCTCGGTGCCATAGGCCAAGGCCGCGACCGCCTGTGCCCCGCCGATCCGGTAGATGCGGTCCACGCCCGCCAGCCGCGCGGCGGCAAGCACGAGCGGGTTCACCTCACCGTCCGGCGTCGGTACCACCATGACCAGCCGCGAGACACCGGCGACGGTCGCCGGGATCGCGTTCATCAGCACCGAGGACGGATAACTCGCCAGCCCGCCGGGAACATAGAGACCGGCCGAGCTGATCGCCGTCCAGCGCCAGCCCAGCATGGCGCCGGTCGGGTCCGTCCATTTCTCGTCCTTCGGCAGCTGCCGCCTGTGATAGTCGCGGATGCGTGCCGCGGCGCGCTTGAGCGCTTCGAATTCCTCGTCCGAGACCGCGTCCACCGCTGCCTCGATTTCCTCGTCCGTTATCGCCAGCGTTTCGGGCGTCAGCCGCTGCCGGTCGAACTTCTCGGTGAGCTCGATCAGGGCCTCGTCCCCGCGCGCGCGCACCTCGGCGATGATACCGGCGACGGTTGCGTTCACGTCGGGCGAATCCTCGCGCTTCATCGCCAGGAGCGCGCGGAACCGCGCCTCGAAGTCCGCGTCCTCGGTGTTCAGAAACTGTGGCATCGGCGCTGTCCCCTTTGGCCCGAGGGTCTATCCCTCCCGACCCTGCGCCTCAAGAGGTACAAGGTCACTCGGGATGGGACGGCGCCTTGCCCGAAGGCGCCGTGTAGGGCCGGGTCACATCCTGCAGGATCACGTTCACCGCCTCGACATCTAGCGCCACCGCGCCGTCGCCGGCAAACGTCAGGATCAGCCGGCCGGTTCCGTCCTCGCCCGGCTCGAAGGCCAGCGTCAGAAGCGACAGAACCGTATCGGCGTCCCGCACATCGAGCCCCTGGTGCGATGCCCCCATCACGTCCTCGGCCACCAGAAGCGACCGGACCCGCTCGACGGGCCG
>JAJDOD010000101.1 GCA_022340315.1 Silicimonas sp. | reverse complement strand
CGTCCGCAACCAAACGCCGGCAACAGAAGTTCGTCTCTCGGCCGAGATTTAAGAATTTTCGCACAGTCGGATAAGAGAAATCGCCGCTGCTTCCGGCATAATCAAGGGCGTGGGAACCCAGTCAGGCGCCAAGTCAGCCGGTCACGCGTGTTCATGTCAGGCCGCGACGTTCGTCCAAGTCAAATCATCAAAGCAACCAAAATGTCGTCTTGAAAGAAATGACCGGCTGTAACACTCGCCAATGACAGGACCATCCACCGCACAAGAAATGAGGGGTGAAGTTATCGTCTGAGCGGAAAGATTTACGCTAAGTAACTGATACTAATAAACCCAATGGCGGCCCCGATAGGAGTCGAACCTATGACCTACCGCTTAGGAGGCGGTTGCTCTATCCTCTGAGCTACGAGGCCGCTGGCCCGGTTGTGTCCCGTTATGGCCTTCAGATCAAGTCGCTTGCATCGTGTTTCGTTAGCGGTAACTTTGGGTACGCCACACAACTGGAGGCGGTCATGGACAACGATGACAAGGTCATCTCGATCAACAAGGGCGTGGAACCGCCGAAACGGCCGCTGACGCTCAAGGACGTGTCCATCGCGTCCGGCGTCTCCGAGATGACGGTGAGCCGCGTTCTCAGGAACCGTGGCGACGTTTCCGATGCGACCCGCAAGAAGGTTCTCCAGGCTGCGAAATCGCTGGGCTACGTGCCCAACAAAATCGCCGGAGCACTGGCATCGAGTCGGGTCAACCTCGTGGCGGTCATCATTCCGTCGCTCTCGAACATGGTCTTCCCGGAAGTTCTGACCGGCATTTCCGAAGTGCTGGACGACACCCCGCTGCAAGCGGTGGTCGGCGTGACCAACTATTCGCCGGCCAAGGAGGAGGAGGTGCTTTTCGAGATGCTCTCCTGGCGTCCGAGCGGCGTAATCCTGGCGGGTCTAGAACATTCCGAAGCGTCTCGCGCAATGCTGCGCGCGGCCGGAGTTCCCGTCGTCGAGATCATGGATACCGACGGCGAGGCGATCGACGCCGTTGTTGGCATCTCGCACCGGCGCGCCGGGCGCGAGATGGCGCGGCGCATCCTGAAGAACGGGTATCGCCGGATCGGCTTTCTCGGCACCAAGATGCCGATGGACCACCGCGCCCGGAAGCGTTTCGAGGGCTTTACCGAGGCGCTGGCGCGAGAGGGCGTCGAAGTCGTCGGCCAGGAGTTCTACGAGGGCGGCTCCAGTCTCGGGAAGGGCCGCGAAATGACCGCGCGTATTCTCGAGAAGACGCCGGACCTGGATTTTCTCTATTACTCGAACGACATGATCGCGGCCGGCGGACTGCTCTACCTCCAGGACCAGGGGATCGACGTGCCTGGCCAAATCGGGCTTGCCGGCTTTAACGGCTCGGAGATCCTGGACGGGTTCTCCACCCGGCCTGCCACGATGGACGCAGGACGGCGCGATATCGGGCGCGAGGCGGCGCGGATCATCGCCGGGCGATCGGACGGCTCCATCACCGAGACCGGACAGCGGATCGAGCTCGAGCCCAGGCTCCAACAAGGCGGCACGCTGCGGCGTCGTTAAAGCCTTAGGCAGTTTTCCGCCCGTTTTCCGGTCTTGGCGAACCACCGTAACTTCTTGGCAAGACTTGAGACACATGCTGATCCCGCGCACGGGGGTGCAGAGGGACAGGTCGGATACGCTGCACGAAGTTGCAGCACGATCACGAGTGTGTCCCACCCATTTTTTGGAGTGAGACAGGTGTGTTCCTTTTGCGATTCGACGCAGCCGTGGCTTGAAGACTGCATCTATGGTGACCTTGCCGACGGCGGCGCGGACAACGGAAGCGAGTACGGCCCGATGCCTGTCTACTCCTACGACCAGATCGCCACGCAGCTGACCCATGACTACTGGGGTGGGTCGTCGCGATCGTTCGATGTATCAGCTGGTGATACGCTCTATGTCGACATCACCGGTCTGACGGCGGCCGGACAGACGATGGCTCTGCAGGCACTGGATGCCTGGTCGCTCGTCACCGGGCTGAATTTCGTGGAAGTGAACAGCGACACGGCACCTACCGATACCGTGACGGAAACCGCGGACGCGCCAACCGGCGTCTCGACAGCCTACACGATGGATGTGGGAGAGGACTTTACCGGCACACTGGGCACGACCGGCGACCGCGATACCGTCGCCGTCTACCTTACGGCAGGCCAGTCGGTGACGATCACGCTGGAAGGCGAAGGCGGCTCGGCGCTGGATGACCCCTATCTCTACCTGATGAACGGCGCCGGTTCGATACTGGCACAAAACGACGATGCATCGGGGACCGATTCCGCTCTGACCTATCAGGCCAGCTACACGGGCTACCACTACATCCAGGCGGCGGCCTTCGCGGACAACGGAACCGGCGACTATCGCGTTGCGGTCCGCGAAGGCGGCGGGACCGCCGATATCGTCTTCGACGACGAGAACTCGGGCGCCTATGCCTCAAGCTCGGTTTCGGGTGGCGTGATCCAGTATTCCTTCATCAACATCAACCCGACCTGGGCAGGCGGCCAGGCACGCACCGATGGCTACTTCTTCCAGACCTATATCCACGAGATCGGCCATGCCCTTGGGCTTGGCCATGCAGGGAACTACAACGGCAGCGCCACCTATGGCGTCGACAACCACTACGAGAACGACAGTTGGCAGGCGTCCGTCATGTCGTATTTTCACCAGACCGAGAACACCAGCATCGACGCCGACTTCGCCTATGTGATCAGTCCGCAGATGGCCGATATCATTGCCATCCAGTCGCTCTATGGCACGCCTGTATCGGCCAATTCGGGCGACAGCGTCTATGGCGCCAACGGCAATACCGGCACGCATCTCGATGGCGCGCACGATCTGTCGAACCCGGTGTCCTACACGGTCTTCGATACCGACGGGACCGACCTTTTCGATTTCTCCTTCTCCAGTGCCCACCAGGTGATGGACTTGCGCGAGGAGACCTTCTCGGACCTCGACGGACGGACCGGCAACGTGGGCATCGCCCGCGGCACGGTAATCGAGAATGGCCGGACCGGCAGCGGCAACGACCAGATCACGGGCAACGATGCGGGCAACGAACTGCGCGCTGGCCTCGGCTCGGACACCGTGTCAGGCGGCGGCGGAAACGACGCGATCCTGGGCGAGAGCGGCGGCGACACGCTCTCCGGCCAGGCCGGCGCCGACCTCGTCGAGGGCGGCACGGGGAATGACTCGATCCGGGGCGGCGGCGGCGCGGACCTTCTGATCGGAGACGGCATGACGCTTGCTATCCTGACGATGCTATACCCGACGTGGACACCGCCCGCGGGCGCGCAGGACCTGATCGACAATGGCGATTACATGGTGCTGTGGGAGGATATCGTGGACGAGTTCGCCTTTGCCTGATCCGTTCAGGCCCAGTCATCGCCATAGATCACGTCATTCCCGTCACCACCGTTCAGCAGGTCATCTCCGATGTCTCCGATCAGCGTGTCGGCCCCTCCGTCACCGTTGAGAGTGTCGTCTCCTGAACTTCCCAGAAGAATATCCAGGCCGGGGCCGCCCGAGAGGCTGTCAGCACCCCCTGCCCCTGCAATGGTGTCATTCCCCGGACCGCCGTTCAGCGTGTCGTCACCCTGACCGCCCACGATCTCGCGCCCGATCAGAAGGTAGGGCGGGCGGTCGATGTTGAGAATATCCGCGTTCGTCAACTCGCCCGCCGTCAGCGGCGCGTTGTCCGAAGTTTCGATCACGATCGTTTCGGCCCCGAAACTCAGGATCGCGCCCGCAGCATTCGGCGTTACCGTCAATTGCGAGACGTCATACAGGAAGTCGAAGCCCGACAGGTCGAGCCTGTCGACGCCGCGCTCGAAGTCCTCGACCCGGTCCCACACACCATCGGCGGCAAAGACGAAAAGATCGCTGCCCGCGCCCCCTGTCATGACATCGTTCCCGCCGCCATCGAGAATGATGTCATCGCCTGCCAGCCCGAACAGGCTTTCCCCGACATCCGAACCGATCACCTGATCATCCTGCGAGGTACCGGACGCCCCGGACCCATTGGGCGTCGCGACCACGACGCTGCCCGCGCCCGCAAGATCGTATTCCAGGCGCGCCAGCCCCGCTTCGTTCGACGACCCCGCGAAGATGTGAAGCGCATCGTCCGCGACATGCATCTCAAGCGCCCCGACCTGGTCAAGCGGCGCGGTCTCGTCCTCGGCCACGCTGCCAAGGTGGATTACCCTTCCGCCCGGCAGGACCGTCATCAGCGTCACACCGCCTTCGGCACCGCCGGCGGCCAGGTAGGCGAAATCGCCATAGGTGACGGCTGCCAGCGACGACGCGCCGGCAAACCGCGTTTCCGCACCGTCATACACATGGTCGGCGAGCATCGGCACGCCGCCCTCGACCCGGACGATCGAAACCGACGAGGTTCCGAATGAGGCCACGGCAAGCAGCTTCTCTCCCAGACGCGACATCGCAACGATGTCCGTCGGCTGCGTTATCGGCAATCCCTCGGCATTGCCCAGCGCACCGACCTGGGACAGGCCGCTCGCCGTGACCGCAGCGATATTGATGCCGTTCTCAGTCGCCGAGGCCGTCGCGACATAGCGGATGCCACCCTGCTTGAAAGCGACGTTCGCGGCCACGTCACCAAGATAGCGGTCGACCGCGTCGCCAAGGCCGCCGGTCTGAACAAAGCCGCTGCCGGTATCCGCGAAATGCAAAAGCCCGCCACCTGCGTTCCCCGAGACCACCACCTGCACATCCTCGGCCACGGTTCCAACGGGCGCGATGAGCTCTCCAAACACTCCGGATGTCTGCTGTGACCCCAAAACCCCGCTGCCCGAGAGGGTCACGGTCTGTCCATCCGCCGGTGCGAGGCCGGACAGCATGAGAACCTTGTCGCCGTTTTCCATCGTGGCGAGACCGATAAGCGGGTCTCTACCGGCGCTGAAGGTGCCCGATAGGGTCAGTGCTCCCGCAAGGCTGAGCGCGCCCGTCGCCCCGATCTCGACCTCGATCAACTGGTTTTCGGCCCGGTTGAGCGCATAGAGGACATCGCGCCCGCCGATGGACAGCACGAAAAGATCGTCCAGCCCGGACGACAGGCCCAGGATGGAACCGGTCAGGATTTGGTCGACCGACAGAACGGCCATGCGACGCCTCCCCGAAAACTGCGAGAGGAATGCGCAATCAAGGTTAATTTTCCGTTTCCTCCGAAGCGACCCGGCAAATGCGCGCCGAAGGTCGAAAATATCGCGAAACACGATGAAATCGGCCCCGGATGCCGACGTGTCCCCCGGGTGACACCGGTCTTCATAGTATGGCCGGAACGGACCTAAGACATTGAAAAAACTTGCTTCGGCATCCATTTCATTAGCGGGGACATTTTGATGGAACACCCGAATGGAACAATTGATTGAGACACTTGGCGGCGGAGGTATCGCGACGCTTCTGTTCGCCGCCTTCATTATTCTTTGTATCTACAAGGGCGTGCGGATCGTCCCGCAGTCCGAGAAACACGTGGTCGAGCGATTTGGCCGCCTCCGCACGGTTCTGGGACCTGGCATCAACTTCATCGTGCCGTTTCTCGACCGCGTAGCGCACCAGATCTCGATCCTCGAACGCCAGCTGCCGAATGCCAGCCAGGACGCGATCACGGCCGACAACGTACTTGTTCAAGTGGAAACATCCGTCTTCTATCGCATCACAGAGCCGGAGAAGACCGTTTACCGCATCCGAGACGTGGATGCCGCCATTGCGACCACCGTCGCCGGTATCGTGCGGGCCGAGATCGGCAAGATGGAACTGGACGAGGTGCAATCGAACCGCGCGATGCTGATCCAGACGATCAAATCCAGTGTCGAAGACGCGGTGGATGCCTGGGGCATCGAAGTGACGCGCGCCGAGATCCTCGACGTGAACCTCGACCAGGCGACGCGCGACGCGATGCTCCAGCAGTTGAACGCCGAACGCGAGCGTCGGGCACAGGTGACCAAGGCCGAGGGTCAGAAGCGCGCCGTCGAGTTGCAGGCTGACGCCGATCTCTACGCCGCCGAACAGGCCGCCAAGGCCCGGCGCGTTCAGGCCGATGCCGAAGCCTATGCCACCGGAGTTGTCGCGCAGGCCATCCAGGACAACGGTCTGGAAGCGGCGCAATACCAGGTTGCGCTCAAACAGGTCGAGGCGCTGAACGCACTCGGCTCGTCCCAGGGGTCGAGCACGGTCGTGCTGCCCGCCAACGCGGTCGACGCCTTTGGCGACGCGTTCAAGATGCTGAAAGGGAGGACGCCCTGATGTGGTGGTCGCTCTGGTGGGTCTGGCTCGTCGCCGCGATCCTCTTGGCCATTCTGGAAGTGGTCGCCCCGGCGCAAATCTTCCTTGGCTTTGCCATCGGCGCGGCAGGCGTGGGCCTTGCCCTGCTGCTCGGGATACCGGGCCTCGGCGGCTCGGCCCCGGCAATGCTGCTGCTCTTCGCCGTCGTCTCGCTGGTGGCGTGGCTCGTCATCCGCCGCGCCGTGGGGGTGCGCGAAGGACAGGTGAAAGTCTTCGAGCACGATATCAACGACGACTAGGGCGCTACTGCACGTCCGAAAAGGCGGCTTCCAGCCTCGATGCCGCTTCCAGCAGCTTCGCGCGCGGCAGTGCCACGTTGAAACGCATGTGCCCTTCGCCGCCGGTGCCGAATTGCGTGCCGGGACTTGGAACCACCTTTGCGCCCAGAATCCGCTGCAAAAGCTCCTTGTCGGTCATGCCCAGCGCCGAGAAATCCAGCCAGGAAAGATAGGTCGCCTGCATCGGCATGACGGACACGCCGGGCAGCGCGTTCATACGCTCGGCAAAAAGGCGGTAGTTCTCTGCAATATAGGCCCGCACCGCGTCCGACCAGTCGCCGCCCTCACCGAACGCTGCCCGGATCATCGCCATGCCGAACCGGCTGGGCGAACTTTCGCGGTCGAGCAGAACCTTGTCCATCCTCGCGCGGAATCCCGGATCGGGTACCAGCATCATACCGGTTTCCGCACCGGCAATGTTGAACGCTTTCGAGGCAGCGGTAAGCACCACCAGCCGGCCAAGCTGTTCGGGCGCGGCCACGGCCGCGGGCGTGAAGGCGACGCCGGGAAAGGTCAGGTCCATGTGGATCTCGTCCGAGATCAGGACCAGGTCATGCACCGCGCAGAACTCGGCAACAGCGCGAATTTCCTCCACGCTCCACAGCCGCCCGCCGGGGTTATGCGGCGAACACAGGACAAGGATCTTCTCGCGCCCCGTCAGGCTTTGCCCAAGCGCGTCGAGATCCATGTGATAAACGCCATCGCGCAGAACCAGCGGGCTCTCGACCGCCTTGCGGCCCATCGCTGCGATCTGTCGGAAGAATGCGTGGTAAACCGGCGAGAACAGGATCACCCCGTCGCCCGGTTCGCTGCAGCAGGCCAGCACGTCACCGAAAGCGTTCACAACGCCATGCGTGTAGCGGATACAGCCGGGATCGACATCCCAGCCATGCCGATCGCGATACCAGTCGGCAATGACGCGGTTCACCGGCGACGGGTCGGTGTAATAACCGAAATATCCGCGATCGACTTCAGCCTGCAGCGCGGCAAGGATCGGCGGCGCGGCGGCGAAATCCATATCCGCCACCCACATCGGGATCATCTCGGGATCGTCGATGCCGAATGACTTCACGATCCCGTCGTACTTCGTGGTATGCGCGCCCCGCAATTTCAAAGGCGTATCGAAATCGAAATCCATCGGAATACCCTGCCGGATAAGTCGCGCGACCCTACCAAGACCCGTCCGATCCGCAAGTCCCGGCGTCTTGTGGCAGGACGGTCCATCGCTTAGATCAGGCGCATGGCAATTCGAGATATCCTCATTCACCCAGATGCACGGCTGAAAACCGTGGCCGAACCCGTTGCCGATCCCGGCGGGATGGCGGCGCTTGCCGACGACATGCTGGAAACCATGTACCACGCCCCTGGCATTGGGCTCGCCGCGCCGCAGGTCGGCGTGCTCAAGCGCATGCTGGTGATGGACTGCGTCAAGGAGGAAGACGCGCCGCCGCGTCCGATGGTGCTTCTCAACCCGAAGATCGTCTGGTCCTCGGAGGAAACCAACGTCTACGAGGAAGGCTGCCTCTCGATTCCCGAGATCTATTACGACGTCGAACGCCCGGCCGAGGTCGAAGTGACCTGGACCGCGCTCGACGGCTCGGAACAGAGCGAAAGGTTTGACGGCCTTTGGGCCACCTGCGTCCAGCACGAGATCGACCATCTCGATGGCAAGCTCTTCATCGACTATCTCAAGCCCCTCAAGCGCCAGATGATCACCCGCAAGATGCAGAAGCTGAAGCGCGAGAAGGCACGGGCG
This sequence comes from Silicimonas sp., assembly GCA_022340315.1. Lineage (GTDB taxonomy): Bacteria > Pseudomonadota > Alphaproteobacteria > Rhodobacterales > Rhodobacteraceae > JAJDOD01. The sequence goes on along the minus strand of JAJDOD010000101.1, from coordinate 11,548 downwards.
TGACCCGGCCCTTCCTGCCGTGGCCCGACAAGCGCCTGCGCGACATCTCCAGGCCGGTCGACGCGATCACCGACGAGATCCGCGCGCTTTGGGACGAGATGATCGAGATCATGGAGGCGATGCCCGGCTATGGCCTCGCCGCCCCGCAGATCGGTGTCTTCCAGCGCCTCGCCGTCGTCGATTGTTCGGATGAACGCGGCCGGGTGGTCCGGCTCGCCAATCCCGAAATCGTCGCACGATCCGACGAGACCTTCACCTACGAGGAAGCCTCGCCCAACCTTCCCGGCGTCTCGGCGAAAGTCACCCGGCCGGCCCGTGTAGCCGTCAGCTTCCTCGACGCGGACGGCGACCAGGTCCGGCAGGACTTCGAGGATGTCTGGGCCACGTCCGTTCAGCACCAGATCGACCATCTGAACGGCAAGCTCTACTTCGACCGCCTCAGCCGGACCAGGCGGGAGATGCTTCTCAAGAAGGCCCGGAAGCTATGAGAGTTGTCTTCATGGGCACGCCCGAGTTCTCGGTGCCGCCGCTCGATGCGCTCGTTGCCGCAGGCCACGAGATCGCCTGCGTCTACACCCAGCCCCCGCGTCCCGCCGGGCGCGGCAAGAAGGACCGGCCCTCCCCGGTCCAGGCCCGCGCCGAAGAACTTGGCATTCCGGTCCGACACCCGACATCCCTGAGACACGCCGATGCGCAAAGCGACTTCGCCGCGCTGAATGCGGATATCGCGGTGGTCGTCGCCTACGGCCTCATCCTGCCGCAAGCGGTGCTCGACGCACCGGCGCATGGCTGCCTCAACATCCACGCCTCGCTTCTGCCGCGCTGGCGCGGCGCCGCCCCGATCCATCGGGCGATCATGGCGGGCGATGCCGAGACCGGCGTCTGCATCATGCAGATGGAGGCCGGGCTTGATACCGGCCCGGTCCTTCTCCGCCAGGCAACTTCCATCGGTGAAACCGACACCACCGGCGATCTTCACGACAGGTTGTCCCGGATGGGTGCGGAGATGATCGTCGAGACCCTGAACCGGCTCGGGACGCTCGCGCCGGAACCCCAGGCCGACATCGGCGCAACCTATGCCGACAAGATCGACAAGTCCGAGGCCCGTACCGACTGGTCCCGCCCTGCGACCCAGGTCGCCCGACAGATCAACGGCCTCTCTCCCTTTCCGGGAGCCTGGACCGACCTGGACGGTGAGCGGCTCAAGTTTCTGCGCGCCCGGCCGGTTGATGGCGATGCACCGCCCGGCACGCATATCGGTGGCCTCCGCATCGCCTGCAGGACCGGCGCGGTCGAAATCATCGAAGTCCAGCGCCAGGGGAAACGCCCGATGGCGGCAGACGAACTGCTTCGTGGCCTCACCCTGCCCGACCGGCTAGGATAACGCTCCGATATCAGCTGGAACGACCGACCTTGCCACCTCTTGTCCTGCAGTCCCGCCTGCCGCGCCCCCCCTGGCTCGATCCGGCAGTCTGGCGCCTCCCCGGTGTGCAACCGCTCGAACCGGCCGACTGGCTGATCCGCGACGATGCCTTTGCCGGACAGATGGCGCTCCGCGACCGGCTGATCGCGGAAAGGCCCGGCGAGGTTCACCAGCTGTTGCCGCCCGCAGCGCCCGCCGCGCGCGAATGTTACGAGGCCGTTCTCGCTTCGCTGCGCCAGGACCCGGAATACCGGTTCAGCGACGGCGTCATTCGCCGCCCCGACGGTGTCAGGGTGCCGCTCGATCCGGATGCGCCGCTTCTGACCCTCGGTCGGCTTGTTCAGCCCGACATCTGCCTGATGCAAAGGCATGACGAGGGCCACATCCTGAGCGGCGCGATCCTGTGTTTTCCGGCGCAATGGACGCTGGCCGAAAAGATCGGGCGTGGCATGTCCGCGATTCACACGCCAGTTCAGCGATATGACGTCGAGATGGAGCGCCGCGTGCAACGGCTCTTCGACGCCATGCGGCCCGGACAGTTTCTCTGGAGGGCAAACGCGATCCTCTACGAGGCGGGCGAGTTGTTCACGCCCAAGGCGGAAAGCTTGCCCGACAGGTCGGTGACATTGGGATCGGCGCGGTTCGTCCGGTCCGAAAGACAAGTGCTGCACAAACTGCCGGAAACCGGAGCGGTGGTCTTTACCATCCACACCTATATGGTGCCAATCGACAGGTTATCCGAAGAAGCCAGGCGCCGCCTGCCGGACCTGTTGCACTAGGTCAAAGCGCCAGAAGCACCAATCCCGGATTGGCAAAGGCCAGTGCCGAAAACAGACCGGTCAGCGCCATGACATGCGCAGTGGTCCGCAAGTTCTCGCCGCCAATGATGTTCATCAACAAAAGCGCCAGCCCGACCGGCAGAGACATAACCATCACGCAGAGGTTCAGGCTGTAGACCGTCAGACGGGCAATGGTGTCGTTATGCTCGGCCCGTTGCGAAGGCTGGAAGACGTCCTCCATCGCCGACGCGTGGGAAAGCTCAATGGCATCGGATCGGAAAATGCGGCTCTTCTCGTTCCGCAAGCGTTCTTCCGGCGGCGCAAGATCCGGCAAAACGCTGTGCGACACGCGGCTTGGCGCCACTCGACTAATCTTCAATCCTGCAACCCTGTGAGTTCCGGTCATCGCATCCACGCTTTCGCGCTCCTCGTTGAGTTCAAAACGGTCCGTTTGACCTATTTCGGACGATGAGCCGGGATTGTGAAAAGAATGAGGCAAACTTGTGCAATACGGGTAAGATTCTAGCGACCCGATCGCGACCCGCGTCGAATTGTTCATATAAATTCAACGGTTTCTATGATCTTCGACGATTGTTGCCAGGTTGTGGCAACATCGTCGAGAGGCGCTCCGGACAAACCAAAAGGCCCCGCCGAAGCGGGGCCATTCTTTCAGTGTACCACCGCGTCGGCAGGCGGCTTCCGGTTCGATTGCGAAACACGGTCACCCACGATCAGACCATCGGCCCCGGCCGAAACACGAACCGTCGCTCCGTCGCCGATATCTCCGGCAAGCAGCATCTCGGCCAGTTCGTTCTCCAGGCTCCGCTGGATGACCCGCTTCAAGGGCCGTGCGCCGTAAACCGGGTCGTAGCCCTCGTCCGCAAGCCACGTCCGCGCCGCGTCGTCCAGGTCAAGCGTGATACCCTGCTTGGCAAGCCGCTTGTCCAACCGCGCAAGCTGGATATCCACGATCCCGTCCATATCCGAACGCGCCAGCCGGTCGAACACGATCATGTCGTCCAGCCGGTTCAGGAACTCGGGCCGGAAATGCGCACGCACCGCGTCCATCACATCCTGCCGCGCCTGCCCTGCATCCGCGCCTTCCGGCAACTGGCTCAGCGCCTGTGAGCCGAGGTTCGAGGTCAGAATGATCAGCGTCTGCTTGAAGTCGACATGATGGCCCTGCCCATCGGTCAGAACTCCGTCATCCAGCACCTGCAACAGCACGTTGAAAACCTCCGGATGCGCCTTCTCGACCTCGTCGAACAGGATCACCTGGTAGGGCCGGCGCCGCACCGCCTCGGTCAGCACGCCGCCCTCGTCGTAACCGACGTAACCCGGGGGAGCGCCGATCAGCCGAGCGACCGAATGCTTCTCCATGAACTCGCTCATGTCGATCCGCACCATCGCCTTGTCATCGTCGAACAGGAACTCGGCCAGCGCCTTGGTCAGTTCGGTCTTGCCCACGCCGGTCGGCCCGAGGAACAGGAACGACCCAAGCGGCCGGTTCTCGTCCTGCAAACCTGCCCGCGCGCGGCGCACGGCATTGGCGACAGCCGTCACCGCCTGCCTCTGTCCGATCACGCGCCGGGCGATCTCGTCCTCCATCCGCAACAGCTTGTCGCGTTCGCCTTCCAGCATCTTCGACGTCGGAACACCGGTCCAGCGTTCGACAACCTCGGCAATGATCTCCGGCCCGACGGCCTCCTCGACCATGACCTGGCCATCATCGCTTTCCGCCGCCTCGAGCTTTTTCTCCAGGTCGGGAATGACACCATAGGACAGCTCACCTGCCCGCTGCAGGTCGCCCTGCCGCTTGGCCTGGTCCAGTTCGGCCCGCGCCCGGTCAAGCTGCTCTTTCAGATCGCGCGCGCCTTCCAGCTTGTCGCGCTCGGCCTGCCACTTGGCCGTCATCTCCGCCGACTGCTGCTGAAGGTCTGACAACTCCTTCTCCAGCTTGGCAAGCCGGTCCTTCGACGCCTTGTCGTCTTCCTTCTTCAGCGCCTCCGCCTCAATCTGCATCTGCAGGATCTGACGATCCAGCGCGTCAAGCTGCTCGGGCTTGGAATCCACCTCCATCCGAAGCCGCGAGGCAGCTTCGTCGACAAGGTCGATCGCCTTGTCCGGCAGGAACCGATCGGTGATGTAGCGATGCGAAAGCGTCGCCGCCGTCACCAGCGCACTGTCGCTGATCCGCACCCCGTGGTGAAGCTCGTACTTCTCCTTGATGCCGCGCAGAATGCTGATCGTGTCCTCGACCGTCGGTTCCTCGACGAACAAGGGCTGGAACCGCCTCGCCAGCGCCGCGTCCTTCTCGACGTACTTCCGGTACTCGTCGCTCGTCGTGGCCCCCACGCAGTGCAGCTCGCCCCGCGCCAGAGCCGGTTTCAGAAGGTTCGAGGCATCCATCGCCCCATCCGTCTTGCCTGCACCCACAAGCGTGTGCATCTCGTCGATGAACAGGATCACCTCACCGGCAGCAGCGGTCACTTCCGAGAGCACACCCTTCAGCCGCTCCTCGAACTCGCCGCGATATTTCGCGCCCGCAATCAGCGCGCCCATGTCAAGCGCAAGGAGCTTCTTGTTCTTCAGGCTCTCCGGCACGTCGCCATTGACGATCCTCAGCGCCAGGCCCTCGGCGATCGCCGTCTTGCCGACACCGGGATCACCGATCAGCACGGGGTTGTTCTTGGTCCGACGGCTCAGCACCTGCATGGTGCGCCGGATTTCCTCGTCGCGCCCGATAATCGGGTCGATCTTGCCGTCGCGCGCAGCCTGGGTCAGGTCGCGAGCGTACTTCTTCAGAGCGTCGTACTGCTCCTCTGCACCGGCGGTATCCGCAGTCCGGCCCTTGCGCACGTCGTTGATTGCCGCATTCAGCGCCTGCGCGTTGACCGCCCCGGTATCGAGCGCGTCCTTCGCGCCGGACTTCACCACCGCAAGCGCGGTCAGGATGCGCTCGACGGGAACGAAACTGTCGCCCGCTTTCTTGGCAATCTTCTCGGCCTCGTCCAGCACCTTCACGGTCTGCTGATCCAGATAGGTCTGGCCCGCGTCACCCTGCACCTGCGGGATCTTGCCCAATGCGGCATCGACGGCCTGCACCACCCGTGCGGGCGTACCTCCGGCGGCACGGATCAGGTTCGCGGCCATGCCCTGTTCGTCGTCCATCAGGGCCTTCAGCAAATGTTCGGGGGCAAGCCGCTGGTGGCTTTCGCGTGCGGCGATGGTCTGGGCGGCTTGCAGGAACCCGCGCGACCGTTCCGTGAACTTCTCCAAGTTCATCGTTCTCTCCTTTTCTCAAGCGCCCGATGTCCGGCACCCGCTTCGCGGCATGCCATCTTGGGCCTCAAACGGTATGTGGGCGCTTATCCGCCGTCCCGCAAGTGGCGCATGGAACCAGCAGCGATTTTGCAGGTTCAGAGGGCACGGTAGCCAGCAAGGAGAGCACCCGTGATGTATGCGACCAGGATCGGACCCGTAGTCTACAATCCCGCCAGCCGGGCCTTTGAAGCCCTTGTTACCCTGATCGAGAACCGTGACGAGACCCGGATACCATGCAGCCTGCGGATGCCCATCACCTCGGCCCCGGACGTGGTCATTCAGGCGCTTGTCAGACAGGCAAAGGAACTTCGCCGCCTGAAGCGCGCGCCGCTCACGTCGCGGATCACCACGCTGGCCAGCGGCACGTTGCGCGCCGCCTGACTTCAGCGCTCGCCGGGTTCTCCTCGTTCATATCGAACAAACGCGAAGGCGGAACTGTCCGGCGACCAACTCGGCACATTGATCGTGCCCTGTCCGCCGTTGAACGCCAGCACGTCCCGCCGCCCGCTGCCGTCGGGCCGCATCAGGCAAAGCGCTATGTCCCGGTCGGGCGGGTGCCCCGTCGTGCCGGGCGGATAGGCCAGATAAACCACCCAACCGCCATCCGGCGAGGGATGCGGAAACCAGTTCACCCGCTCGTCTTCAAAGACCTGCACCGCCTCCGAGCCATCCGGTTTTACCTTCCAGATCTGCGCATGCCCCGTCCGGTCCGAATTGAACCAGATCCACTTCCCATCCGGCGCATAATCCGGCCCGTCATTATGCCCCTCGTCCGCGCCGATCCCGGTCAACTGCCGCTCCGCGCCCCCGCCCACGGGAACCGTGTAAATATCGAACCGCCCACCCCTCAGCCCGCAGAAGGCCAGCGTCCCGCCATCGGGCGACCAGCCATGCCAATAGGCGCCGGGCTCCTCCGTCACCCGTGCCACCACCCCGCCCGCCGCGTCCAGCGTATAGATCACGCTCTTCCCGCGACCGGTATTGTTCGACACCACCAGCCGCGAGCCATCCGGCGACACCCCGTGATCGTTGTTGAGATTGGCCAGCCCCTCGGTCGGCACATGCACCATCCCGCCCCCCTCCAGAGGCACCCGGTACAACTGCCCGCCGGAGTTCACCACAAGCGCCCCGCGCGCCGCATCCCAGTTCGGCGCCTCGATATGCGCCTCCGTTTCCAGCACGACAGACGCGCGCCCCGACGCCAGATCGTAAACCTCCAGACTGCTTCGCATCTCACTACCCTCGGGCTTTCATCGGTCCGCAAATATCCCAGGGGGGTCCGGGGGGACAGCGTCCCCCCGGCGGATCGCGGGCGCAAGCCCGCGAAACCCCGCTTGACGATGCACCACCGCTCGTCCAAAGCAAGCCCCATGTCAGATGACCGCCTGATTGTCGCCCTCGACGTCCCCAACGCCCTCGCCGGCCTCGAAATGGCCGCGCGGCTCGGTGACACCGTCTCGTTCTACAAGATCGGCCTCGGCATGCTCACCGGCGGCGGGCTTGCACTGGCGAACGAGCTCAAGGACGAGCACGGCAAACGCATCTTCCTCGACATGAAGCTCTTCGATATCGGCGCCACTATCGAAGCCGCCGTGCGCGGCATCGCCCAGTTCGATCTCGATTTCCTGACCGTCCACGGCGACCCCTACGTTGTACGCGCCGCCCGGGAAGGGGCGGGCGCGTCAGAGATGAAGATCCTCGCCGTCACCGTCCTCACCTCGCTCGACCGCGACGATCTCGACGCCGCACAGATCAAGCCCGGCAGCATTCCCGATCTTGTCACCGAGCGCGCCGGGCGCGCCTTCGAGGCCGGCGCGCATGGCGTCATATGCTCGCCGCACGAAGCCCGCGCGATCCGCGCCCTGCCCGAGGCCGAAGGGCGGCTGATCGTAACGCCCGGCGTGCGCCCGGTCGGCAGCGCTCTTGGCGACCAGAAACGCATCATGACCCCGGCCGAAGCCATCGCCGAGGGTGCCGATCACGTCGTCGTCGGCCGCCCCGTTCACGCCGCGCCCGACCCGGTACAGGCGGCGCGCGAGATCGTGGCCGAGCTTTCCGCGCCGCAAGCGGCCCGGCCCAACCGATAGACGGAAATGCGCTGGCTCGCGGCCTTTGTCCTGACGATGCTCCCCGGTCTCGCAGCCGCCGACTGTGTCATCCTGCTGCACGGCCTGGCGCGGGGCGAAACCTCGATGGCGGTCATGGCCTTTGCCCTCCGGCGCGAAGGCTATCGGACGCAGAATGTCGGCTACCCCTCCACCTACGACCGGATCGAGGACCTCGCAGGCATCACCCTGCCCGGCGCATGGGAGGCCTGCGGCAACGACACCGTGCACATCGTCACGCACTCGATGGGCGGCATTCTCGCCCGTGTCTGGCTCGCCGCGCATGTGCCCGCCAATCTTGGCCGCGTCGTCATGCTCGGCCCGCCCAACCAGGGCTCGGAGCTGGTCGACGAGCTGGGCGAGATCGCCGCGTTCGAATGGCTCAACGGCCCGGCGGGCATGCAACTCGGCACCGATGACGCAAGCCTGCCCCGGCAGTTGGGACCCGCCGAATTCGAGCTCGGCGTTATCGCTGGAGACCGGACGCTCAACCCGATCTATTCCCGCATCCTGCCAGGTCCGGACGACGGAAAGGTAACCGTCGAAAGCACGCGGATCGAGGGCATGTCCGACCACATCACGATGCACGTGACCCATACCTTCATGATGATGCGCCCCGAAGTCATCGAGCAGGTCATCGCATTTCTCCGTTCGGGCCACTTTCGGCACGAGACAAACGAAGGCTGAAGTTCGCGGCACATTGTTCGCGCGCGCGTTTCTCAATGAGGTACTCAAATCATCATTTCCGAGTATTGTTTACATTTTCGGAACAATATTCTGCCATTTCGCCCTGAGTTTCCCGGTTTCACCTTCGTCAGTCCCCAATTCCGTCACATTCCGCTGCACCTTGGACTTGTTGACCACCCGTCGAGGCAACCGAATGACCATCGCCAGCAAGATCTCGCAGACCGACATCGCCGTGACCGGCGCCACCGGGCTTTGCGCCGGGGCCAATATCAGAACGCCCATCGGCGAACGCCACGTGGAATTCCTTCGGCGCGGCGATCTGGTGGTCACCCGCGACAACGGCCTCCAGCCGGTCCGGCTGATCTGGTCCCGCACCGTGTCAGAAGCCGAGATCGCCGCCGATCCCTCGCTGGCACCGGTGCTGCTCAATACCCGCGCCATCGGGCCGATGATGCCGCAGCGCCCTCTGCGCGTCGGCGGCGCGCACCGCCTGCTGATCCCGGGCTGGCGGCTTCTTGACGAGGAGGATAGCGTCAACTGCCTGGTGCCCGCCCGTGACGTGGACGGCGTCAGCCTTGGCAATGACGCCGAACCGGCGGAAACCACCTACTTCAACATCGTCTTCGATGCCCCGCAGGTGTTCTGTGCAAATGGCATGCCGGTCGAAAGCTTCGTGCCGTGCGAAGACACCCTGCGCGCTGCGCCAGCAGATGTGCGCGAGGGGCTTGCGGCAATCTTCCCCGACCTCGGCCCGAAATTCGCCGACTACCCCGCCCCGGCCTACAAGCAGCGTCAACGGGTGTCCTACACTCCCAGCTACGCCTGATCCGGCCGGCCGCCTGGCTCAGGCCTCCTCAAGCCGGTCCGTCGCGGGCGGCGGCGCCGGTGAAAGTGCCGAAAGCCTCGCGTAAACCTCGTCACTCATCTCAAAGCCGATCGCATCGAGCGACGGCTGCAGCTGCGCCGCCGACCGCGCCGAGATGATGGGCCCGTAAACGCCCGGATGCCGCGCCACCCAGGCCACCGCCAGCGTCGCCGGCGCCACGCCCAACTCGCCCGCAATCTCCACCAGCCCGGCCGCCGCCTGACCCATCCAGGCAGGCGCGTAGCGCGCCGCATAGCGCTCATCCTCGACCAGCCGCCCGGTGCCGCCGCCGAGGTACTTGCCGGTCAGCAAGCCCCCGCCCAGCGGCGAATAGGGACAGACCGCGAACCCCTCCGAGATCGCCATCGGCAGAAGCTCGACTTCCACCTGCCGCTTGACGAGGTTGTACATCGGCTGCAGCGCCGAGATGCGAAACCCCATTTCCTCGGCAATCCGCTCGGCCTTCATCACCTGCCAGGACGCGTAATTCGACACTCCAATGAACCGCACCGTCCCGGACGAAACGTGGGCGGCAAGCGCCCCGAACGACTCCTCGAGCGGCACCTCCTCATCCCAGCGATGCAGGTAAAGCAGGTCGATCACCTCGACCCCCAGCCGCGTCAGGCTCGTCTCCACCTGCGCGTCGATCTCGGCCTTCGACGCCCCGGTATAGGCGCATTTCGTCGCCACGAAGACATCGTCCCGCTCACCCGAAACCAGCCGCCCGAGGATCTCCTCCGACGCCCCGCCCGTATACCCGAAGGCGGTATCGAAGAACGTGATCCCGGCCTCGCGGCAGGCCGCGTACATCGCGCCGCTCTCCGCCTCGTCCGCTCCGCCGCCGAACTGCATGGTGCCGAAACTGAACCGCGAAACCTCGCGCCCTGAAAGCGTGGTGAACATCGCGTTTTCCTTCCTTCTTTCTGGCCGAAATATCCCGGGGGGCGTCGCCTGAAAGGCGACGGGGGGCCGCGCCCCCCTCCCGCGGCAAAGCCGCAAGTCAAAGCGCGCGCCGGCCCTTTGGCCGGCGCACATCTCGTTCACGGATCAGTTCGGAATGTCGCCCGTGATGCCTTCGACATAGAAGTTCATGCCGGCAAGCGTGCCGTCGTCAGCGACCTCTCCCTCGGCCAGCCATGCCGATCCGTCCTGCTTGTTCAGCGGGCCGGTGAAAGGATGATAGGCACCGCTCGCGATCGAGTCCTTCAGGGCAAGGGCTTCGGCCTTCACATCTGCGGGCACCGCATCAGTAATTTCGCCAATTCCCACCATGCCAGGTCCGATGCCATCCCAGGTGTTGTCGCTTTCCCAGGTCCCGTCAATGACTGCCTGGACGCGCGCGATGTAATAGGGCGACCAGTTGTCGATGATCGACGATACGCGCGGCATCGGGGCAAATTCGCCCATATCCGATGCCTGCCCGAACGTAATCACGTTTCCTGCCTCGGCAGCGGCGGCCTGCGGCGCGGTCGAGTCGGTATGCTGCAACACCACGTCCGCCCCGGTTTCGATCAGCGCCTTGGCCGCCTCGGCCTCCTTCGCCGGATCGAACCAGGTATAGGCCCAGACCACGCTGAACTCGACATCCGGGTTCGCCTTCTTGGCATGGATATACGCGCTGTTGATGCCGCGGATCACTTCCGGGATCGGGAAGGACGCGATGTAGCCGATCTTGTTGGTCTTGGTCATCTTGCCGGCGATGTGTCCCTGCACCGCCCGGCCCTCGTAGAACCGTGCCGAGTAGACACCCACGTTCGGCGCGGTCTTGTAGCCCGTCGCATGCTCGAATTTCACGTCCGGAAATTTGGCGGCGACGTTGATCGTCGGGTCCATGTAGCCAAAAGACGTCGTAAAGATCAGGTCAGCACCCTGAAGCGCCATCTGCGTCATTGCCCGCTCGGCATCCGCGCCTTCCGGCACGCTCTCCTGGTAGATGGTCTCGACGGCATCTCCGAAATGCTCCTCGACCGCCAGCCGGCCCTGGTTGTGCTCGTAGGTCCAGCCGCCGTCGCCAATCGGCCCGACAAAGATGAAACCGACCTTGACCGGCTCCTGCGCCTGGACGGCACCCGCCGCCATCAGCGCGGCCGCCGACACGGCCAGGAATGTACGTTTCTTCATGGTTAACTCCCCGTTGGTTATTTTTGCAGCGCCTCAGCCCGAGGCATGGAAGGATCGGCCCAGCGACGCGGGCGCCTGCCCACTGGCGCGCCCGCGGCCGGACGAGATGATGACCAGCACCAGAATGGTTATCAGGTATGGCGACATGGACAAGAGTTCGACCGGTATCGCGAAACCTGCCGCCTGCAGGTTGAGCTGCAGAACCGAGATACCGCCGAACAAGTAGGCACCAAGCAGAACGCGC
>JAJDOD010000081.1 GCA_022340315.1 Silicimonas sp. | reverse complement strand
CAATCGCGGCTGCGCGCCTGACACACCTTTAACTGACCGAGATCAACGACTAGAGAGGGAGCGGCCCATAAGAGGCCGCCAGAGATACATGACCGACCAGAGACCCGTGACCGAAGCCACCGCAACACCCATCACGCTCCCCGACGCCCAGACCGTCACGCAAGTGAAGCACTGGACCGACCGGCTGTTCTCGTTCCGCGTGACGCGTCCCGCCAGCTTGCGCTTCCGCTCGGGCGAGTTCGTGATGATCGGACTTCTGGGCGACAACGGCAAACCGCTTCTGCGCGCCTATTCCATCGCCTCGCCCGCCTGGGACGACGAATTGGAATTCTACTCGATCAAGGTCCCCGACGGCCCGCTCACATCCAAGCTTCAGCACATCCAGCCGGGCGAGCAGATCATCCTGCGCCCCAAGCCGGTCGGCACGCTCGTCCTCGACGCGCTTCTGCCCGGCAAACGCCTCTGGTTCTTCGCCACCGGCACCGGCATCGCGCCCTTCGCCTCGCTGATGCGCGACCCCGATACGTTCGAGCGCTACAGCCAGGTCATCATGATGCACACCTGCCGCGACGTGGCCGAACTGGAATACGGCCGCCAACTGGTCGAGAACATCAAATCCGACGAGATGCTGGCCGAGCTTTTCGGCGAGGGCTTTGCCGACAAGCTTCTCTACTACCCGACGACGACGCGGGAAGAGAGCGCCCACATGGGGCGCATCACCGACAACCTGACCAGCGGCAAGGCCTTCGCCGATCTCGGCATCCCCGGCATCAATCCGGAGGAAGATCGCGGCATGGTCTGTGGCTCGCTTGCCTTCAACACCGACATGAAAACGGTGCTCGAAGGCTTCGGACTCGAAGAGGGCGCGAATTCCGATCCCAGGCAATACGTGGTCGAAAAGGCCTTCGTCGGCGACGGTATCTAAGGTTCTCTACTCGATCGCCAGCGAGATGCGGATGTCCTCCAGAACCTCTGGCAGCTCGCCCTGACCGGCTTCCGCAGACATCAGCATCGCGGTCAATCGGTCCTTTTCGGCGTACTCCAGGGGCGAGGCCTCGATGATGTCGAGCACCACCTCGCCGTTATAGGTCTCGGGTTGCAGCGCCGACAGCCCAAACGCCGCGGTCGCCAGAGCCGAACCGGCGCTCCCGGTTTGCAGCTCTACGAAGGGTCCGGTCCCGGCCTCAACCGTCACGTCTTGTTGCGCTACCTGACGCACCTGGCTGTTTCGCTCGGTCTTGATGGCAAGACCAAATGCAAACGCCATCACGAAAGCGCAACTCGACATCAGAACTATTCGACCCATGAATTTACCCCATCAATGGTCATCCGCTCGGGCCTTCTGATACCTGCTCGGCGGGCCATGCCAAGCGCTCACGACCAAGTGCCGCGAGGGTCGGCCAAAGGCAGCGCAAGACCGCCCGCGCCATCGGCGGATTTCAGATTATCGGGATGGGGGAATGCATTTTTCCGGCGAAGCATTGCACTTCTGCAACAGGAACATGTGGTCGGCGCGCCGTGTCCGAACGGCGCGCCGCATTGGGTCAGAGGCCCAGCGCCGTCTTGAGCTGATCAATAGCGCCTTGAATTTGATCGGGATTTTCCTCGGCCTGCGTGATCAGCGCATTCGCCGCCTGCTTCTGCAGTTCCAGAAGTTCGCTGTCATCAACATAGGCCCGCAACCGCTCGGGATCGAATCCCTCGACAGTCATCGCGTCAGCGATATCGGCACCCGCATCGGCGGCCTCGGTGGCAGCATCCTCGGTCGCTTCCATCGCATCGTCTGCGGCCTCGGTCGCGGCTTCTTCCGTTGCTTCAACCGCGTCATCGGCAGCCTCGGTCGCAGCCTCCTCGGACGATTCCATTGCCCCACCGGCAGCCTCGGCGGCAGTTTCTGCCGCGTCTCCAGCGGTCTCGGTCGCTTCTTCCACGGCGTCAGCGGCATTTCCGGCGGCTTCCCCGGCGCCTTCGGTCAGCCCAAGCGCGTCGTTCGCAGCCCCTTCGGCCTGCTCGACCGCGTCTCCAACGGCCTCCTGCAACCCCTCGACGGCATTCTCGGCGGCATCCTGAACCTCTTCCGCGGCATCCTCTACCGCGTCCCGCGCATCCTCGACGACCTCCTCGACCGCCTCCTGAACATCGCTTGCGGCCTCTTCAAGCTGGTCTGCCGTTTCCTCGGCCGGTGTCTCCTCGGCCTCGGCCGATTCGCTGCTTTCCTCGGTCACGGCAGCAACCGGCGCATCCGGCGTCCCGCCCTGGAAGAGAAGCCAGCTAATGACGGCGATCACGGCTATTGCGCCAATTATCAGAAATTGTTTCATGATCAGGTACCCCCTGGTTCGGTTTCAGCGCCGTATTTGGTGGGCTTCCGGCCCGGAATCCAGAGAGAAGATCCCGATCGGCGCCATCCCGGCGAAACCCGGCCTATGGCCGCCGCGCGAATTCGCGACCCTTCTGCCGAAACCGGTTGAATCCAAGCCGATTCGACCCTACTTTTCACGCCTCTTGTGAGAAACTGAAAAAGGACACACAACCATCGCTCGCAGACCACACAACGCACCGCCCGTGCGTGAAACAGGCCCCCGGGTAAATGATCGCATCCGCGCGCCTGAAATCCGGCTCATCGGAGCCGAAGGAGAAAACGTCGGCGTCGTAACGCCGGACAGGGCCATGCAAATGGCCGAGGAAGCCGGGCTTGACCTGGTCGAAATTTCTCCCAACGCCACGCCACCCGTCTGCAAGATCATGGACTTCGGCAAGTTCAAGTACGAGCAGCAGAAGCGGGAAAGCGAGGCGCGCAAGAAGCAGAAAACCATCGACGTCAAGGAAGTGAAGTTCCGTCCCAACACGGATACCCACGATTATGACGTAAAAATGCGAAACGTGACGCGCTTCCTTGAAGGCGGTGACAAGGTCAAGGTGACCCTGCGCTTCCGAGGCCGCGAAATGGCGCACCAGAACCTTGGCCGCGACCTGCTCGAACGGGTTGCCGAGGATGTCAAGGAGATCGGCAAGGTCGAGAACATGCCGAAAATGGAAGGGCGTCAGATGGTTATGATGATCGGGCCGGCCAAGTAATCCGGCCCTGTCGTCTCTCCTGACAGCATAGTTAAAGAAAAACGGCGTTTCCCGTTTCCAAACGGGAAACACAAACCCGGCGTGAGCGCCCCAAACTTGCCACAGTTACCGCGGCCCGCGTAGTATCCGGCGGGTATGTAAAGACGAGTGTGTTATGGTTTCGGGGGCAAATATTCCGGCGGATCTTTCCGATGCCGCGTGGCTGAAAGCGCTGCGCGCAATTGGTGATGCTCAGGGAAATTTTTCGGACCTTGGCCGCGACCACAGCGCCATCTTCATCGAGAAGGCCAACTCGGTTCTCTTCGTCGCGTTTGAGACCGTGTTCGGCATCCGCTCGGGCAGCGAAACCGGCCTGCCGCTCGGCTTCGACATCTGCGAAAGTCGCGACTGGTCGCATCTGACCATTGTCGCCCGGCGCCAGAACTGGTTCCGGAACAGCAACGTCTTCGGCTTCTTCGACCGACTGACAGACTACGGTTTCTTCGACCAGTTCGACCGGGTCATCTTCTACGGCGCGGGCATGTGCGGCTACGCGGCCGCTGCCTTTTCGGTCGCAGCACCGGGCGCATCGGCCATCCTCGTATCACCACAAGCCACGCTCGACCGCCGGCTGACCGGATGGGACGCGCGCTTTCCCTCCGCACGCCGGTCCGACTTTTCAGGCCGCTACGCCTATGCGCCCGAGATGCTGGACGCCGCCGAGAAGGCCTTGCTCGTCTACGACCCTGACGAGATCGAGGATGCAATGCACGCCAGCCTCTTCCGCGGCGCGAATGTCGATCACTTCCGCTACCGTCGCGGCGGCGCCGGCTCGATCGAAAGCGACCTGCGCAATCTCTCGCTCGTCTCGCATCTTGCCGAAGCGGCGGCTGATGGCAGCCTGGGCCTCTCGAAAGCGGCATCGCTCATGCGTGCCCGCCGGGGCCATGTACCCTATCTGCGCGCACTACTCTCCCGCGTTCTCGCCGAAGAACGCCCCGCCCTGACCGCGCAACTCTGCCGCGCCGTCCTGCGGCACCAGCCATTGCCACGTTTCCGGCACCATCTGGAACGGGCCGAGGTGCAACTGGGCATCAGGCCCGCGCCGACTTCCGGCGGCGAAACCTGGGACGACGCTCAGGACTCGTAGTCTGGCGCGCGCATCGCCCGCACACGGTCGCGAAGCCGCGGCCCCAGCACACCGATCACCGCGCCAAGTGCCAAGGGTATCGCGCCACCGGCTCCCGACAAGACAGCAACGAGTGCCGCCACCAGAATGCAGGCGCTCAGCGCTATCGCACGCATTTCGGCGGGCGAAAGTTTTCTCCCCGGAAGATTGGCTTCGATCAAGGGGCGCAAACTGTCTTCCGCCAGCGGTGCGAACCACCCGGCGAGAGCGCCAAGGATGAATGTCCAGATCATTGGTTCCGTTCCCAACTGCTTTTGCCTCTCAACCCACCATAGCAGATTCGCATGGCCCCGGGCACTGCCCTCTGGCCCCCTCCCTGGCCTTGCGCTAGACGGAAGGCATGACCACCCGCCTGACCATCGCACGGCCCGACGACTGGCACCTGCACCTGCGCGACGGCGCAATGATGGAAGGCGTGCTGCCGCACACAACGGCGCATTTCGCCCGCGCCATCATCATGCCGAACCTGGTGCCTCCGGTGGTCACCGGTGACGACGCCGCCGCCTACCGCGACCGCATCCTCGCCGCGCTGCCCGAAGGGTCGGACTTCCGGCCGCTGATGACGCTCTACCTGACCGAAACCACCGATCCGGCGGATGTCCGCAAGGCCGCCGCGGATGGGCTGATAAGCGCCGTCAAGCTCTACCCTGCCGGGGCCACGACCAATTCCGCCAGCGGGGTCCGCGACTTTGACAGAGTGCGGGCCGTGTTCGAGGCAATGGCCGAGATCGGCCTGCCGCTCTGCGTCCACGGCGAAGTGACAAGACCCGAGATCGACATCTTCGACCGCGAGGCCGTCTTCATCGACGAGGTGCTCGACCCGATCCGCCGCGCGACACCCGGCCTGCGGGTGGTCATGGAGCATATCACCACCGCCGAAGCCGCCGCCTATGCCGCGGCGGGTGGCGACGATCTTGCCGCGACGATCACCGTCCAGCACCTGATGCTCGACCGGAACGACATGCTCGTGGGCGGCATGCGCCCGCACTACTACTGTCTGCCGATCCTGAAACGCGGCACGCACCGGCCAAAACTGGTCGAGGCCGCCACGTCCGGCAGCCCCCAGTTCTTTCTCGGCACCGACAGCGCCCCGCATCCCCAGCACAGGAAAGAGGCCGAATGCTGCGCCGCAGGTTGCTTCACGGCACCCGTCGCGCTCTCCTGTCTTGCGGCTGTCTTCGAGGAAGCAGGCGCACTGGACCGGCTCGAAGGCTTCACCTCGCAGCACGGCCCCGAATTCTACGGCCTGCCCGTTAATCCGGAAAAGATCACGCTCGAAAAAGGCGACCCGATCGACATCCCCGCCACCGTCGAAACCGGCGCGGGACCTGTCGCCGTCTTCAACCCCGGACGCCCGCTCCACTGGCGGGTCGCTCCCTGAACAAACTGACCGAGGCTTCCATGATCCCCTCCAGCTTCCCCGACCGCGCCGAAATCGCACGTCTCACGGCGTCCATGTTGCTTGAAATCGAGGCGGTCCACTTCAACGCCACCGACCCCTTCACCCTCGCCTCCGGCCTGCCGTCACCCACCTACATCGACTGCCGCAAGCTGATCTCCTACCCGCGCATCAGGTCCACGCTCATGGACTTCCTCGCCGTCACCGTCATGCGCGACGCGGGTTTCGAGGCCTTCGACAACATCGCGGGCGGCGAGACGGCCGGCATCCCGTTCGCCGCGCTCATGGCCGAACGGCTGGCGCTGCCCATGACCTATGTGCGGAAGAAACCGAAGGGCTACGGCCGGAACGCGCGAATCGAAGGCATGATGACGCCAGGCGAACGCGTGCTTCTCGTCGAAGACCTGACAACCGACGGGGGCTCGAAACTTTCCTTCGTCGATGCCATCCGCGAGACCGGTGCAAGCTGCGCCCACACGGCTGTCATCTTCTATTACGGTATCTTCCCTGAAACCATCGAAACCCTGAAAGCGCATGGTGTTACGCTCCATCATTTATGTACCTGGTGGGACGTGCTCGAGGTCGCGCGCGCTGGCGATACCTTCGACCGCGAGACCCTGAAGGAGGTCGAAAGCTTCCTGCGCGCCCCGCGTGCATGGCAGGAAGCCCGCAAAAAATAATTTGTGGCGCCAACTACCGGATATTGACGGATCGCGCTTGGTGACCGCAATATGGTGCGGAAAATCACCCGTGCAAACTCGTCCACAGGCTGTCCACAGGATATCCAGATAGACGCGCGGTCGTCCTCTGCCGTATGCACTCCGGACAGGGAACGGGCGAAGAAACCGAGGGGCAGTATCAATGAGCGAAACAGCTCGTTTGAAGGCAGTGGGCGAGGATCAGGCATCCGAACCCCTGCCACACAACATCGAGGCCGAGCAACAGCTTCTCGGCGCAATCCTCACCAACAACGATACCTATGACAGGGTCGCGAGCGTCATCAACGAGACGCATTTCTACGATCCCGTACATGCCCGGATCTACGAAATTTCCGCCGCACGGATCGCCAAGAACCAGCTGGCCTCCCCGGTCACGCTGAAGGCATTTCTCGAAGACGACCCCGGCCTGAAAGAGCTTGGTGGCGCGGCTTATCTGGTTCGCCTCGCAGGCGCGGCGATCTCGTCCTTCGCTGCGCGCGACTATGCTCAGATGATCTACGACCTTGCCGTGCGCCGGAAGCTGATGGAGCTTGGCCGCGATATCGTCGCCAAGGCCGCACGGGTCGAAGTGGCGAATGAACCCAAGGAACAGATCGTCGAAGCCGAGCAGGCCCTCTACAAGCTGGGCGAGACCGGCACATCGAACTCGGGTTTTCAAAGCTTCCTCAAAGCTGTCACCGATGCCGTGCACGTTGCCAACGCCGCCTACCAGCGCGACGGCGGACTTGCGGGCATCTCGACCGGCCTGACCGACATGGACAAGAAACTCGGCGGGCTGCACAAGTCCGATCTGCTGATCCTTGCGGCGCGCCCCTCGATGGGGAAAACCTCGCTCGCCACCAACATCGCCTTCAACATCGCCAAGGCCTATCGCCGCGGCAAGACACCTTCGGGTGACGAAGGCGCGGTCGACGGCGGCGTGGTCGGCTTCTACTCGCTCGAGATGAGCGCCGAGCAGCTTGCCGCGCGCGTTCTCTCCGAGGCCGCCGAGGTGCCGTCCGAGCAGATCCGCCGCGGCGACATGACCGAGGGCGAGTTCCGCCGCTTCGTCGATGCCGCCAAGACGCTGGAAGCCTGCCCGCTCTTCATCGACGACACGCCCGCGCTGCCGATCAGCCAGCTTGCCGCCCGCGCCCGCCGCCTCAAGCGCGAACACGGTCTCGACGTGCTGATCGTCGATTACCTGCAACTCGTCCGGCCCGCCACGGCCAAGGACAGCCGCGTGAACGAGGTCTCCGAGATCACGCAAGGCCTCAAGGCCATCGCCAAGGAACTCGACATCCCCGTGATCGCGCTCTCCCAGCTATCGCGCCAAGTCGAGAACCGCGAAGACAAACGTCCCCAGCTTTCGGACCTGCGCGAGAGCGGTTCGATCGAACAGGACGCTGACGTGGTCATGTTCATCTTCCGCGAGGAGTACTACAAGGAGCGCGAGAAACCGGGCGACCACGACCTTGAAGCAATGGCCAAGTGGCAGGAGGAAATGGAACGCCTCCACGGCCGTGCCGAGGTGATCATCGGCAAGCAGCGCCACGGGCCCATCGGCACGGTCGAGCTCTCCTTCGAGGGCCGCTTCACCCGCTTCGGCAACCTGGTGAAGCCCTGGCAGAAGGACAGCGAATTCTGAGGGGCGCCAGCCCTCTCCCTGCGCTGATACCTGCAGGCCGCAGAATGCCCTGGTCCCCGGGACCGCGCTGTGAGTGAACTGACAGGTCGGGAGCTATTCCGCGGGGATGGCGACGGCCGCTGCGTTCGCCGCCGCGAATAGCCCACTGTAGACACGCCGTCTCGACACCAGCCACATCACCGCGCTTGCCAGCGCGAAGCCTGCGATCACGTCGACCACGTAGTGACTGCCTAGAACAGGCGTCGAGGGAACCATGACTACGGCATAGAGCGCGAAGGGCCAGAACAGCCAATGCCGCCACACCGCACCCGCCATAAGCACGCCGAGGGCGGTATGTATTGACGGGAACGTGACAAGTCCCTTGAACGACACCTCTCCGACCCGGTAGTCCGGGTTCGCCTCGCGGAGTTGCACCAAGCTTTCGATGTGATAGATGCCCGGCGCAAAACCAAAATCCGGGAAATCCGAGAAGTCGATGCCATAGTGTATGGCAGCCGCGTATGCGGGTGCAAAGGCACTGATGAGGATCGAAATGAGCGTCGTCCAGACCACGGTTTCCATGTGGAAGCTGATCCGGCGAAACTGGCCGAGTAAGAGCAGGGTGACGACAAGCAGGAAGGCGAGTTGCCCGGTCTGGTGATATGCCACGTCCATGACACGGAAGAGAATTGGTCGGTCGTGAACGAAACTGAAATAGGCCACCCAATCGAAACCAATGGCCTCGTCGGCCGCCGCAAGCCACCAATCCGCGAGCGGCCAGGCAGATATCTTCGACATTTGGTCCAAAAGCGGCAGGCACGCACTTGTCAGCGTGTAAAGAAGCATGAGTTCGGCGATCAGCCGCAAGATGCGCGACCAAAGCGGCGCATCGTGGAACGGGCCGGTTTTCCAGGCCAGGAAGCAGAGATACCCGACGTAGATCGAGGACATCAGAGGTATCTTGTAGACCTTGGCCCAGTAGATCGACGGCGCCACGAAAACGTCGATGACCATCGACGCCGGCAGCAGCGCCAACAGCAATGCGTAGATATAGGCCGGTGCCAGAACCGGCGCCGCGTGATGCAAGCGAATGGTCACGTTTGTCTCTCGTCCGTGGCAGATCGACTGCTAAAGTCGTTTTTTGGCCCAAATATGGCACTGTCGGTCAGGCCTGCCCCGAGCCCGGATGCCGCGGCAACCCTGCCCGGTGCCCGCGCATCCATCAGCGCAATGCCGATGTGCCGGTTCTCGTCGCAGACCCGGCACCTGAAGATGTCCACACGTGTCCGCGCTGCCCGCAGCACTCCGGCAACGGCCGCCGTTAGCCGACGCGTACCATCCGTCCCGGAACCGCGTAGCGCGACAGCGGCACGCGGGTACGCGCCCGAACCCTGAACGGCCAGCCCGCCGCCCGCCGCAGCGCGCCGAGGCTCATATAGACGAATGCCGTGGCCGCCACGCCAAGCATCAGCCCGTTGAACTGATCAACAAGTACCAGGCTGACAAGCCGTGTAAGAATTTCGTAACCCGCAAGCGAGTCCGTGAGGTAATGCGAAACGTCGTAAAGCGCGGCATACGACCCCTTGGGATCGTATATCCGCCAGCCGAGAATGGCGGTCGCCAGACCGCCGAGAAGAAAGTGCTTTCCGAGCATGTCTCTGCCCTTTCGCTGCTCTTCCCCCCGGCATGTGAATCCTAAGCGGCGAGCGCACGATCCGGCAAGATGTGACTGGACGGAAGCCGGATATGTGCCATCCTTGCCGCATGCGAATGCTCTTCCTCCTCTTCGCGATACTGACCGGCCCGGCGCGGGCCATCGAAGTCGATGTAGAGCTTGCGCTGATGGTCGACGTCTCGCGCTCGATGGGGCCGAACGAGCTTGAAATCCAGCGCCGGGGCTATGCCGAGGCGATTGTCTCGGACGAGGTCGTGGGCGCCATCCTCAACAGTTTCACCGGCCGCATCGCGATCACCTATGTCGAGTGGGCCGGGTACGGTTCAAACCGCGTCATCGTCCCCTGGACATTGATCGACAGCCGCGAGGCCGCCGAGCAGGTCGCCGACCTTCTGGAATCCAATTTTCCCTACGGGATGCGTCGCACCTCGATCACCGGCGCCATCGAATTCGCGAGCGCGGATATCTCATCGAACGAGTACGAAGGCCTTCGCCAGGTCATAGACATCTCGGGCGACGGACCAAACAACCAGGGCGGCTCTGTGGAAGCCGCGCGCGACAGGGCCATCGGCGCGGGCCTGGTGATAAACGGCCTGCCGCTCATGACGCAGGACGGCGACGCTTTCTGGAGCATTGAGGATCTCGACCTGTACTACGAAGCCTGCGTCATCGGTGGACCCGGCGCCTTCGTCATCCCCGTCCGCGACTGGCGCGAGTTTCCTCTCGCCGTTCGCCGCAAACTCGTGCTTGAGCTTGTCGGTCCGCCCGAGGCGCTGATCTCCGCCCGATCGGGCCGGGTCGGAGATGGCTATGATTGCTTTATCGGCGAGAAGATGCGCGAAGAACGCGAGCGCATCTTCAG
>JAJDOD010000171.1 GCA_022340315.1 Silicimonas sp. | reverse complement strand
GGCGACCCGGTCATCTCCTCGCAGCCCGGTACACACGCCTTCAGAACCTCGGGGTCCAGAATTGCGGCCCAGACCACGGCCGGTTCCGCGGCGATCACCCGGCTGTCGCTCATCTTCATCGGTTAGCCCTCCTGATCCTGTCCCAATGGCGATCCCGCGAGGACTCGAACCCCGAACCTGCTGATTAGAAGTCAGCTGCTCTATCCAGTTGAGCTACGGGACCGCACTGGGTGTGGGTGTAACCGGCGGACGTGGTAGCGGCAAGCGAGGAGCGTGCGGCCCGCGCAGGTCGCATCGGGCCGTACCCGGCCCGGCACCATCCATCTGGCAAACAGCAACGTCCGGTCAGGGCCGGATCACGAAATAGTTCGCATTGTCGAGGTATATCAGACGACCAACGCCTCCTGGAACCACGTTCGCGTAAGACGTGATGGGCGGAGCGGTGCCCTCTTCACGCGTCATCTTGGCGATGGTGTTGCCGCAGGCGCTGAAGCTTACATCGGGTACGCTTTCCGAGATGCTCTTGATCCGGTCCATGACCGGCGAGGTATCCTCGCGCAGAAGATGCAAGCCGTCGTTGAAGGCGACGATCTCGACTTCATAGAACTTTCCCGCGTCACTCATGCCCTTGGCAAAGTTGGTGGCGACGTTCAGCGCCTTGTCGAACGTTTCCGGATCACCGTCGCTGACCTGAATGGCGAGCCGCATGATCCCGTCGTCGGACTGTTCGGCAAGCGCCGGTCCCGACAACAGCGCAATGGCGGCACCCGCAACAAGTAGGGTCCGACGCGTAATGTTCATGGCCTATCCTCCCTGAAACAATGCGTGAAGGTTAGATGCATTCATTCAAATCTGTCTATTAAAAAAGAGAAGTACAGCGGCTACCATCACCAAATGACTGGCTTCCTGCTTGGCTGGCAGGAGACTTGACGAT
This sequence comes from Silicimonas sp., assembly GCA_022340315.1. Taxonomy (GTDB): domain Bacteria; phylum Pseudomonadota; class Alphaproteobacteria; order Rhodobacterales; family Rhodobacteraceae; genus JAJDOD01. The sequence continues at coordinate 6,052 of JAJDOD010000171.1, read as the reverse complement.
ATTGTTTGAACGACGTTCACACGACAGGTACTCCCCTTGACCCGCCAAACCGAACAACGCCGCGCCGCGCTCCGAGACCGGCTGATCGAGATCGCCGAACGCGAGATCGCCTCGCACGGCACCGGGGCGCTGAGGGCGCGCGCGCTGGCGAAGGAGGCCGATTGCGCACTTGGTGCGATCTACAACGTGTTCGACGACATGACCGGGCTGACTCTGGCCGTCAACATGCGGACCTTCGAGCGGATCGGGCGTTACATCTCGGGTGCGATGGCCGGGCATCTCGACAAGGCGCCCTACGAACGCCTGATCGTCATGTCGAACGCCTATGTCGATTTCGCTGAAGAGAACCTCAACCTCTGGCGCGCGCTGTTCGACGTCGAGATGACGGCGGAGAGCGCCGTTCCCGGCTGGTACCTCGACGAACTGGGACGGATGTTCCGCCACATCTCGGGACCGTTGGCCGAGGCCGATCCCGCGGCGGACGCGGCCGAGATCGAGCGGCGGACGCGGACGCTCTTTTCCGCGGTGCACGGGATCATGCTTCTCAGCCTCGAACACCGTATTTCGGGCGTGCCGAGGGACGATCTGAAACCGATGATCGCCTTTCTGCTCAGCCGTGTTCTGCGATAGGCAAAAAAAGAGGGAGCCAGGCTCCCTCTGCATTCCAACCAGATCGCCTTGCGATCAGGCGGTCTCGTCAACAACCTTGGCGTCGGGTGCGTTCTTCGCCACCGAGGCAATGCCGTTGTCGCGCGACTTCGCGCTTTCATAGGTCTCGGACGTGCCGATCACCTGCCCGTTGCGGGCGCGCAGGTTGAACATGAACTTGCCGGACTTGGTATCCTTGCGCTCGAAGCGATCATCCTGCTGCGAATTCTTGCGAACGGATTCAACACCGTTCATGCAGCTAGCTTTCCGCTTGTACCCTTCGCTCGCCAGGATGACCTGGCCATTGCCCGACTTGAGGCGGAACCGCGTCTCGCCTTTCTTGTCCTTGAAAATCTCAAACTTGCCAGCCATGTCGTCCTCTCTGCTAGATAGGCTATTGACGGGATACTAGACAGCCACCGCCATAACGCCAAGAAATTGTAACGCGCGCCGCCGAACCGCGGTCAGGTTACGCATTTGCAACAGTCAGACCTGGACAATCCCCGCGACGACGGGCGCCAAAGTTGCCCGCAACCGCGCCAATGCCGCCTCTGAGCGTGCCGAGACAAGGTACCCTCCCGAAGTGATGGACGCGCGGTACGCCCGGCCATCCAGGAGCCCGACGGCACCTCCCGCCTCGGCCACCGCGAGAGCACCCGCCGCATGATCCCAGGGCTTGAGCGCATTCGACAGCACGAAATCGGCGCCGCCATCCGCCATGACCCGATACTCGTGGCACGAGCATCGCACCGACCAGATACGCCTAATGCCGGGAATGTCGCCCGCCAGCCTCTCGGAAATCGGCGGCGGAAAGTTGAAGATCGGGACAAAACCGGTCATGTCGCCACCGCGCTCATCGCCAAATGTCAGCGGGCGCGGATCTGAACCGGGCTGCTGATACCAGGTGCCGCCGCCCTTCCTGGCCCAGATCCAATCGTCCATCACCGGATCGTAGAGCAGCCCGAACACCGCCTCGCCCTTCTCGGCGACGGCCAGGATCACGCCGAAGGTGGTCAGGCCCTTGGCGAAATTCCAGGTCCCATCCACCGGATCGACGATCACTGACAGCGGCGCATCGGCGAGCTTGCCCAGAAGTTGAGGCGCGGACTCGACCGCTTCCTCGCCTACGATCAGCGCGTCGGGCAAAAGGGTCCGCACGCCGGCCGCGATGGCTGCTTCGGCGTGCAGATCGGCTTCGGTGACAAGATCGTCCGGAGCCGACTTCGCGTTCACGGCACCCTCGGGCAGTCGGCGGAAACGGGTCATGATTTCCGCCTTCGCGACCGATCGGACCAATTCCACAAGCGCCATTTCGATGCTTTCCGCGACTGCCATGCCATTCTCCGTACGTTACGCCGTCTCTATGGCGGACTTGCCCCAACCACACAACGTGCAAGAGAAAGTTAACTGATTTGGCATATCGAGCTGCCTGATAACCAGAGGATCGTGTCCGATGCGGCTCGGGGAATTGCGGCGCCGGCTGATACCGAAGCGTCTTGCCGGTGAGTCGGCGCTGGGTCCGAACAGCTGCCACCTGAATGGCCTGCGCCAGGTCTTCGACCCGGTCCGCGTCGCCGACGGCGCCCGCGCCGACCGCGACCTGGTCCTCCTGGCCTTCACCAACCGCAGCGGTTCAACTCATCTCGGCCAGTTGCTGGCCAGCGCGCCCGACCTTTACGGCTTCCGGGAAGACCTGAACCACACCACCGTCTGTCGCCGTGCCGGTGCCGAAGGCCTGACCGATCTCACGGCCTATGTCGCGCACATCACCGCAATCGGTGCGACATCCGGCGCTGGCTTTGGGCTGAAGGCGTCGGCCGAGCAACTGCGCCTCGTCCGCCTCGCCGGTATCGACGGCATGTTCAACCGCACGACCGTCATCCGCATTCGCCGCCGCGACCGCATCGCTCAGGCGGTATCGCTCTGGATGGCGCGCGAAACCCGTGAATGGAGTTCGCGGCAAACACCCTCCGGCGCGCCGCTGACCTATGACCACCGCACGCTGCGCCGCCACCTCGACAGCGTGCAATCAGCCGAAAGCGCGCTCGACCTGGTCCTCAGCATCCTGCCGTACCAAGTGCTGAACGTGGATTACGACGAACTCTGTTCCGCTCCCGAAAATGTCGTCGCAACGCTGCGCGCAGGGCTTGGCCTTCCGCCATCGAAAGCGCCGCTTTCGAGTTGGGTCAAGCGGCAGTCTTCGCCGGAAAAGTCCGCCTTCGTCGCGCGCTTCCGGGAGGAATTGTGCCAAAGCTGGTCGCTTCCTGACGGGCCTCCCGCCCGCGCCGCTCACAAGACGCGGGTCATGAAGACCGAGTTGGGATCATCGGCGTAGCCTTCGAACGGGCGGCACATCTCGAACCCGTGACGGGCATAAAACGCCCTCGCAGGCGCGAATGCCTCCTGGCTCCCGGTTTCCAGGCTGACCCGCGCCATGCCGGCCTTGCGGGCCGCATCCAGCAGCCGGGCCAGCACCACATCCGCCAGCCCCTTGCCGCGCCGGTCGGACCGAACATGCATCGACTTCAGCTCACCCTCGCCGCTGGCAAGCCCCTTCAGCGCCCCCATCGCCACTGCATCGCCGCCCTCGAACACCGCGAAGAACCGCACACCGGCGCCGGCCAGCGCGCCGGCATCCATCGCGTGGACACTGCACGCGGGCGACGAGGCACGCATAAGCGTGAGATGTGCGGCGATCAGCGGCGCGAGCGCGGGGTCCGTGGGCGCGACTTCGCGAATGAGGCTCAATGCGTCCAGGCGCCCCGCCGGTCGGTCGCGAAATTCTCGCCATAGCCGCGTGAACGCACGTTGGGCTTGCGCGTCTTCGGCTCGGTCACGACCGCGTCGATGCCGTGTTCCTTGGCATAATCCAAAGCCGCTTCCTTGGTCGGAAAGCGCATCCGCACTTGCGCCTGCGTGTCCGCCGACGACGTCCAGCCCATAAGCGGATCAATCTCGCGCCCCTGCTCGTTGGGAAACTCCAGAACCCAGTCGCGCGTCTTGGCCGTGCCCGAAGACATGGCGGATTTCGCGGGACGGAAGATGCGTGCAGTCATGGCGGACCCTCTTGCGTGCGATTTCAATTGCCCCAGATTTCCAACGGAATCAAGGGGCGCATGCCACCTCAAGCCGGTCCTCACCGTTTCCGGCCAGACCCTGTCGCAAGTCGGTGCCATCGCCTTGCGCTTGGTCAACTGCAATCAGGGAGGAGTGAGGCCGACCGAACAACATGGAGCGAGGGGTGGGTGGGTCGTGCTGCCCGGTCGGCACTCGTTCTGCTGCTAGTCCGATGATCCTTGCACGCAAAAGGGCGTGCCAACAAGACATTTATCTACCTTAAGTTGTAACGTGCGTTTACGAGTTGTTAACCATTTTCACTTCTCCAACATGTCAGGAGACAGGCAGTTGGCTGGGCTTTCGCCCTTGAACCCACTGGTTTTGCGCACAAGTCTGGACGGAAGCCAGAGGAATCGCCGCCCATGTCCGTCACCGAACCGATATTGAACTCGCCCGCCCCGGATGTGCGCAGCCGCGACAAGCTGGAAGGCGGCGTTCATTTCACCATGCATACCGAGTTCAATCCCGCAGGCGACCAGCCGACGGCCATTGCCGAACTGTCGCAGGGTGTGAACAACGGCGAACAGAACCAGGTGCTGCTCGGCGCCACCGGGACCGGCAAGACCTACACGATGGCCAAGGTGATCGAGGAAACCCAGCGCCCGGCGATCATCCTGGCCCCGAACAAGACGCTGGCCGCCCAGCTTTATGGCGAGTTCAAAGGCTTCTTCCCCGAGAACGCCGTCGAGTATTTCGTCTCCTACTACGACTATTACCAGCCGGAAGCTTACGTCCCTCGCTCCGATACCTACATCGAGAAGGAGGCGATGATTAACGAACAGATCGACCGGATGCGCCATTCCGCCACTCGCGCGCTTCTGGAACGCGACGACGTCATCATCGTCGCCTCGGTCTCCTGCATTTACGGCATCGGCTCGGTCGAGACCTACGGCGCGATGACCCAGGATTTGCACGTCGGCAAACCGCACGACCCCCGAAAGGTTATCGCGGATCTCATCGCCCAACAGTACCGCCGCAACGACCAGGCCTTCCAGCGCGGCACGTTCCGGGTGCGCGGCGACGTGATCGAGCTCTGGCCCGCCCACCTCGAAGACCGCGCCTGGCGGCTGGACTTTTTCGGCGACGATCTTGAAACCATCACCGAGTTCGACCCGCTGACCGGCAAGAAGACCCAGGGCTACGACCGGGTGCGCATATACGCCAACAGCCACTACGTCACGCCGAAGCCGACGCTTCAGCAGGCCGTCCGCAAGATCAAGGACGAGCTGAAGATGCGTCTCGGCCAGCTTGTCGATGAAGGCAAGCTGCTCGAAGCTCAGCGCCTTGAACAACGCACCAACTTCGACATCGAGATGATCGAGGCCACAGGCTCCTGCAACGGGATCGAGAACTACTCGCGCTACCTGACAGGCCGCGCGCCCGGCGAGCCACCGCCGACGCTTTTCGAGTTCATCCCTGATCACGCGATCGTCTTCGCCGACGAATCCCACGTCAGCGTTCCGCAGATCGGCGGTATGTACCGGGGCGACTACCGAAGAAAGTTCACGCTCTCCGAACACGGCTTCCGCCTGCCTTCCTGCATGGACAACCGCCCGCTGAAGTTCGAGGAATGGGACGCCATGCGCCCGCAATCGGTCTTCGTCTCGGCCACGCCCCAGGCCTGGGAACTGGAGCAAACAGGGGGCGTCTTCACCGAACAGGTCATCCGACCCACCGGCCTTCTCGACCCGGTGGTCGAGATCCGGCCCGTCGCCACCCAGGTCGACGACGTGATGGACGAGATCCGCAAGGTGACCGCCCGGGGTTACCGTACGCTCGTCACCACGCTGACCAAGCGCATGGCCGAGGACCTGACCGAGTACCTGCACGAGCAGGGTATCAAGGTCCGCTACATGCATTCCGACATCGACACGCTGGAGCGTATCGAGATCCTGCGCGACCTGCGTCTCGGCGCCTTCGACGTGCTGGTGGGGATAAACCTGCTGCGCGAGGGGCTCGACATCCCCGAATGCGGCCTCGTGGCGATCCTGGATGCCGACAAGGAAGGGTTCCTACGCTCGGAGACCTCGCTGATCCAGACCATCGGCCGCGCGGCGCGGAACGTCGACGGCAGGGTGATCATGTACGCCGACCGCATCACCGGCTCGATGGAGCGCGCACTGGCCGAAACCGACCGCCGCCGGGCGAAGCAGATGGCCTATAACGAGCAACACGGCATCACGCCGGCGACCGTCAAGAAGAACGTCGACGACGTGCTGTCGGGGCTCTACAAGGGTGACACCGATCAGGCGCGGGTGACGACGAAGATCGACAAGCCCATGATGGG
>JAJDOD010000090.1 GCA_022340315.1 Silicimonas sp. | reverse complement strand
TTCCGAAAACCGTTCAGTTCATGGAACGAAAGCGCATCGATGTCAGGCCCCTGATCACGCACACATTCCCTATTCACGAGGCCGTCCGGGCGTTCGAAACCGCCGGCGATCGGACCGCTTCGCTCAAGGTACAACTGGTATTTGGGGACTGAACGTATTAGCGCCTCGTCCGATAGCGGAATGCGATGCTCAACCCCGGTCTTCATCCGTTCGGCGGGGATGGTCCAGACCTCGCCCTGGATTTCCGACAGGTGGATGCTCCTGACTTCGCTCGACCGCGCTGCAGTCAGGTTCAGGAGCCGAAGGGCCAGTTGGCAGATCGAGCGTTCATCGAGCGATCCGTAGAACGTCGGTACATCCTGCCAGGGTAGGGAAGGGATGTTGGGGCGCTGGCGGCGCTGGGCGCCAAGGAGCGCCTTGGCCTTGGCGGGCGCTTGCAGGTCCACGTCAGGCCCAAGCGCCGCCGCATACTGGAGGCAGATTGAAAGCCGTTGCAGGGCTTTCTCCGCCGTCTCTGCTTTCTCATGCCAGATCGGGCGCAGGGTGTCGCGGATGTCGCGTTGGTCGAATTCCCCGACAGGCACGCCTCCGAGTTTCGGCAGAATGTGAAGCTCAAGCGGAGAGAACCAACGGCCGGCCTTGCCGTCGCCCTTGAGCTGCGCCTTTCGCGCCTCGAACGCGTCGGCGGCGATGTCTTTGAGGAAGTGTGAGCCACGCTCCGCTTCGCGCCGTTCGCGTTCTTTGATAGGGTCTTTCCCCTCCCGGACGAGCGCCTGAGCAGCCTTGGCCTTTTCACGGGCCTGCGCAAGCGATACCGCGGGGAAGCCGCCCAGCCCCATCTCCCGGCGCCGTCCATGGATGCTGACGCGGACGAACCACTGAGCGGAACCATCCTATCGCTTGTGCAGCCATAGGCCGCCGCCGTCCGCGTGCTTGCCTGGGACCGCTGAGTTGACTTGGGTTGCGCTGAGCTTGTGAAGGGGTCGGGGCATCTGGCATCTCCACCTATTTGTCCACCCTCAATATCTGGGTACAGATGAACAGGTGAAGACAAGGCTGAACAGCAGCCCAATATAGGGACGCTGTATTACAGTGGGTTACTGGATGCCGTGGTCAGCGCCTGACACCGACGTACAGAAATTCAACGCATCTCGACCGCACCATTTCCCTGGCTTCAGTCTTTCTTCTCGTACTCCGCCGGATCGAAGAAGACGAAGAATTGCAGGAACAGGTACAGCCCCGCGGCGCCGAAAACCATCGCCCAGACCTGGCTGTTGTTCGTCCACTCGAAAAGTGCCCAGCCCGATATGACGCCGGTAAAGAGCGCGCGCGTCCAGAACGGACGGAAGATCGGGTGACGGACCTCGAAGTAGGTTTTCTTCACGGGGCATCTTCCTTTCGGACCGCAATCATGCGGGCTGCGGTGCAGTGGTCAACCCCCGCAGGGTCTTTCCGCGCTTCGCACGAGGGGATAATGCATGCGCATGGCTTTTACACTTTCCCGCCTGGGCGACATGCCCGGTGTCCCCTTCGATACCATCATCGACGTGCGCGCGCCCTCGGAGTTCGCCGAAGATCATGTGCCGGGCGCGATCAGCCTGCCGGTTCTGAGCGACGAGGAGCGCGCTCGGGTGGGAACCATCTACGTGCGCGAGAGCCCGTTCAAGGCGCGCAAGATCGGCGCGGCGCTGGTGGCCAGAAACGCGGCGCAGCACATCGAGGGGCCGCTGGCGGACCGCCAAGGCGGCTGGCGGCCACTGGTCTATTGCTGGCGCGGCGGCCAGCGGTCCGGCTCCTTCGCTTCGATCCTCGCCCAGATCGGCTGGCGGGTCGAGACACTGGCGGGCGGGTACCAGAGCTACCGGCGGCTGGTGGTCAAACGGCTCTACGACGACGCCTTTCCGGCGCGGATGGTTCTGCTCGACGGCAATACCGGCACCGCCAAGACAGCGCTCCTGGGGCGTCTCGCGGCGCGGGGCGTGCAGGTGCTGGACCTCGAAGGGCTGGCCAATCACCGCGGTTCGGCGCTTGGCGGTCAGGGGGAACAGCCCAGCCAGAAGGCGTTCGAGAGCGCGCTTGCGTCGCAGATCGAAGCGCTCGATCCGACGCGGCCGGTGCTGGTCGAGGCCGAGAGCAGCAAGGTCGGGCGGCTGAACCTGCCGCCACGGCTATTCGAGGGGATGAAGGCGGCGGAGCGGTTCGAGATAGTGTCTCCCGTCGAAGCGCGTGCGGAATATCTCTGCCGTGCCTATTCGGATCTGATCGAGGACACGGGCTTGCTGGAGGAACGGCTCCAAAGGCTGGTCAGGTTGCAGGGACGCGAGCGGGTCGAGGCCTGGGTGGCGATGGCGCGGGCGGGCGAGCATCGGGTACTGGCCGAGGAATTGGTGCGCGAGCACTACGACCCGCGCTATGCCAAGGTGCGCGCGCGGCGCGAGGCAGCGGTGGTGCCATTCGAGACGGCAGCGCTGGATGAGCCGGGGCTGGACGCGCTGGCGGGGCGGATCGAGGGCGCGCTCAGCTCGCGGTGATCTGGCCGGGTTCGCCTTGGGTCAGGGTGCCGATAATCGCGGTCGTGTGGCCGAGGGCAGTGAGGTCTGCCGCCAGTTTTTCAGCGATGGTTTCGGAAACGGCGGCGAGCAGACCGCCAGAGGTTTGCGGATCGAAGAGCAGCGCCGCGCGGGGATTGTCGGGTCCGGTGTAGGTCACGGCGGAGAAGTTCGCGTCCCAGATGGACGAGCGGATGCCCTCCTCGGCGTGTGCTTCAGCGCCCGCGTAGAGCGGGATCGCGGACAGGTCGATCTCGGCGGCAAGTCCCGACGCGCCGGCGAGCCGCGAGGCATGGCCGGCGAGGCCGAAGCCGGTCACATCGGTCATGGCATGGGCATGGGATGAAAGCAGGCGGGCGGCGTCGCCCTGCGCCGTGCTCATGGTTGTCAAAGCGGCGGCGACGTCGTCGCCATGCGCGCGGCCTGCCATTTCGGCGGCGAGAAGCGTACCCGAGCCGATGGGGCGGGTGAGGATCAGCCGGTCGCTCGCCAGGCCGCCAGATAGTGTGATGGGCGGGCTCTCGGCCAGGCCTGTGACCGTGAAGCCAAGCGTCAGTTCCGCTCCCTGAGTGCTGTGGCCGCCAACGATGGCGGCACCTTCCGCGGTGAAGACCTCGGACGCGGCCTGCATGATCTCGGCGAGCGTGCGCTGTTGAAGGACGTCGGTCATGCGAGGGAGGATGATCTGCGCCAGCACGGCCTGCGGCACAGCACCCATCGCCCAGATATCGCCAAGCGCGTGAACGGCGGCGATGCGGGCAAAGGTATATGGGTCGTTCCAGAAGGCGCGCAGGTGGTCGGTGCTAAGAACCTGCCGGGTCTTGCCCATCGTCAGGACGGCGGCGTCGTCGCCGTGGCCGGTGGCGACATCGGCGCGCGCCGGTCCGGGGAGGTCTGCAAGAGCGGCGTCCAGAGCACCGGGGCCAACCTTCGAGCCGCACCCGGCGCATAGCATCCTGTCGCTTTCCGCACCCGCCGCATGAAGGCGCGGCGGCGCGGGGCTCATGACGGGCTGCTGGTTGAGGCGGTCCATGAACCGCCGGTCGATCCAGTCCTTCCAGCGCCAGGCCCAGGCGCCGCCGAAGCTCCGGCCGTTGCGGTCGGCCAGCGCGCGTTTTTCCCCAAGCGAGATGAGTTTGAGGAAATCCCTTTGCGGTCGGAAGGCTGACAGCGGTCGGTCGGCAGCGGCGGCTTTCAGGTTGCGGGCCAGGACGGGGGCCGCTCGGACGGCAAAGACGCCCGCCTTGGGGCGGGGCGTTTCGGTCAGGTGGGCACAGTCTCCCACGGCGAAGATATGCGCGTCGTTGGTGCTGCGAAGCTCGGGGGTTACGGCCACATAACCTTCGTGAAGGTCGAGGCCGGTCGCTTCGAGCCACCCGAATGGCCGAGCGCCCGCGGCGCCCACGGTAAGGGCGGCGGGCAGGCTGCGGCCGTCTTCCAGAACCACTTCTGCGGTATCCACGCGGGCGACGCGGGCGTTTTCGATAAGGTCGATGCCCGCATCGGCAAGTTCGGCGCGCAATTTCCCGGCGGTGGTGTCGCTCAGGCCCGAGAGCGCCGCTTCGGCCTCGACGATTGTAACGGCGTGCGCGCGACCCATGCGGTGACGCATCGCCAGCGCAAGCTCTACCCCGCCGACACCGCCGCCGATAACGGCGACCGGACCGCCGCCGTCTTCGAGATGGCGTGTCCATCGGGTGGCAAAGGGGCCGAGCGGCTTTGCGGCGGTGCCGTACTCGGAGAAGCCCGGAAGACGGGGCATGGCCGAGGTGATGCCGATGTCGATGGACGCCAGATCATAGCCGATAGGCGGGCGCCCCGGCAGTTCGATCTGGCGTGCCTGGCGGTCGATCCCGGTCACCGTGCCGAAGATGATCCGCGCCCCGGCGAAGCGGGCAAGGCGAACGAGGTCGATTTCCAGCGCCTCGCGCGGGTAGTGACCGGCGACAAAGCCCGGCAACATGCCCGTATAGGGCGCTGTCGGTGCGGGGTTGATGAGCGTCAGGCGCGCGCCGGGCAGCGGGTCCATACCCCATTGCCGGAGCAGCAACGCGTGCGCGTGGCCGCCTCCGACCAGGACGATATCGCGGGAAAGGGTCATGTCCGGCGTCATGGTCCGCGACCTAGTGGCAAGTGCTTGAGGCCTGCAAGCGCCATCAGTAACCGCTCATTTCCAGGTAGCCGGTGCCAGAATGGCTGCCGGTGACGCGGACCGGGCCTTCCCAGTAGGAAACGCTCAGGTTCATCCAGCTGTCGGGATAGATCGCCCGCGCCTTGATCGAAAGCTGGCGCGCGGGAAGCGCGATGTCCCAGGCGGTCGGCACCGTCCGGCCCGCGACATTCGATATGCCGGCGGCGGTCATGACCAGATCACCCGGTTCCAGCGGCGTGGCCGTGCCGTCGGCGCCGATCCAGGTTCCGACCGTGTAGGCGCTGCCGTCCTCGTTCCTCATCCGGTAGCCCATCAGCTTGTCGCCGTCCTCGAAGTGGAGCGAGACCCAGTCCCAGCCGGTCTGATCTTCGGTCAGGGGTTGCGAGGACCATTCGCGGTCGAGCCAGGCGCGGCCCGTCACTTCGACCGTGCCGGTGGGGAAGGTAAGCGTGCCGGTGACGCTGTAGAAGGGCTGCGAGTAGTAGTGGCTTGCCTGTCCGGCTTCGGATTTCACCGAAAAGCCATTCTGGCCCTGCGCGATGAAGGGCCCGCCGGCGGCGAGAGCGAGGTCGTATTGGAAGTCGGTACCCTGCGCCGTCACGCGGATGTCGGTCAGGCTGGGGCCGGCCATCTGCCATTCGTCGATGAAGGCCTCGAAGGGGCTCGCGGTAACGCCTGCCTGCCCGGAGCCACCGCGTGCGAACCGCTCGGCCGCGCGGTGACCATCCGGTGCCGAGACGGCGGCATGTGCCATCCATGCCTGGTCCTCCGGCGCGCCGCCGGGGGCGAGTGCGCTGCGGAACAGCGTCCACTGGATGCCGTAGTCCCTGCCGTCCGCGTCCGTCAGGTTGGCGGTGACGTACCACCATTCGATGCGGAAATCAGGGTGAGCGCCGTGGTCGGCCGGGTATTCGAACCGGGTCGCCGGATCGGGCAGGGCGTGTCCGTCGGTGGTCTGGCCAAGGCCGGCGAAACCTTGTGCGGACAGGTCTGCGGCCTGAAGCACCAGAAGGAGCAGGAGTGCGATGAACCTAGCGCTCATGGCTGAACACCCGAACCAGCTCTGCGGGGGGACGATTTGCCAGTTGGCGCGCGGGCCAGAGACCGGCAAGGCCGGCGGCGGTGAGGGAGGCGAAACCGAGCCAGGCCCAGTCCCTCGGAAAGATCGACATTGGCAGCCGCCAGCCGAAGGCCTCGACATTTATGACCGCCAACAGCACCCAGGCGAGGCCGAGGCCCACCGGAAGTGCCAGAAGGAAAGTCAACGCCGCGAGCACAAGGGCCCGGATCAGTTCGATGCGCGCGAGTTGCCGGCGAGTGACGCCAAGCGCCCAGACCGGGGCCAGTTGTGGCAGGCGCATGGCGGACAGGGTCAGAAGCGAGGTCAGGATAGCAAGACCTGCGACAGAGAGCGTCAGGATGTTGAGCGCGCCGGTCACCGCGAAGGTCCGCTCGAAGACCTGGAGCGAGACAGCCTTCAGCGCGGTTTGAAGCGTGATCCGGCTCTCGGGCAGTCCGAACTCCTCGATCAGCGCCGTACGCAGCCCCTCGGGGTCGGCCGCCAGGATGCCGAAGTCGTCCCGGTCGGCGTTCGGATAGCGCGCAACGAGCACTTCAAGCGGGACCACAACCTGGCCAAGCGGGTTGCCGTAGTCGCTGTAGACGCCGAGGACCTCGGCCTGCCAGCCGCCGGGCATGTCCAGCCGGTCGCCTGGCCCGAGGTTCTCGCGCCGGGCAAGCTGTTCGTTGACCAGCGCGCCTTCGCCCGTGGCGATCCTTGCCCAGACATCCGGGGTGCCTGCCAGCAACGGCCAGTTTTCGGCATAGACCGGGTGATCGGCGACGCCGTAGATCTCGGCTGGTGCGCCGCGCACTTCACCCTCGGTGTGCCAGATAGGCAGGACGGCGTCCGACCGGGAAGCCAGGAAGCCCTGCAACAGGGACGATTCAGCCTCGTCTTCCGTCGTCACGTAAAGATCGCTGACCAGCCTTTGGTCGAGCCAGCCGGTAAAGGTATCGCGGAAGCTGGCCACCATCGTGCCGACCCCGATATTGGCAGCGAGCGCCAGCAGAAGCGCCATGAGCGCAAGCGAGAGGCCGGGAAGCTGCTGGCGGGTGTCCGCCCAGAACCAGTCCGCGATCGGCCCCTGGCCGAAGCGCGAGACGAGGTGAAGGAGCCCGGAGAGCGCGGCGGGAAGGGCGAGCGCGGCGGCCATCAAAAGGCTGCCGAGGAGGATGAAGCCGCCGGTCAGGCCACCGCCAATGCCAAGCGCCATGAGGGCTGTGAGGGCGAAGGCGCAGGCCAGGCCAAGCTGCCAGCGCATGGTGCCCCGGCTGACCATGGCCCAGGCGCGCGGCCGGGCGGGCGCCAGCGGCGGCATCCGTGCGACCTGCACCAGCCCGCCGAGTGCGGCAAGGCCGGTGCCCGCCGCCGCAATTGCGAGGCCGCTGAGCCACCAGGCGGGCGAAAGCGTAAGCGCGCCTTCCACGGTTGCGCCGTAAAGGCCGCGCAGGGTGGCGGCAACGTCAGGCAGAAGCGCGCTCGCGATCAGGTAGCCAAGGACAATTCCGAGCGCGCCCGCCACGGCGGCGAAGGCGAGAAGCTCGAGCATCAGGATGACGACAAGCCGCCGGGAAGTCACGCCGAGGGCGCGGAGCGTGCGGAAAACGGGCCGGCGCTGCTCGAAGGCGAGGCCAACCGCGCCATTGACGATGAAAAGCCCCACGGCAAAGGAGAGCAGCCCGAACGCGGTCAGGTTCAGGTGAAAGCTGTCGGTCAGGCGGGCAAGGTCGCCTGCCGTCTCGGGCGCTTCGATGGCCAGTTCGGGGGCGATCTCGTTCAACGGGGGGCGGACGAGCGGTTGATCCGGCAACAGGATCAGGCGGCTGTAGCCGGTATCCCCAAGGATTTCGCGCGCGACGGTCAGATCGGCTAGCGCCAGGCCCGGAGCCACGGCGCTGTCGACCACCAGGGGGCGGTCGGCGCCCGTCAGCCGCCTGGCGGTGGCGGGATTGACGATGAGTGCGGTGCCGATGTCGGTCTCGCCTTCAAAGCGGTCGGCGCCGATGGCGGTGTTGCGCGGTGCGGTAAAGGGGTCGACGCCAAGCAGCCGGACACGGCCCCGGTCGGCCGCGATCCAGCCGTCGATGACGGGGCTGACCAACCAGCCGGCGCGCCGGAGGCGGATGAACGTCTCGTGCGGGATCGGCCCCGATGGGTCCACAAGATCGCTGAGGCCGCCGCCGGTCAGAGCATCCGCAGCCTCGCCATAACTCTTGCGGGCCTCGGCATTGATTGCCTGAACGCCAGACCAGAGTGCGGTGGCAAGTGCGAGGCCGAGGATCAGTGTCGCCATCTGGAACGGGCGTCTGAACCAGTGCGACATGAGCGCGGTGAGGATCGCGCCGGTCATGTGGCGATCTTCCCTCGGCTGAGATGCAGGCGGCGGTCGGCGGCGGCGGCGAGACGTTCGGAGTGGGTCACGATCAGTAACCCCGCACCGGTCTCGCGTGCCTGGCCCAGAAGCAGGTCGAAAACGGCCTTTCCCGTGGATTCGTCAAGATTCCCGGTGGGCTCGTCGGCCATAAGCAGGCGCGGACGGGGCGCGATGGCGCGACCGATGGCGACGCGCTGCTGTTGCCCGCCTGAAAGCTCCTCGGGGTACTTGGCGAGGTGGTCGGTGAGGCCGAGTGCAGCGGCCAGCCGGGGCAGATCGAGACCCTCGGTGCGCTCCGCCAGCCGCGCCTGGAACGCCAGGTTCTGCGCCACGGTGAGCGAGGGAATGAGGTTGAACTGCTGGAAGACGATGCCGATGGACGTCCGGCGCAACCGCGCGCGCCCGGCATCGTCCATCCCGGCCAGTTCCGCGCCTTCGATCCGAACGCTGCCGCCGTCCGCCGGCTCAAGGCCAGCCACGATGTGGAGGAGCGTCGACTTGCCCGAACCGCTTTCGCCGGTCAGCGCCACCACTTCGCCTGCTTCAAGCGACATGGACACGCCATCCAGCACCGGCGCAGCCGTGCCGGGAAAGTGTTTTTCGAGCGTTTCGACGCAAAGCAGCATGACGGGCAAGGTAAGCCGCCTGGCGCCGCCGTACAGAGGCCATTTCAGCGCGGGTCGCAGACCGGTTTCGCGCTTCCGACTCACCGGCCCGCTTTCTATGGTAGCGCCATGAGCAGTCCGAAATTCATCCACCTCCGCCTTCACACCGAGTATTCGCTTCTGGAAGGGGCCGTGCGCCTGAAGAAGCTGCCGGGGCTTTGCGCGACGGCGGGCATGCCCGCTGTTGCCGTGACCGATACAAACAACATGTTCGCCGCGCTCGAATTCTCGGTTTCGGCATTGGAAGCGGGTGTCCAGCCCATCGTCGGATGCCAGATCGACCTGATGTACGAAGCCGCGGCGATGGGGGAAACGGTGCTGCCCAAACCGGCGCCGATCGTGCTGCTGGCGCAGTCGCGCAAGGGCTACGAAGGGCTGATGAAGCTGAATTCGGCGCTTTACCTGCGCGAGGCGGATTGGCCTCATGTGACCCTGGCCGAGTTGGGAGAGCATGCCGAGGGGCTCATCTGCCTGACCGGCGGCGCGGACGGCCCGGTGGGGCGGTTGTTGCAGGCGGGGCAGCGCGAGAAGGCGGAGCTTCTGACGAAGAGCCTTCACGCGATCTACGGCGACCGGCTCTACGTCGAGTTGCAGCGCCATCCGGGCGAGACCGGCACGTTGCCCGCAGCCGAAACCGCGACAGAACAACCGTTCGTCGAAATGGCCTATGCAATGGGCCTGCCGCTGGTCGCGACGAACGACGTCTATTTCCCCGAAGCCGATCTCTACGAAGCGCATGACGCGCTGATTTGTATTGCCGAGGGCGCTTATGTCGATCAGCAGGGGCCAAGGCGGAAACTGACCCAGCAGCATTACTTCAAGACGCCCGGCGAGATGGAGGTCTTGTTCAAGGACCTTCCGGAAGCCATTGAGAACACAGTCGAGATAGCTCGCCGCTGCGCGTTTGCCGTTGCGCGTCACGACCCGATCCTGCCGCGCTTTGCAGAGGACGAGGTCGAAGAGTTGCGACGACAGGCCAAGGCCGGTCTGGAGGAGCGGCTGGCGGCCATCGAGCCGGCCGCGCCGCGCGAAGAGTATGACAAAAGGCTCGACTTCGAATTGGGCATCATCGAGGGGATGGGGTTCCCCGGCTATTTCCTGATCGTCGCCGACTTCATCAAATGGGCCAAGGATCGCGACATCCCCGTGGGGCCGGGGCGCGGCTCGGGCGCGGGCTCGCTGGTGGCCTATGCGCTGACGATCACCGACCTCGATCCGCTTCGGTACTCGCTGCTGTTCGAGCGCTTCCTGAACCCCGAACGGGTCAGCATGCCGGACTTCGACATCGACTTCTGCATGGACCGGCGCGAGGAGGTGATCCGCTACGTTCAGGACAAGTACGGCAAGGACCGGGTGGGGCAGATCATCACTTTCGGCGCGCTCCTGTCGAAGGCGGCCGTGCGCGACGTGGGGCGGGTGCTTCAGATGCCCTACGGGCAGGTCGACCGGCTGTCCAAGCTGATCCCGGTGGAGGGCGTCAAGCCCGTCAGCATCGAGAAGGCACTGGCCGAGGAGCCGCGCCTGCGCGAAGAGGCGAAAGCCGAGGAGGTGGTCGACCGGCTGCTGACCTATGGCCAGCAGGTCGAGGGGCTGTTGCGAAACGCCTCGACCCACGCGGCGGGTGTGGTGATCGGGGACAGGCCGCTGGACGAATTGGTGCCGCTCTACCGCGATCCGCGATCCGAGACGCCGGCGACGCAGTTCAACATGAAATGGGTCGAACAGGCGGGGCTTGTGAAGTTCGACTTTCTCGGGCTGAAAACGTTAACAGTCATCCAGAACGCATTGAACGTGCTCAACGAACGGGGCGTCGAAGTCGACATCGGTGCGATCCCTCTGGACGATCCGGCGACCTACGAGCTTTACGCCAAGGCGCGCACGGTGGCGGTGTTCCAGGTGGAAAGCTCGGGCATGATGGACGCGCTGCGACGCATGAAGCCCACCTGCATCGAGGATATCGTGGCACTGGTCGCGCTCTACCGGCCGGGACCGATGGAGAATATTCCGCAATATTGCGACGTGAAGAACGACCGCGCCGAGCGGCAGTCGATCCATCCGCTGATCGACCACATCCTGGACGAGACGCAGGGCATCATCGTCTACCAGGAACAGGTGATGCAGATCGCGCAGGAGATGGCGGGCTATTCGCTGGGCGGCGCCGACCTTCTGCGCCGCGCGATGGGCAAGAAGATCCAGGCGGCGATGGATGCCGAGCGGCCCAAGTTCATCGCGGGCGCCAAGGCGAACGGGGTGGACGACAAGAAGGCGCTGGAGGTCTGGAACCTGCTCGACAAGTTCGCCAACTACGGGTTCAACAAGTCCCATGCCGCGGCCTATGCGGTGGTGAGCTATCAGACCGCGTGGCTGAAGGCGAATTACCCCGTCGAGTTCATGGCCGGCGTGATGAACTGCGACCTGCATCTCACTGATAAGCTTAGCACTTATGCCGAGGAAGTTCGGCGCGGGCTGGGCCTTGAGATCGTGCCGCCTTGCGTGAACCGGTCTGAGGCGCGCTTTGCCGTCGCGGACGGCAAGCTGGTCTATGCACTTGGGGCGCTCAAGAATGTCGGCGTCGAGGCGATGCGGCTGGTTGTCGAAGCCAGGGGCGACAAGCCTTTCGCGACGCTTTTCGACTTCGCTCGCCGGGTCGATCTGAAGCGGGTCGGCAAGCGGCCGCTCGAGATGCTGGCGCGCGCCGGCGCCTTCGATCAGCTCGACAGCAACCGGCGGCGCATATTCGCCTCGCTCGATGCGCTGACGGCCTATTCCGCCGCGATCCACGAGCAGCGCGGCTCGAACCAGGTCTCGCTCTTCGGCGAGGCCGGGGACGATCTGCCCGAGCCGCGCCTTTCCCCGGTGGACGACTGGCTGCCGAACGAACGGCTGGCCGAGGAGGAAACAGCGATCGGCTTTTATCTCTCCGGGCATCCGCTGGACGATTACGCGGTGGCGCTGAAGCGGAAGAGCATGCTGACGCTGGCCGAATTGCAGGCCAAGGCCGAAGCCGAAGGCGGGGCCGTCGCGCGCGTCGGCGTCATCGTCTCGGCATTGCAGGAGCGGAAGTCGGGGCGGGGGACGCGGTTCTTCCGCATGAATATCTCGGATCCAACAGGGCAGGTGAGCGGCATGGCGCTCTTCCCGGACGAGTTCGACAGCGTTCGGCGGGTCTTTGACCAGACTACTCAAGTCGTGATGACGCTGGAGGCCCGGTTCAACGAAGGGCAGTTCGATCCCATCGCGCGTGGCGTCGTACCGATTGACAGCGTGGTGTCGGCAGGTGCGACGGCGGGCCTGAACGTCATGGTCGATGCGGCGGAGGCCGGCGAGATGATCCACTCGGTACTTGGGCGTTTCCGTGAGGACGGGTCGATCAAGACCAAGGGGCCGGTACGCGTCACCGTTCTTTCGGTACCGCTGGTCGAGGGCGTGACGCAGGATGTGCCGGTGGAGCTGGGCGACGGTTGGCCGGTCTCGCCCCAGATCAAGGGCGCACTCAAGTCCTTGCCGGGCGTCGTCGCGGTCGAGGAGATGGCTTGAGCCGTCTCAGACCGCGAAACCGCCCATGGCTCCCGACGAGAAGATCAGCGGCTGGCCCTCGCGGGCAAGCGCGGCTTCGACCTGGCCCAGGATGATCGTGTGATCGCCCGCGTCATGCGCGGCATAGCGGCTGCACTCGAAATGCGCGAGGCACCCGCCGATCACCGGCGCGCCGCCTTCGCCATTGCTCATGTCGAGCCCCTCGAAGTTCCAGCCTTCCCTGGTGAACTGGCGGCAGACCTCGCGCTGACCGGCTTCGAGGATATGGACGGTGAAATGCTCGGCCTCCACGAATTGGTCGTGCCGCGACGAGGTCTTGGCGGGCGACCAGAGGATCAGCGGCGGGTCGAGCGAAACGCTGGAAAAGCTATTGGCGGTAATGCCCAGCGGTCCGCGCTCGGTCCGGCAGGTGACGATGGCCACGCCGGTCGCGAAACGTCCGAGTGCGGTGCGGAAAGACGAGAGCGTGTCTGGGCCTGGTATGAACCGGGTCATCGTCATGCCACTTCCCGGCCAAGCGCCGCGGTGTAAAGCTCGAACCAGGTCTCGCGGTCCATCTTGACCTTGAGCGCATCGCTGAAAGCAGCAATCCGGTCGATCCGGTTGGTGCCCATGACAGGCAGGATCTTCGCGGGATGCGCCAGCAGCCATGCGACCGCAACAGCCGCTTCGTCGACATCATTTGCAAGCGCGATCTTCGAGGCGGTCGCGCGCGGTTCGCCGTCGCTGAACAGGCTGCCGCCACCAAGCGGTGACCAGGCCATTGGCGGAATGCCGCGTTCCTGAAGATACGCGATATCGCCGTTGGTGAATGGTTCGTGGTGTTGCAGGCTGATCTCGATCTGGTTTGTGGCCAGCGGGGTCTTCATCGCCGATTGCAGAAGCGTCCAGTCCCAAAGCTTGAAGTTCGACACTCCCACGGCGCGCACCTTGCCCGAGGTCACGGCTGCGTCCAGCGCGGCACCGGTTTCGTGGTGATCCATGAATGGGTCGGGGCGATGGATGAGCAGAAGGTCGATATGCTCGATTCCCATTTCGCTCAGCGATAGGTCGATGGACTTGGCGATATGAGCTGCAGAGGTATCGTAGTGTTTAACGCGCGCGTCGGAATAACGGCCGGCGGGCGCCACGATGTCGCACTTGGTCACGATCTCGACCTTGTCGCGCAGACCAGGGTTCGCCTTGAGGCAGCCGCCAAGAATCGCCTCGGCGGTATAACCGCCATAGATGTCGGCCTGGTCGATCGTGGTAATGCCCTGCTCGAGGCAGGCTTCGATCTTGGCGCGGACATGCGCGGGCGAGGTGTCGTCGTCATCGCCCACGCGCCACATGCCATAGACGATGCGGCTAAGCTCGACGCCGCCGGAAAATGATACGCGTTCCATCAGATCCGCTCTCCTACGCCAAGGGGTGTCGCCGGCGTGCTTGCGGGCACGCGGCCGTACACCTCGGGCAGCGAGCAGGTCTTGAGATGCGGCATGACTTTCTCTCCGAAGTGCCTGCACTCGTCCAGGTGCGGGTAGCCCGAGAAGATGAAGGCGCGGATGCCCATCCTCTGGTACTGCTCGATCTCCGACAGAACCTGGTCGGCCGAGCCGACGAGTGCGGCGCCGCATCCCGAGCGGGCGCGCCCTACGCCGGTCCAGAGATGCGGTTCGGTATAGCCGAACTGGTCGGCCAGTTCGCGCGCGCGCGCTTGGTGGCTGACACCCAGCGAGCCAGAATCGTGGGCGCGGTCGCGGATCAGCTTGCCGTATTCGTCATCGAGCTTGGACACGATGTAATCGGCGTATTCGCGCGCCTCCTGCTCGGTGTCGCGGACGATCATATGGACGCGGAGGCCGTAGTTCAGCGTGCGGTCGTATTTGTCGGCAACGGCGTGCACGGCCTTCATCCGTTCGGCGAGCTGATCCTTGGGTTCGGGCCACATCAGGTAGACGTCGCAATGCTGGCCGCAAAGATCGAGCGCGGCGGGGGAGTAGCCGCCGAAGTACATCAATGGCCCGCCGTTCTGCTGGTAGGGTTTGGCGGG
>JAJDOD010000015.1 GCA_022340315.1 Silicimonas sp. | reverse complement strand
TCGAACCACGGGTATTTCTGCCGTGTCGCGGGTCTGGAGACCTTGCTTTGCGCCGCATTCGTTTTCTTCAGATTGTATTCGCTCGGTATGCCCAATGCCGATAATTCATCGACCATCGCGCTTACCACGGGGACCGATGCGCCCCGTTTTTCCTCGAGCTTCTCAGGATCGTTGGTTTCTTCGCCATTACAGATGTCTTGAAGATCAAACTCGGATTCCACCGTTTTTGAAAACAGCTCTACGTCAACTTCGCTCATCACCCTTGCTCTTGCCTGATTCTGGAATCACTCGCCTTAGACGTGCAGCTTGGCCAAGCCTGCGCAACCCGTCAATCGGAGCGCCTGTCGCACAGGCCGGGCCAGAGGATGTCAGCTTAGTGCGCCGGTGATTCAGAGGCGTCGATGAGACTGCGGCCGCCGTCGACGGTCAGGATCTCACCGGTGACGAAGCTTGAGGCGTCGGAGGCGAGGAACTGTGCGGCGTCGGCCAGCTCGGAGGGGCTTGCGATGCGGCCTAGCGGCGTGCTGTCGATGATCTCGCCCCGCATCTCCTCGTGTTCTTTCAGCACGCCCTTGAGCGAGTTGCTCATCACCGAGCCGAGCGCGATGGCGTTCACCCGGATGCGGTGCGGCGCCAGAACGACGGCCATCGAGCGGGTCAGCTGGTCGAGGGCGGCGGAGCTGACGGAATAGGCGAGGAGGTTCGGCTGGGTGCGGCGGGCGGCGATCGACGACAGGTTGATGATCGAGCCGACCGGCGCACCTTCTTCGATGTCTTTCGACTGCTTGATCATGCGCTTCGCGAAAAGCTGGGTGACACGGAGCGAGGTCATCAGGTTCTGGTCGACAAGGGCCTGAACCGCGTCGTCCTCGTCGTTGAGCGGGTCGGCGGCGATCATCTGGCGCGAGGCGTTCACAAGGATGTCCACCCGGTCGAACCGGTCGAGGGTGGCCGAAAGCAGATTGGCGATGGTGAGTTTCTCGCGCAGATCGCCCACGTAGTAGGCCGCATTCTCCATCTGTTCGCCTTCGCGCCCCATCTCGTCTTTCAGCCGCGCCTCGTCGCGGTCGGCCATCATCACGTTGGCGCCGGCTTCGAGAAAGTGGCGGGCGATCGAGAGGCCCACGCCATTCGCGGCCCCTGTGATAACGGCGGTCTTTCCGGCGATGGAGAATGACATGAGGGCTTATCCCTTCCGGCGGTTTGGCGATGTGGCGTGGAAAACCTTGAAAGACGGCGTTTCGCTGTGAAGCTCGGTTGATCTGAAGGCGTCTTTGAGAGTGCCTTCGTAAGGCAACTGGCGATTGGCGACAAGCCAGAGCTGGCCTTTCGGCTTCAACATGCCGGCGGCCGCCCGGATGAAGGCCTGCCCGAGTGACGGATCCGCGGCGCGGCCTATGTGAAACGGCGGGTTGGTCACGACGTGGTCGGCAGGGCTGTCGGGGTGCCAGGTGAGGGCGTTGGCCCAGTGGAAAGCGGCGCGGGGGTCTGAGATGTTCCTTTCCGCCGCTTCGAGGGCAAGGCGGTCGTTCTCGACCAGATCGACGCGGGTAACGCCGGGACGGTCGAGGATGGCGCGAGAGAGATAGCCCCAGCCCGCGCCGAGGTCGATGACATGGCCGGAGAGGCTGTCGGGCAGCGCCCTTGCCAGCATCTCGGAGGCCTTGTCGATGCCGTCGGCCGAGAACGCGCCGGGCGCACGCCACCAGCCGTCGGTGGTCTCGGCGGGCGCGAGCGCGGGCCAGTCGGAGAAGTCGCCGCCGGTGACGGCAAACACCTTGCCATGCGCCTTGGACCAGGCCTCGGAGACCTGCGCGCGTTTGCGAAGTTCGCGGTAGAGCGCGTCGATGCCATCGGTTTTCTCGCCATCGACGATGATCGGTGCGTCGGTCAACTCGCGCGCGAGGCGGATCGCTGCGCGCTGGGCGTCGCGGGCGCGGGGGGCGAAGACGAGCACCGCGTCGGGCGTGCCGTGTGTGTCGGAGGAGGCGAAGGGGCGCGACGGCACGGTATCGGCGTAGCGCGACAGCAGCGTTGTGCGGTCCGGCGGGAGGGCGGAAAGGTCGCTGGCAGAGGTCGCGCCGATGACCAGAAGATCGCCTTCCGGCAGCGACACGTTGCCCTTTTCCAGGGCCTGGCTCAGACGACCTGCCAAAGCGGGCGTCCTATTCCTTTTCCATCGTGCATTGCAGCGGATGCTGGTGGCGGCGCGCGAAGTCCATCACCTGCGCGACCTTGGTTTCGGCGATCTCGAAGCTGAACACGCCAACCACGGCAAGGCCTTTCTTGTGGACGGTCAGCATCAGTTCGAAGGCCTGCGCGTGGTTCATGCCGAAGAAGCGTTCGAGCACGTGAACGACGAACTCCATCGGCGTGTAGTCGTCGTTCAGCAGCATGACCTTGTAGAGCGGCGGTTTCTCGGTCTTCGGCCTGGTCTTGGTCAGCAGGCTGGTTTCGCCGTCGGTCCCCTGACCGTCGTCGTTGTCATCCGATCCCATGATATGAAGCTTGAGCGTCGTCACCTGTGCCATTACGCCAGTCGCCGTGTCGGAACGTCAATATAAGCGTTTCGGCTCATTAGGAAAGGGGGTGCGCGTGCTTTCGACGATCTGCTTCGATGCCGACGATACGCTCTGGCAGAACGAGCGCTATTTCCGGCTGACCGAGGAGAGGTTCCTGGAACTTCTGGCGGATCATGCCGAGCCCGATCACCTGGCCGAACGGCTCCTGGATGCCGAGCGGCGCAACATCGAGCGCTATGGCTATGGGATCAAGGGCTTCACGCTCTCGATGATCGAGACCGCGTTGCAGGTGACAGAGAACCGCGTGCCCGGCGAGGTGATTGCCGAGTTGCTGGCGGCGGGCAAGGAGCTGCTGACGCATCCCGTGGACCTGTTGCCGGGGGCCGAGGAGACGGTTCGCGGGCTGGCTGGCCGGTTCACGCTTGTGCTGATCACCAAGGGAGACCTGATCGACCAGGAGCGCAAACTGGCCGGGTCCGGGCTGGGCGAGCTGTTCGACGGGGTCGAGATCGTCAGCGAGAAGACCCGCGCCGTTTACCGCGACATCTTCAGCGGCCGGGGCATCGCCCCAGACACCGCGATGATGGTGGGCAATTCGATGAAGTCGGACGTGCTGCCGGTGCTGGACGCGGGCGGCTGGGGCGTGCATGTGCCGAGCCGGATTGCCTGGGCGCTGGAGGCGGCAGAGGCTCCGCTGGGGCACCCGCGATTTCGCGAGATCGGTGCGTTGAGCGAACTGCCTGACCTGATTGCAACAGTCACCCGCAACATCTAGCGGGTTCGGCGGGAATCCGCCCTTCATGTTGCATGGTGAAATATTACGAAAAATTCACCGTTTCACGATTAAAAAGGCCGTGCTAGGGTTGTGGATAACTAGAAAGCTCCGGCGGCAAGATCGGGGTCAGAGGCAGGTAAAAGGCAGTGATCGCGTGACGATATCCGGCGTCGTCCTCAGGACAATTGTATCCCTTCTTCTCATTCTTGCGCCGCTGGCCACGGTGGCCGCGCCCTACGCGGCGATGGTCATAGATGCGCGAACCGGCGAAGTTCTGCATTCGCGCAACGCCGACACCCGATTGCACCCGGCCTCGCTGACCAAGATGATGACGCTTTACGTCGCGTTCGACGCGATCGAGCGGGGTGAGATCAGTCTGGATACGACGGTCACGATCTCGCGCAAGGCGGCGGCCGAACCGCCCTCGCGGCTTGGGCTCAAGGCGGGGCAGAAGATCAAGCTGCGCTACCTGATCCGGGCGGCAGCGGTGAAATCCGCCAACGATGCCGCGACGGCGATCGGCGAGGCAATCTCGGGCTCGGAGGCCGCATTCGCGCGTCGGATGAACCGCACCGCGCAGGCGCTGGGTATGGATCGCACGACGTTCCGGAACGCGCATGGGCTGACCGAAACCGGGCATCTGTCGACCGCGCGGGACATGACCGCGCTCGGGCGTCACCTGTTTTATGACTTTCCGGACTATTACAACCTGTTCTCGCGCCGGCAGACCAGTGCCGGTTCGCGGGTTGTCAACAACACCAACCGCCGCCTTCTGGCCAGCTATCGCGGGGCCGACGGGATCAAGACGGGCTATACGCGCGCGGCCGGATACAACCTGGTCGCCTCGGCCGAGCGGGGCAGCGAGCGGGTGATCGCGACGGTGTTCGGAGGGCGTTCGAGCACCTGGCGGAATGCGCAGATTGCCGAACTTCTGGATATGGGTTTCGACCGTGCGCCGACGCGCGTTGCCGTGGTGAAGCCGCAGAAGCCGGTCCTGACCGGTGAGGCGGTTGCGGTCGCCAGCGTCGCGCGGGCGAGCGGGCTGATCGCGCGATCGCCGCGCCCGGCAGTACGGCCCCTGGGCGAGCCGGACGAAACCGTGCTGGTGGCAATGACCGACGGAATAACCGATGCGCTGGCCGAAGTCGTGGCCGAGGAGACCGGGGTCACGGCCTCGAACAGCGCCGTCGCGCTGGAAGTGGTCGCGGCGCTCGAGACCGTCGAGGCGACGCCGGAACCGGCACCGCGCGCCGCCATGGCGGCGAGCCTTGCGGGCGCTTTCCTGCGCCCCGCGCCGCGTCCGCGTCCGCAAGCCGAGAAGGCCGTGGCGGTCGCGGAACCCGTGGTGGTCACGCGGGTCTCGACCAGCGGCGGGCGGCACTGGGCGATCAACGTCGGGCGGTACAATACGCGGGACGAGGCGGAGCGTGTGCTTCTGAAGACCGCGCTCGTCGATATCTCGATGCTGGACGAGGCGCTGCGCAAGGTCGTGAAATCGCCGCAGGGCTGGGAGGCGAATTTCGTCGGCATGACCGCGGAACACGCCGAACTGGCCTGCCGCCGGCTGCACGCGCAGAACGTGAACTGCATTCCCGTCGGTCCGGGCTGAGGCGATGAAGGTTCGCAGCATATTCAAGGCCCTGGAAGGCGGACACCTTGACGGTGCGCTGTTCGGGCCTTTCGCTGCGGAAGCAAGAAAAAAGGGGCGTCGGGATCCCAAGGAAGACGTCAAGGGGCAGGCGGGCCATTCGCGGCGGGCGCCGGAGCGCGCGCGCGGAGATCAGGTCCGTGACCGTTCCGATCCCGAGGGCGGTCGGTCACGTTCGTGACCCCCAACCCGGACGTTGGTGCGGACTGACATACGTGGTCTTCCGTCGCACTGGGGTCTCGGCAGGTTTTCACTCCGCGGCATTTTCCCTCCCGATCCCTCGCATTCGCGCTTGCGCGTCGCGCCCGTGGACGGGAAGCTTGCGCGGACGGAGGATCCAGGATGCGGCGAATACTTCTTTACGGCGACAGCAACACGTTTGGCACCGCGCCATCGAAACTGCGCGGCACCGGCGCGGTTCATGATCGCGGGGTGCGCTGGGGGGACCGGCTGGCCGAACGTCTGGGCCCGGAATGGGAGGTCGTCATCGAGGGGCTGGGCGGCCGCACGACGGTTTTCGACGACCCGATCGAGGGCGCCTACAAGAACGGGCGCACCATTCTTCCGGCCATCCTGCATTCCCACAAGCCCATCGAGCTTCTGGTGATCTGCCTGGGCACCAACGACATGAAGCACCGGTTCGGGCTTCTGGCACAGGACATCGCGTTGGGACTGGGTTTGCTTGCACGCGAGGTGCTGGCCTCGGGCACGGTCGGCAAGGTGCTGCTGGTGGCGCCGCCACCCGCGCGCGAGTGCGGCGACTTCGCGGCGATGTTCAAGGGCGCCGAGACGCGTTGTGCGGGGCTTGCGGCGGAGGTTGAACGCGTCGCCGGGGAAGAAGGCGCCGCGTTCTTCGATGCCGGAGGGGTCATCGAGTGCGACGAGCTTGACGGCATCCACTGGTCGGCGGCGTCACATGACGCCCTGGCGGCGGCGCTGGCGGACGTGGTTCTGGAGATGTCTTGAGCCGCGCGGCAATCATCGGGGCGGGCAAGACCGGAGGCGGCTGGGCAGCGCGCTTTCTTCTGATGGGATGGGACGTGACGGTGTTCGACCCCGACCCGGCGGCGGAGCGGAAACTTGCGGCTATCCTCGACCGGGCGCGCCGGTCGCTGCCGATGCTCTACGAGCGGCGGTTGCCGGAAGCGGGGGCGCTGCGATTTGCCGATAGCGTCGCGGCGGCCGTGGCCGGGGCCGACCATGTGCAGGAGAGCGTGCCAGACCGGCTGGAGTTGAAGCAGGAGGCCTTGGGGCAGATCGGGGCTGCGGGTGCCGACTGTCCGATTGCGTCTTCGACCGCGCGGTTCCGGCCCGGCGAACTGGGCGCCGGGATGGCGTTGCCCGAACGGCTGGTCGTGACACGTCCTCTCGCGCCGCTCTACCTGCTTCCGCTGGTCGAACTGGTTTCCGGTGCGGCGAGTGGCGCGACCATCCGCGGGGTGACGGAGACCTTCCGGCGGCTTGGCATGTCTGCCGTGAGCGACGCCGGGGAGACGGGCGCTCTGCTTCGCCTTGCCGGGGCGGCGGACGGCGTATCCGGGCGTCGGGACCGGACGCTGGTTGCGCTGCTGCGCGCGCTCAAGGCGGATGGCACGGGCGCGGGGCAGGTGATTGCCGAACACGAGGCCTGGCTGCCGTTGGCCGATGGTGCCGCGGTGCCGCTGGTGACCGTCGAGCGGATGATTCCGTCAGACTGGACGGATTACAACGGGCACATGAACGAAAGCCGGTATGGCCAGATCTGGTCGGACGCGGCGGACGCGGTGATGCTGCATGTGGGTGCTGGAGCGGACTACGTGGCGCGAGGGATGAGCTATTTCACTGTCGAGACGAAGACGAAGTTCATCCTTGAAACGCTGGCGGGCGAGATGGTGCGCTGCGAAACGCGGGTGACGCTGGCGGAAGGAAGGAAACTGGCGATGAGCCATGTCATGAAGCGCGTCCCGGACGGTGAGGTGCTGGCAACCTGCGACCAGTTCATGCTGCATGTGAGCCTTGAAACGCGGCGGTCCTGCGCGCCGGATCCACAGGTGCTGGCGCGGGTCGAGGCGCTGGCGGAGGCACACGCATGAGCATCGAAGCCATCCTGTTCGACAAGGACGGAACGCTTTTCGATTTCCAGGCGACCTGGTCCCTGGCCTATCTCGATTTCCTGGCCGAGGTCGCGCCCGGCGCGCTGTTCGGACCGGCATGCGAGGCGGCGGGTTATGATCGCGAGGCGCAGCGGTTTCGGCCCGACAGCGTGGTGATCGCGTCGACATCCGTCGAGGTCGCCGCGATCCTCTCGCCGGTTCTGAACCGCGATCCGGGTGAGATCGTCGAGGTCATGCACCGGATCGGCGGAGCAACGCGGCAGGTGCCGGCGGTGCCGCTCGGTCCGTGTCTCTCGGCACTTCGGGCGGACTATCGGCTGGGACTGGTGACCAACGATTCCGAGGTGCCGGCGCGCAGGCACCTGGAGGAGGCGGGCGTGATCGCGCTCTTCGAGTTCGTGGCGGGGTATGACAGCGGTTTCGGCGCGAAACCGGGGCCGGGGCAGTTGCTCGCGTTCTCCGAAAAGGCGGGGATTGCGCCCGATGCGGTGGTGATGGTCGGTGACAGCCGCCATGACCTGAGCGCGGCACGTGCGGCGGGCATGGTGCCGGTGGGTGTGCTTACCGGAGCGGCGGGCGCGGCCGATCTGGCCGATCTGGCCGAGGTCGTGCTGCCCGATATCGGGCACCTCGCGGATTGGCTCGACAGGCGCTGAACCACCCGGAAAACGACATCCGGCGTCGGTAATGGGTCCGTCAAACCGGGTCGGTTGGCGGACAATCGTTCCCGGGTCCCAGGGGAGTCGCAGATGGCAGACCGAGCACGCAAGAAACGCGCCGGGGGTCGCGCCGCCAATATCGGGCGCCGTGGCGGCGAGTTGTTCCGGCAGATGCCGTGGCGGGTGCCGCGGAACACCGACCGGCCGACCGAACCCCTCGACGAGGAGGGAGTTGCGCGCATCCATGATGCGGCCATGCGGGTGCTCGAGGACATCGGCATCGAGTTCCTGAACACGGAAGCCTGCGCGATCTTCCGCGAGGCGGGCTGCCGGGTCGATGGCACCAACGTGAAGATGGGGCGCGACTGGGTGATGGAAATGGTGGGCAGGGCGCCGCCATCTTTCACCCTGACGCCCCGCAACACGGCGCGGCAGATCACCATCGGGGACGGGCATATCGTATTCGGCAACGTCTCGTCGCCGCCGAACTACATGGACCTCGAGATCGGGCGGAAGGTGCCGGGGACGCGGTCGCAGAATCGGGATCTGTTGAAGCTGACGCAGTATTTCAACTGCATACATTTCGCGGGCGGCTATCCGGTCGAGCCGGTGGATTTGCATCCCTCGGTCCGGCATCTCGATGTGCTTTTCGACAAGCTGACGATCACCGACAAGGTCATGCATGCCTATTCGCTGGGGCGCGAACGGGTCGAGGATGTCATGGAGATGGTGAAGATCGCGGGCGGGTTGACCGAGGAGGAGTTTCGCGCCACGCCGCGCATGTATACCAACATCAACTCGACATCGCCCCTGAAGCACGATCACCCGATGATCGACGGATGCCTGCGCTGCGTGCGGCGCGGGCAGGCCGTGGTGGTCTCGCCCTTCACGCTGGCGGGTGCCATGGCGCCGGTGACGATGGTGGGCGCGGTGGTTCTGTCGATCGCCGAGGCGCTTTCGGCGATCGCGCTATTCCAGCATGTGGCGCCGGGGTCGGCGGCTGTGCTGGGGACCTTCACCTCGAACGTGGACATGAAGACGGGCGCGCCGGCCTTTGGGACGCCGGAGTACATGCGGGCCACGCAGATGACCGGGCAGATGGCGCGGTTCTATGGCCTGCCGATGCGCGCAAGCGGCGTCTGCGCCGCCAACGTGCCGGACGGGCAGGCGATGTGGGAGACCTCGAACAGCCTGTGGTCGGCGGTGCAGTCGGGCACGAACATGGTCTATCACGCGGCGGGCTGGCTGGAGGGCGGGCTGATTGCCAGCCCCGAGAAGTTCGTGATGGACTGCGAAGTTCTGCAGATGATCCAGCGGTATTTCGAGCCCGAACTTGTGGCGACCGGTCCGGATGATCTGGCCGTGGACGTGATCCGCGAGGTCGGGCCGACAGGGCACTATTTCGGCATCCAGCACACGCAGGACCGCTACGAGACGGCATTCTACCAGCCCTTTGTCAGCGACTGGTCGAACTACGAGGCCTGGGAAGCGAACGGCGCTGTCTGGACGGCGGAGCGGGCGCATCACCTCTTCAAGGCGATCGTGAACGAGTTCACCGAGCCGGAAATGGATGTCGGGCGGCGCGAGGCGCTGGCGGAGTTCGTCGCGCGGCGGAAGGCCGAGGGCGGGGCGCCGACGGACTTCTAGGTGTTACCGCTCGGGGCGGCGCTCGGCGAAAGTCCAGAGCCGGAGGGCGAGGAAGGTCGTCGCCGGGACCACGCCCGCGACGACCAGCATCGCGACGGCGAACGGCAGTCCGAGGGCGGTATTGATCGCGTAGGTCATCGCGGCGCTGGCGGCATAGGCGGCAAGCGCGACGGCGAGGAACCTCGGCCCGTGCTGCGCGTGGCGGGGGGCGACGCCGAAGGTGAAGTGCAGGTGGCCGACATAGGAGAAGGAGACGGCGGCGAGAAACCCGCCGAGGTTTGCCGCCTGAGGGGCCAGGCCCGCGATCCCGTCGAGGATCAGCGCAACCGTGACGTGGATCAGGGTCGCCAGCGCGCCGACGCTGGCGAAGCGGCCAAGCTGGCGGATCATGTGGTGTCGCCGGCCTTGAGCACGGCGCAAACCGACAGACCGACGGGCATGCGCAGTGTGCCGACCAGGTGCCGCTCGCTGCGGAAGACGGCCCTGAGTGCCGCGTTCATGCGCGCGCCGGGAAGTTCGTCATCGGGCGTTTCGCGGCCGAGGAGCGACTTGGCAAAGCGGAGCGCGATGGCGACCGGGAACAGAAGAGTGTTGAAGTAGAAACTGTGCGCAACCTCGAGCCCTGCCGCTTCGGCGACCTTGCGCAGCGAGGCGCGGGTGTAGCGGCGGAAATGGTGGTGGCGTACGTCATGCGCCGACCAGAGCCAGGGGAAGGCGGGGACGGTGACGAGGATGCGGCCACCGGGGGAAAGCCGCGCGGCGAGGGCTGCGAGCGCGCCGAGGTCGTCTTCGACATGTTCGAGCACGTCGAAGAGGCCGATCAGGTCGAAGCTCTCGGTTCCGAAGGGCAGCGGACCGGGCAGCGCCCCCTCGGCCACCGCGAGGCCGCTTTTCTGCGCCGCCGTCGCGCGGGCGGGTTCGTCCAGTTCAAAGGCGCGGACCTGTCCGAAACCGGCGAGCATCTCGAGGTTGCCGCCGGTGCCGCAGCCGGCTTCCAGGATACGGGGGCTTTCGGGGAGGGGCACAAGGCGCTGGATGGTGGTACGGATGATATCGCGGCGCGCGGCGAACCACCAATGCACCTCTTCCTGTGCTTCCATGCGCTCGAATACCGCGCGATCCATCAGCCCTGGCCTCCTGCCTTGTGAACCGAGCGCAACACGTAAAGCGGCCGCTCGCGCACTTCCGAGTAAATCCGTGCGATGTACTCACCCAGGATACCGATGGCGAAGAGGTTCAGCCCGCCAAAGAGCAGGATGAGGATCAGCGTCGAGGCGTAGCCGGGTACGTCGATGCCGACGATCATCGTTCGCAGGAAGATCACGAACGCATAGAGCATCGAGAGCACCGCCAGCGTTCCGCCGACGTATGTCCAGACCCGGAGCGGTGTCGTCGAGGACGAGAAAATGCCGTCGAGCGCGAAGTTCCAGAGCCGCCAGTAACTCCAGGCGCTGTTGCCGGTTCGCCGCTCGGGCCGCTCGAAGGTTACTTCGGCCGTCTCGAAGCCGACCCAGTTGAAGAGCGCCTTGTTGAAGCGCACCCGTTCGCCCATGCCGCGCAGCACCTCGACCACCTGGCGGTCGAGCAGCCGGAAGTCGCCGACATTGGCAGGAATGCTTTGATCGGCCAACACGTTGAAGACGCGGTAGAAGCCCGCCGCCGAGCTTCGCTTGATCCAGGTATCGCTGCCGCGGCTTGCGCGGCGCGCGTTCACCACCTTGGCGCCGCGGTCCCAGTGTTCGAGCATCTCGGGGATCAGCTCGGGCGGGTCCTGCAGATCGACGTCGATGGGAATGCAGGCGTCGCCCTCGGCGTGGTCGAGGCCGGCCGAGAGCGCGGCTTCCTTGCCGAAATTGCGCGACAGGTTGACCAGCGATACATGGTT
The DNA here is from genome assembly GCA_022340315.1 of Silicimonas sp. GTDB lineage: Bacteria > Pseudomonadota > Alphaproteobacteria > Rhodobacterales > Rhodobacteraceae > JAJDOD01. Next base: position 18,910 of record JAJDOD010000015.1, on the reverse strand, counting down.
GTCGGTCTGCATCCTGCTTCGGATGACGAACTCGGTCGCGTCGCGGCTGCCGTCGTTGACGAAGATGACCTCGTAGCGATAGCCCGGTCCGAGCGTTGCGAAGACTTGCGCGATGCGGTCGAGGAAGGGCGGGATCGCGTCCTGCTCGTCGTAGACGGGGACGACGAGCGAGACCAGACGCACATCGCTTCTTTGCGGCGTGCGCGTTGTCGGTCTGGTTCTTGCCCCGCGTTCGATCAATGGTCCGCTCCCGGCAGGCCGGTCAGTCTTGTCGTGTCTTCCTGACGGGAAAATCGGGCCATTTTGGGGCGCGAGGTGGTCAATCCACCGTGCAGCGCGTCCATTACTTGCGAAAATGGGGACAATGTCGCGGTTTTTCGGCCGAAAACGAAGATCGGGGCGTTCTATTCGGCGGGAACGAAGCCGTCGATGAGTTGCCGAAGGCCGATCACGGCGCCGGCGAAGATGCTGACAAGAGCGACCGGCGCGCTGTAGGCCAGGACCGAAAAGGCCGAGAGACCCTGTCCGACGCTGCATCCGACGGCGAGCACGGCGCCTGCGCCCATCAGTGCCGCGCCGCCGATCTGGCGGCGAAGCTCGCGCGGGTCCTCGCAAGCCTCCCAGCGGAAATGGCCCTTGAAGAGCGATCCGAGGCTGGCCCCGATCAGAACGCCAATGACCGAGCCCACGCTGAACGAGACGGTATTCCCCGAGGCGGTCATGGCGTAGAGGATGGTGTCTCCGACAGGGGCGGCGAAAGTATGGGTCTCGACGGGCTCGGCGGCGAATCCGGTGGATGCGACCCAAGAGGTCCCGAGCCAGCCCGAGAGGATCGCGAGCCCGACAACGGCCCCCCAGAAGACATGCCCGGGAGACTGGCGCATCGCCCTCGTCGAGAGTGAAACCGCAAGGATAAGCCCGCCAGCGACAAGTCCGGTCGCGGTCAGCGGAAGATCGAGAAGATCCCTGGCCAGGAAACCGAAGCCCTGAAGCGGGCCGGTGGTTTCCTCGACCGGGAAGAGCGTGACGCGCAGCGACGCCAGTGGGCCGGACATGACGACATAGGCCGAAAGTCCCATGACGATCACGATGACAAGCGAGCGCAGATCGCCCCCGCCAAGCCGTGCCAGAGCGCCGTAACCGCAGTTGCCGGCGATCGCCATGCCGTAGCCGAACATCAGGCCGCCGATAATGGTCGCAACGGGGTTCCAGAGCATGTTGAGATAGGCTGTCTCCGCCCCTGCCAGAAAGCCGGCGCCAAGGGCGAGATGCGTGCCGATCACGGCCGTTCCGATGGCCACGCCCCACATCCGCAGCCGCCTGTCGTCCGAGGAATACATCGCGTCTTCAATCGCGCCCAGCGTGCAGAAACGCCCGATCCGGGCTGCAAGACCCAAGGCGATACCGCCCAAAAGACCGATCAGCGCAACCGCCTGCGCCTCACTCATGATATCGAACATGTTCCCTCCCTGGCCGGAAGGTGCGGGCCCCTACCGATCAGCCGTCCCTGCAAAACAGGTCATAGACGACTTCCATGATTTGCTTCGGTCTGTCGTCTGTCAAGCTGTAGAAAATCGTCTTGCCGTCGCGCCGCGGCGTCACCAGGCCTTCGAGCCTGAGGCGGGCGAGTTGCTGGGAAACCGCTGCCTGCCGCGCCGACAGAAGGTCCTCCAGTTCGGTCACGGATTTCTCTCCCGACGCAAGATGGCAGAGGATCATGAGACGCCCCTCATGGCTGATCGCCTTGAGGAAGTTCGATGCCCGCATCGCGTTGTGCATCATCCTTTCCATGTCCTCGGGGCACGTGTTCTCATCGAACACCGGGAGCCGCGAGGGGGTGTCGCTGATCTGAACCTGGCTATCCGCGTGCACTGTCTTCATCCCGTCTTGTTGTCTTCGGTCTCGATCTTCTGGAGCATCATTCCCAGGAGCCCCCAGAAGAAATCTTCGCCCGGATACCCCTCGATGCGGCCTATTTCCTGACCTTCGCTCACCAGCACGAAGGTCGGCGTGAAGCGTATCCGGGCCGCAAACGCGACCCCTTCGGGCAGTTCGGCATGGAGATCGTGCCGACGCAGCGGCGCGGCCTGGCCTTCGGTGGTCTTGGGGTAGATCGCCGAGATCTCCCTGTCCCACCGCGCGCACCAGACGCAGCCCTGTTCCTCGACCATCAGCAGATAGGAATCGGCGGCTGCCGCCAGCGGCAACCAGGCAAGCAAAGATGCGAATATGATCCCCAGGCTTTTCACGCGATCACTCTGATTGACGTAAAGTTATTCTGTTCATAATCTAATATGTGAATTTTTCAAGAAGTCCGATCCCCACCCATGTTCGATGTCACCATCTTTGGCGCACTTCTTGCGGGTTTGCTGTCATTTTTGTCACCCTGCATCCTGCCGATCGTGCCCTTTTATCTGTCCTACCTCGCCGGCGTTGGAATGAATCAGATCGCGGCGGGCGCGGTCGTGACACCGGCGGTGCGCGGTCGCGCCTTTTTCGCCACGGTCCTGTTCGCGCTGGGCGTGATTACGGTTTTCATGGGGCTTGGCGCTGCGGCAACCGCATTTGGCCAGTTCGTGCGCGAATACTTCGACGTTCTGCGCTGGATGGCAGCGGCCATCATCATCGCGATGGGGTTGCATTTCCTCGGGGTGATCCGGATTGGCATCCTCGACCGGCAATTTCGGGCGGAAGGAGGGGACTCGTCGAACCTGGGCTATGTCGGCGCCTACGTGATGGGGCTGGCATTTGCCTTTGGCTGGACGCCCTGCGTGGGGCCGGTTCTGGCTGCGATCCTGTTCACGGCGGCAGGGCAGGAAAGCTCCGGGCAGGGGGCGACGCTTCTGTTCTTCTACGGCCTCGGCATGACGCTGCCTTTCGTTGCGGCATCTCTGTTCATCGGGCCGTTCATGGGCTGGATGGCGCGGTTCCGGCGCCACCTTGGGCTGATCGAGAAACTGATGGGTGTGCTACTGATCATCTTCGGCGTGCTCATCGCAACCGAGACCATTAACATCATTGCTCAATGGATGCTGGACACGTTCCCCGTGTTCAACAGCATCGGTTGAGAAGGAGGAGACGACAATGAAACGACTTCTGACGACGCTCATCGCAATCCTCTTCGCCACGTCGCTTAGCGCGCTGGAGTTGGGCGACGACGGGTTGCACAAGGTCGACTGGCTTCGCGACACGTTCAAGGATCTGCAGGAAGACGCGGCGGAGGCGGCGGGCGAAGGCAAGCGTCTGTTGATCATCGTCGAGCAGCGCGGATGCAATTACTGCAAGAAGATGCACGAGACGACCTTTCAGGACCCGCGGGTGCTGGACATGCTCGAGAACGTCTATTTCCCGGTTCGGGTGAACCTGCACGGCGATACCGAGGTGATCGACACCGACGGCGAGGTGCTGACCGAGAAACTGGCGACACGGCGCTGGGGCGTCCTGTTCACGCCGACGATGATTCTCATGCCGTCGGAGATCGACACCTCGTTGCCGATCAGCGCTCAGGCGGCGGCGATCATGCCGGGGGCCTTCTCGGCGGGTACCACGCTCGATCTGCTGACCTGGGTCAAGGAAGACCGCTATCTCGATCAAAGCGAGGAGGATTTCCAGCGTTACCACGCAAGAATGATCCTCGAGCGCAACGATGGCGACACCAACTAAAAATTCACTTAATTGAATTTGTTGTTGCTTCGCCGGGGGTGTGTACCCTAGTCTACCAAAATTACGAGCTTAGGGAGGGCTCATGAAAAAGATTCTGATTATCACGGGAATCGTCACAGCTTTCGCGCTTCCGTTGAATGCCGAGATCATCAAGCCGGTCGACGTTTCCTTTGCCGACGGCGCGGTGGAGACGTCGCTGACCGGGACGCCCGGTGATCCCGCGGCGGGGCGCGTGCTGATGAACAAGGGCGCAGGCAACTGTATTGCCTGCCATGCGGTGACGGACCTGCAGGACCTGCCGTTCCACGGAGAGGTCGGCCCCATGCTGGATGGTGTCGGCGATCGCTGGTCCGAGGCCCAACTGCGCGGGATCGTTTCGAACGCCAAGGAGATGTTTCCCGACACGGTGATGCCGTCGTTCTACCGGACGACCGGATTTATCCGTCCTGGCAACGCGTACACCGGCAAGGCGGCCGAAGGCGACCTTGAACCGCTTCTAACTGCTCAGCAGGTGGAGGATGTCGTATCCTACCTGCTGACGCTCAAGGAATAGTGAGGAGATATCCATGAACATCACGAGACGTCAGACATTGTTTGTCAGTGTCGGCGCCGCGGCTTTCTTCGCGATGCCGGCGTTTGCCCGCAGGCTGGGGGCGGAGCTCGATCTTGAAGCCCGCACCAACGAGTTTACCGAAGGCGCGGAAGTCGTCGATGGCGATGGTGTCGTCATCAAGGCGCCGGAGATCGCGGAGAACGGAAACACGGTGCCGATCGAGGTTTCGGCTCCGGGCGCAAGCGCGCTGATCGTCATGGCGCTTGGCAACCCGAACCCGGGCGTTGTCCGGGTCGCATTCGGTCCGTTGGCGGCGTCGCAGTCGGTTTCGACGCGTATTCGCCTGGCCGGAACCCAGGACGTGGTGGCGATCGCGAAGATGGCTGATGGCACGTTCCAGCGGGCCTCGGCGACGGTAAAAGTCACAATCGGCGGCTGCGGCGGCTAGGAACAGGAGACGATAAAATGGCAGATGGTGTAAAACCCCGCGTCAAGGTCCCGAAGTCGGCTTCTGCCGGCGAAGCAATCACGATCAAGACGCTGATCAGCCACCCGATGGAATCCGGACAGCGAAAGGATGCGGACGGAAACCGTATCCCCTCGTCGATCATCCATCGCTTCACATGCGACTTCAACGGAGAGAACGTCATCGACGTCGATCTGCTCCCGGCGATTTCGACAAACCCTTATTTCGAGTTCGAGGCCACGGTGCCGGCCAGCGGTGAGTTCAAGTTCACCTGGCATGACGACGATGGCTCGGTCTACGAGGATAGCAAGTCGATCACCGTCGGTTGACAGGTGCCAAGGGAGGAATGAATGAATAAATTCAAGGCACTACTGATAGGCGCGTGTACGGCGGGGCTGTTGCCCGCGGCGGGCGTCGCGGGCCCCGATGACGACAAGCTGATGGTCAACGACGAGCTGGACCTCGCCACCGAGGTGGCTGCTCCGGCGCATCTGGATGGCGCGCTCGGTTCGACGATCTATTCGGGCTGGCGCTTCCGCACCGACGAAACGCAGGCTTTGCAGTTGGACGACTTCGACAACCCGGCAATGCTGACGGTGGATGCGGCTCTCGACGCCTTCAACACGCCGGACGGGAGCGAGGGCAAGTCCTGCGCCTCGTGCCACACCGGCGGTCCTGAAGAGTTCGCCGGTCTGTCCGCTTCGATGCCCAAGGTCATTGACGGAAAGCTGGTGGTCATGGAGGACCTGATCAACAGCCACCGACAAGAGGTCATGGGCGCCGAGCCGCTGAAGTGGTCGGGGCAGGAAATGCAGGGCATGGTCGCGCTTATCGGGCTTCAGTCGCGCGGTATGCCGGTCAACGTGGCCATCGACGGCGAGGCCGCGCCCTTCTGGGAGCAGGGCAAGGAGATGTACTATACCCGGTATGGTCAGCTCGAGTTGTCCTGTGCCAACTGTCACGAAGACAACTGGGGCAACATGATCCGGGCCGACCACCTCAGCCAGGGTCAGATCAACGGGTTTCCGACCTATCGTCTGAAACAGGCTCAGCTGATCTCGAGGCACAACCGCTTCCGGGGCTGCATTCGCGACACCCGTGCCGAGACCTTCGCGGAAGGTTCCGACGAGTTCCGGGCGCTGGAGCTTTACGTCGCTTCACGTGGCAACGGACTATCGGTCGAGACACCGGCGGTTCGCCAGTAACACCAGGGCCCGCGCCTTTCGGGGTGCGGGCCTTTCTCTTTCCAGACGTATGCAAAGATGCGAATTTGAAAGGCTATACCGATGATATCCCGTCGTGATTTCCTGCAAACCTCAATGGCGGCATCGGCGATCGTGGGTGCCTCTGGTTTCGGCAACTGGGCGCGGCTGGCGGCGCAGCAGAGCCTGACCCAGGACCAGCTTTTGCAGTTCGACACGTTCGGGAATGTCTCGCTGATCCACATGTGCGATCTGCACGCGCAGTTGAAGCCGATCTATTTCCGGGAACCGGAGGTGAATATCGGCGTCGGGGACAATCGCGGGGTCGTGCCGCATATTACGGGTGCCGATTTCCGGGCGCTCTATGGCATCGAGGACGGCAGCCCCAGCCACTATGCGCTGACCTACAACGACTTTTCCGCTCTCGCCAAGGCCTACGGCAAGGTGGGCGGTCTTGATCGGGTGGCCACGGTGGTCAAGGCCATCCGCGCCGATCGGCCCGACGCGCTGCTGCTGGACGCGGGTGACACCTGGCATGGGTCCTACGGGTGCTATCATACGCAAGGCCAGGACGTGGTGAACGCCATGAACCTGCTGAAGCCGGATGCGATGACCTTCCACTGGGAATTCACGCTTGGCAGCGACCGGGTTCGGGAAATCGTCGATGGCCTGCCATTCGCTGCTCTCGGGCAGAATATCTTCGACGCGGAATGGGACGAGCCTGCGGAAGGTTTCGAGCCCTACACCTGGTTCGAGCGGGGCGGTGCCAAGATTGCCGTGATCGGCCAGGCCTTCCCCTACATGCCGATTGCGAACCCCGGATGGATGTTCCCGGAGTACACCTTCGGCATCCGCGACGAGAGGATGCAGGAGCTTGTGGACGAGGTTCGCTCGGCGGGCGCCGATCTTGTCGTCTGCCTCAGCCACAACGGGTTCGACGTCGATCGCAAGATGGCGGGTGTCGTCAGCGGCATCGACATCATCCTGTCGGGGCATACCCACGATGCGCTGCCCGAACCGTTGCTGGTCGGCGAAACCCTGATCATCGCCTCCGGTTCGAACGGCAAGTTCATCAGCCGGATCGACCTTGACGTTCAGGGCGGGCGGATGATGGGGTTCCGGCACAAGCTGATCCCGATCTTTTCGGACGTGATCGAACCGGATGCCGAGATGGCGGCACAGATCGCGGAGGATCGTGCGCCTTATGAGGCCGATCTGCGCGAGGTGATCGGCACGACCGACAGCCTGCTTTACCGGCGTGGCAACTTCAACGGCACATGGGACGACCTTATCTGCGACGCGCTTTTGTCGCAGCGGGACGCCGAGATCGCCCTTTCGCCTGGCGTGCGCTGGGGGCCGTCGCTGCTGCCCGGCCAGGAAATCACGCGAGAGGACATCTGGAATGTCACTTCGATGAGCTATCCGGAAGCATACCGCACCGAGATGACAGGCGAGTTCCTGAAGATCGTGCTCGAGGACGTGGCTGACAACCTGTTCAACCCCGACCCCTACTACCAGCAGGGCGGCGACATGGTGCGGACCGGGGGGTTGGGTTACCGGATTGATGTCACGAAGCCGCAGGGCGAGCGGATCAATGACCTGACGCTACTGGCGACGGGCGAGGCGATCGACCCGGCGCGCAGCTATGTCGTCGCCGGCTGGGCGAGCGTGAACGAGGGCACCGAAGGCCCGCCGATCTGGGACGTGGTCGAGGCGCATATCCGCGCGCTTGGCACCGTGACCGTCGCGCCGAACACCTCGGTCATTGTGGAAGGTGTCTGAGGCGATGCGCGCGCTTGCTGCGACATACGCGCCTGGCCCTTGCGGGCCGGGCATCACTACCGCCAACGGAGGTTGGGAATGAAGATCGAACTTTCGCGCCGGGCGCTTCTGCGTTCGGGAATTGCAACGGGCATGACGGCCGCCGCCGGATCGGCACTGGCCGAGGACGGGCCGGATCCGCTTATCACCGAGTTGCAGGACTGGGCCAGCTATACGGGCGATCCGGTGGACGCGACGCCCTATGGTCTGCCGATCCGCTTCGAGGCGGACGTGATCCGGCGCAACGTGCCCTGGCTGACCGCCGATCCCCTGAGTTCGATCAACTTCACGCCGATCCACGCGCTGGACGGCACCATCACGCCCCAGGGCTGTGCCTTCGAGCGGCACCATTCGGGTGCGATCGAACTGGCCAAGGAGAATTACCGGCTTATGGTCAACGGGCTGGTCGACCGCCCGCTGGTCTTCACCTACGAGGATCTCGAACGCTTCCCGCGCGAGAACCACGTCTATTTCTGCGAATGCGCGGCGAACACCGGCATGGAGTGGGCGGGCGCGCAGCTGAACGGCGTGCAGTTCACCCACGGCATGATCCACAACATGGAGTACACCGGCATTCCGCTTCGGACGATCCTGAACGAGGCCGGTCTCGGCGCGGCGGGCGACCTGGCGGACAAGTGGGTATTCGTCGAAGGCGCCGATGCCTCGTCGAACGGGCGGTCCATTCCGATGGAAAAGGCGCTCGATGACGTGCTGGTGGCGTTCAAGGCCAATGGCGAGGCGCTGCGGAAGGAGCATGGCTATCCCGTGCGCCTCGTGGTGCCGGGCTGGGAAGGCAACATGTGGATCAAGTGGCTGCGCCGGATCCAGGTGACGGATGCGGCGGTGGAAAGCCGCGAGGAAACCTCGAAATACACCGACGTCCTGGCCGATGGGACGGCGCGGAAGTGGACCTGGGTCATGGACGCCAAGTCGGTCATTACCGCGCCCAGCCCGCAGCAACCGATCACGCATGGGCATGGGCCGCTGGTCATCACCGGGCTGGCGTGGTCGGGGCATGGGCAGATCACGCGGGTCGATGTCTCGAAAGACGGCGGCATGACCTGGGAGACGGCGCGGCTTGGCCGGCAGGGCGACAAGAAGGCGCTGACGCGGTTCTACCTGGATACCGAATGGAACGGCGAGCCTTGGCTGCTGCAATCCCGCGCGATGGACGAGACCGGCTATGTCCAGCCGACCAAGGACGCGCTGCGCGAGGTCCGTGGCGAGAACTCGGTTTATCACAACAACTGCATTCAGACCTGGGCTGTTGGCCCGGATGGAAAGGCCGAGAATGTCGAAGTCTCCTGATACCCCCATTTTCATTCCCGCTCTCGGCGGCGCGGCCCTTGTCCTTGGCATCGCCTTCGCGGTTGCCTCGCGGGACTATGGCAGTGACCGGATCGAGACCTTGCAGGCGAGCTTCGATACCGAACGCGCCAACGCGACGGCAGCGGTGGCGCGGGCCAGCGAGTTGGAAACCTCGGTGGCCGAGTTGACGGCGGCTGCCGACGCGCGGATCGCGGCGGCGGAGAGCCAGATTGCGGCGGCGGAGAGCCAGATCGCCGCGCTTCGTGACCAGGTCGCGGCCGCGGGCAGTGCCGCTCCGGCGGCGACGAGCGTCGCCTCTGCGGCTCCCGCGGCCGGGCCGTTCGGCCTTGGGCGGACCGCACATGACGAAGAGCTTGCGGCCTGGGATGTCGACGTGCTGCCCGACGGGCGCGGGCTTCCCGAGGGTTCGGGTGATGTCTGGACGGGTGAAGAGGTATTCGCCGAGAAATGCGCCAGTTGCCACGGTGACTTTGCCGAAGGCCGCGACGCCTGGCCTGTGCTGGCGGGTGGGTTCGACACTTTGGCCAATCCGGACCCGGTGAAAACGGTCGGCTCCTACTGGCCCTATCTCTCGACGGTCTGGGACTATGTCCACCGCTCGATGCCGTTCGGCAATGCGGGCACGCTGACGGATGACGAGACCTATGCCATCGTGGCCTATATCCTCTATTCCAATGACCTCGTGGATGACGACTTCACGCTCTCGAACGAGACGTTCCTCGATGTCGAGATGTACAACACCGAAGGCTTCATCGTGGACGACCGGCCCGAGGCCGAATACGCGATGTGGTCTGGCGAGCCGTGCATGGAGAACTGCAAACCGGCGCCTGTCGAGATCACGCGGCGATCCACGGATGTGGGCGTGACGCCCGCCGATGACGGCTCGATGGCCGAAAGCCCGATGGAGGAGCAGCTTGCCTTGCTTGGCGGCACCGAGTGGGGCAAGGAACGCGTTGCGGGCAGTGTCTTCATGGGGCCGGGGGGCGTCGCGCAAGACGAGCCGCCGGAAGAAGAACGGGTTGCGAGCACTGAACCCGCCTCAACGGAGAGCGGTGCGGCGGAGCCTGACCCGGCCCTGGTCGCCAGGGGCGAGGCCGTGTTCAGGAAGTGCTCGTCCTGCCACCAGGTGGGCGAGGGTGCGCAGAACCGCAGTGGTCCACAGTTGAACGGCGTGGTCGGACGCCCGGTCGGGGGATTGGACGGGTTCAAGTATTCCAATGCCTTCAAGGCCGCGCATGACGAGGGACGGGTCTGGGACGAAGAAAGCCTTGCGGCCTTCCTCGCTGATCCGCGCGGCTACCTGAGCGGCACCCGGATGTCGTTCCGCGGGCTCTCGGAGCCGGACGAAATCGCGGCGATCGTTGCCTATCTCGGGACGGTTTCGGAATGAGGGCGGCGGCGATCCTTGCGCTTTGCGCCTTCCCCGCTTTTGCAAACGAGGCCGAGGAGTTGCTTCTCGCCGAGACCGGCGATGCCGAGTACGGCGAATACCTTGCCAGCGAATGCACCAGTTGCCACCAGATCAGCGGCGCGATGGACGGGATACCGCCCATCGTCGGATGGGACGAGATCGCGTTCCGGCTGACCATGCACCACTTTCGCAACAAGACCCGCGAGCACCAGGCGATGAACGTGATCGCGGCGCGGCTGGGCGACGAGGAAATCGCCGCGCTTTCGGCCTATTTCGCGACACTGAACCCGGAAGATGACGGGTAGATTTTTTTTAGGGAGGACCAGAATGAATATCAACAGACGCCTGTTCATGGGCACTGGCGCCGCGGCGACCGTTGCGCTCTCGGCCCCGATGGTGCGTGCCGCCGGGCACGGCAAACCGCGTGTCGTCGTTGTCGGCGGCGGGGCAGGCGGTGCGACCGCCGCCCGCTATATCGCCAAGGACAGCGAGGGCGCGATCGACGTGACGCTTATCGAGCCGACGCGGACGTATTACACCTGCTTCTTCTCGAACCTCTATCTTGGCGGCTTCAAGGAGTTCGACGATCTCGGCCACACATATGGAACGCTGGCCAGCGCCTACGGGATCAACGTGGTTCATGACTGGGCGGTGGGCGTGGACCGCGACGCCAGGACGGTGAGCCTCGCCGGCGGCGCATCGGTGCCTTACGACAAGCTGATCCTGAGCCCTGGCATTGATTTCGTGGAAGGCTCGGTTCCCGGCTGGGATATCTCGGTTCAGAACGTGATGCCGCATGCCTTCAAGGCCGGGTCGCAGACCGAGTTGCTGAAGGCGCAGGTCGAGGCGATGCCCGAAGGCGGGCTATTCGTCATGATCGCGCCGCCGAACCCATATCGCTGCCCGCCGGGGCCCTACGAGAGGGTGTCGATGATCGCCCACACCCTGAGCAAGATCAATCCGAGCGCGAAGATCCTGATTGCCGATCCCAAAGAGAAATACTCGAAGCAGGGACTCTTCGAGGCGGCCTGGCAGAAGTACTATCCCGGCATGATCGAACGGCTTGGTCCCGATTTCGGCGGCGGCAATGTCACGGTCGATCCCTCGGCAATGACGGTGGACATCGACGGCGAGGTGGAGCAAGCCGCCGTCGTCAACGTCATCCCCGCGATGAAGGCGGGACGTATTGCCGAACTGGCGGGCGTCACCGACGGCAACTGGGCGCCGATCAACCCCGAGGACATGTCATCGAAGGCCGACCCGGACATCTACGTGTTGGGCGACGCGGCGGCGCAGGGCGATATGCCCAAGTCGGGGTTCGCCGCAAACAGCCAGGCGAAGGTCTGCGCCAACGCGGTTCGCGGTGCGCTGACCGAGAGCCGCGTGTTCCCGGCGAAGTACACCAACACCTGCTGGTCGCTCGTTTCGGAGAACGACGGCATCAAGGTTGGGGCCAGCTACGAGCCTGCCGAGGGCAAGATCAGCAGCATCGAGGGCTTCGTGAGCCAGACCGGCGAGGATGCCGCCGTCCGGCAGGCGACATACGAGGAATCGGAGGGCTGGTACGCCGGCATCACGGCCGACATGTTCGGCTGATGGAAAATAGCCGCGGGCCGATTGATCCGGATCACGGATCGGCCCGCGGTTTGTGCTAAAGTCCAACGAAGGGAGGATCAATCATGAAGACTTCTTGCATTGCAGCCCTTGCGTTGGCGCTTCCGGTCACGGCCCTGGCGCAGGATGCCGTGACAGCCCCATTCGATGGCAGTTTTGACGACGCGACCTTTGCCGTCGAGACGGCGATCGTCGGGCAGGGGCTGGTCATCGACTATGTCAGCCATGTGGGCGAGATGCTGGCGCGCACGGGCGCGGATGTCGGCAGCGACCGCGAGCTTTTCAAGGCGGCGGATGTTTTCCTTTTTTGCTCGGCGGTGGTCAGCAGGGAGGTGATGGAGGCCGATCCGATGAACCTCGCTCATTGCCCCTATGGCGTGTTCGTGGCCGAGACCGACGCGGGTGTGATGATCGGGCGGCGGGACTATCCCGCAGGTGCAATGGATCGCGTCGAGGCGCTGCTTGACGCGATCATCGCTGAGGCCGTGGCAAACTAGGCCGTCGTCGCCGCCGGGCGGGTGACGCTGAGCGCGCCGCCCGCGATCCAGCCGCCTGCCGCGATCGCTGCCAGCGCGATCAGGGCCGCGAGGCTGCCGGTTGCAACGCCGGAGATGCCCGCTCCGATGGTGCAGCCTCCCGCCAGGACGCCGCCGAGGCCCATGAGGGCACCGCCCGCGACGTAGCGGAGGGTCTGCGGCCCGCTCTCGAAGGTCTGGAGGCGCAACTCGCCCCGTGAGGCAGCGCTGAGGAAGCTGCCTGTCAGCACGCCGCCGATGAAGCCGACGCCGAACCCGGCGGGGATCGCGGTGGAGGCGATGACCCAGAAGAGCGTGTCGCTCCAGGGCAGGGTGAATGCCGCCGTCTGGACTGTCAGCGGTTCGAACTCGTCGAAGAAGAGCACGCTGGTCGCCATCCAGCCGCCAATCGCGACAAGGCCGACAACCGCGCCGAGTGCGAGGTTCAGCGCGCCCGGACTGGTCCGCAACGCGAGATAGGCTGCCGCGGCAGAAACGGCGAGGAGGAGCGCGACCAGTCCGGTCGGACTGGCAAGAAACGCTGCGAAGGGCGCGTCAATGGTAACCGAGCCGATCGTGGTACGGACGGGCGCCAGCACGCCTTTCAGCGCCGCATGTGCGGTGACGGCGAATGCCAGAAGCACCACGGCGGCGCGCAGGTTTCCGGTGGCCGAAAGAACGGTCAGCCGCGACACGCAGCCTCGCGTCAGCACCATGCCGATGCCGAAGGCGAGGCCGCCGAGAACGAGCGCCGCAATGGGCAGTTCGGTCGACAGGAAGCGGTGGTCGCCGAGGTCGACGACGCCGAAGGCCGAGGCGGCGGCAAAGCCGAGGATCGCCGTCGCAAGCCCGGTCAGCCAGACAGCGCCAGCCGACCCGCGTTCATCGACATCTCCCGCTACGGCACGCCGCAGGCAGAAGCGTGAAATCTGCGCGGCAATGCCGAAGACGAGGCCAAGCACCAGTCCAACGACAAGATGAAGCGTGCGGGTCTCGAGACCGAAATCATAGAGTTCAAGAAGCATTGCCCGTCCCCGGAAAGTCAAACCGAACAGGACATGCGTTCCGAGGCGCCAGAAGTCAAATGCCATGCATGGGAGGAAATTCTGCCATTAGGCAGAGATCAGAACAATTGTTCCAAGACTTGGGCATGTACGGATGAAGGTTCAGGCATCGGGCAGGGCGGGCGTCCGGGCGTTCCTTTTACTCCCATTCCATCTGTTCATAGACCCGGCCCGCGTTCTTCGTCGCCAGCTCCTCGAACGTGTCGAGATGGGCATAAGGTGACTGATCGACGTAATACGCTTCGGCCAGGTCGCCGCCCGCGTCGAGATGCTCGCGGATGCGTTCGCGCAGGTAGATCAGATAGTCGCGGGTATAGCGCCGGACCTGAGCCATGTTGGTCGGGTGGCCGTGGCCGGGGATCACATATGTGGCGTTCAAAGCTTCGAACTCGGTATCCCATGTCTCGAGCCAGTCAGCGGTGATGGTATCGGCGAAGATCGGCAGAAGGCGCTCGTGAAACGCCATGTCGCCTGCGATGACGAGGCTCTGTTCGGGGAGCCAGACCGAAACATCGCCGGGGCCATGCGCCGGGCCGAGGTGCAGAACCTCGACATGGAAATCGCCCATGTCGATGATGTATTCGTCCTCGAAAGTCTCGGTGGGTCCGACGAGCGTGGTCCCTTCGGCCTTCTCCTTCAGAACATTCTGGTGCTGTTGCAGCGATTGCGCGCCGTCATGCTCGAAGGCCGCCGCCGCATCCACATGGGCAATGATCGGCACTCCTTGCTCGGACCAGTAGGAATTGCCCAGCATCGCGTGCCCCTGGCCGTTCTCGTTGATCACAAGCTTCACCGGTTGATCTGTGATCGTCTTGATCTCGTCGTGCAGCGCCTTGGCCAGGACATAGGCCGCGCCGCCGTTCACGACGATCACGCCGTCTCCGGTCACGATGAAACTGAGGTTGTTGTTGTGCCCGGTGTTCTCATAGGTCGGCGGCGCGGTGGCGCCGATGGCGGACCAGATGCCGGGCACGACCTCGACCGGTTTCGAATAGAGCGGCGAGGCGGGATACTGGTCGGGAATGTCCTCGCTTGCCTGTGCGGTGGTCGAGAGGAAAAGCAGGATGGCAAGGGTGCGAAAGTGTCTCATAGCGGTACGAACCTGTAGCCGTCGCCTTCGGCCTCGACACGCCCGAGACCGTCGCCGGGCAGGTGGTAGCCGATCAGCATGGTGGCTTCACCGGCAAGATCGCGGAAGAGCCGCGCGCGCGTCTCGGCGGCCTGTTCCCTGTCCTGGTCGCTGTCCGAAGGCCAGTCCGGGCGTGCGAAATTCAGGTGCCCGTTGGTTGCCGCATCGCCGAGGACCAGCGCGCGCTGGCCCCCATCGGACACGAGGAAACTCATATGGCCGGGCGTGTGCCCCGGCGTCATTCGTGCGGTTATGCCGGGGAGAACCTCGTCGCCATCGGCGAAAGTCGTGAGGTTCCCGGCGATCGCTTCCAGCCGCCGCGCTGCGCCGACGGCGAAGAACTTGCGGGTTTCGTCCAGACTGTCCGTCGTGGCCGGATCGGTCCAGTAGTCGTATTCGGACTGGCCGATCCAAAGCTGCGCTTCAGGAAAGGCGATCTCGTCAAAGTCGTCGATGATCCCCCAGATGTGATCGGGGTGAGCATGGGTGAAGACCACATCCGTGACCTGTTCCAGCGCGACCCCGACGGCGTCGAGATTGTCATAGAGCGCCCCGGCGGTATCCACGAATGCCGGGCCGCTGCCCGCGTCGAAGAGCACAGTCCGGTCGCCCGATTGCCAGAGCGTCACGTTGAGTGGCCGGGGCGTTGTCGCGCTTGGCTCAAGACCGAAACGGGCCGAGAGCTCGGCAAGTTCGGCGGCCGGCACGTCTTGCGGCAAGGCGAGCGGAAGCGCCAGTGTCCCGTCGCTGATCGTGGTCAGCGTGCCGCCCCCAAGGCTGGTCCGGGCGATGGATCTCAGCGGCGCACCAAGCGCAAGGAGACCTGCAGACATGGCCATGAACTCACGTCGTCGCATTCGAGCCTCGCCTCATCAAATTCGGTAATTAGAATATGTCCCTTCGAGGCTCCGAACACAAGGGCCTTACGCGTCCGCGATCCCCGAGGCGCGCACCTTGTCCATCTCGGGGATGCCCCCGGCCTCGAACCCTTCCAGCCAGTGAAGCCGATCCTCGGGGCGTTTGTGATAGCGCAGAAGCGCGGAGACGAACGCGGCATTGGAATAGCCGGGAGGCGCGGTTTCCGCGAATCTCCCGGCGAAGTCCGCCGCCAGGTCCTGCTGCCCGGCGAGGGCCGCGCAGGCGGCGCCATAGGACAGGATGTGGCGCGCCGGATCGCTCCAGCGATCAATCAGGTCGAGAGCGAAGTCGTAGTCGCCCAGAACAAAGTGCGCCTCGATCATTCCCTCGTAGTGTTCCTCGGGAAAGAGCGGATCGAGCAACATCGTCTGACGATGGTACTCGACGGCCTTCTCCGCCTCGCCCGAGGCTGTGAGTATGGTCGCCAGGAAATGCGTGCAGTCCGTCGAATTCGGATTGATACGTATCGCCTGTTCCGCCAGCTTGCGCGCGATCGAGAACTGGGCGGCGAACTGGAAGACCATCGCGCATTTCGCAAGGACCCGTTCGTTGTCGGCGCTCAAGCGGATCGCGGCCCGGCCATGATCAAGCGATTCCGCGACTTCGGCATCCGTCTGTTGCCCGGTGAAGAATACCTTGTAGCCAAGAAGAAATGCCAGCGCCGCGCGCGCGGGCCCGAAGCCGTGATCGGCGCGGACGATGTCCCGATAGGCGGCCTCGGCGCGTCCGATGTCACCGTGCACGCCGATGTCATACCCGGCCCGCACGAACGCCTGGTACGATGACAGGCGCGGCGCCCGGCTTGTGGTCAGGCGGCGGCCGACATGGGTGAGCACGCGCCAGGGAAGGCACCCCGCGAGCGATTTGACGATCTCATCCTGGATTTCGAAATAGTCTCGCAACTCGCGATCGAACTGCTCGGCGCAGATGCTTGCCCCTGTCGCGCGTTCCGACAACTGCACGGTGACGCGGACACGATTGCCACGGACCTGCACCGTGCCCGTGATCATGTAATCGGTGGGCACCTCCGCCATCGGGTTTTCGAGCCATGACTGCCGTTCCTTGATCCGAAGGGCCGAACCGAGCGACACCACCCGAACGTCGCCATAGCGCGAGAGCGCCACGATCAGGTCTTCGGTCAGCCCCTCGGCCAGGAAACCGGACTGGTCCGGCGTCAGGTCCGTGAAGGGCAGGACGAGGATCGAGGCTTCGGCCTCCATCGGCTGCGCGCTGTCCGGGGCAGAGGGGCCCTCGATCTCGACCTCGGCCACGAACCGGAAGCCGCGCTTCGGCAAGGTCTGGATGATCTCCTGCCGCCGCCCGTCATCGCCCACCGCCTGCCGCACGAGATTGATCCTCGATGTCACCGCGGCGTCCGAAACGATGCGGCCGTTCCAGACGGTCTCGATGAGGCCATCCTTGGAGATGATCTGCCCGTGGTTCTCGGCAAGGTGCACGAGGATGTCGAGCACCTTGGGTTCGATTTGCACCGGCGCGCCGTCGCGGAAGAGTTCAGGCGTGCCGGTATCAAGCTCGAAATGACCGAAGCGGAGTTTCATGTCCGCGGACCCGTTGTGCGGGACACCGGAGAATTTCCGGAGACAAAACGGAGGTTTTCAAGAAGCGGGATCATTGGACGCTTGCGAAAAGAGGCCATCGAAATTCTTGGAGCACGACAATCATGAAGGATCTGACCAAAACCTCAACTCCCGTTCTGCCGCACCAGTCGGACGTTACGTTCCTGATCGACGGTGGATGCGAGACCACGCTGATCTTCGAGGACAAGCTTGATCTGCCGTATTTCGCCTCGTTCGCACTTCTGGAGACACCGGAAGGAACCGCCGTGCTGCGGCGCTATTTCCGGCGCCACCTCGAGATCGCGCAGGCGCGCGGGCTGGGGTTCGTGCTCGAGACGCCAACCTGGCGCGCAAGCGCCGATTGGGGTGCGCTTCTGGGTTACGATGCGGCGCGGCTGCGCGAGGTCAACAGGCGCGCCGTCGATCTCATGCAAGAGATCCGGGCCGAAGCCGCCCCCTCGACCGCGCCGATCATCGTCAGCGGTTGCATCGGGCCGCGCGGCGATGGCTATGTCAGCGGCGCCGAGATGACGCCGGAGGAGGCCGAAGCCTATCATCGCCCGCAAATCGAGGCGCTGAGCGCGGCAGGTGCGGAAATGGCAACGGCCCTGACCATGACTTATGCCTCGGAGGCAATCGGGATCGCGCGCGCCGCGCAAGCCGTCGGCCTGCCGATCGTCGTGTCTTTCACGACCGAGACGGACGGACGATTGCCGAACGGCCAGCCGCTTGCCGCCGCCATCGCGGCGACGGATGCGGCCACCGGACAGGGACCGATCTACTACATGGTCAACTGCGCCCACCCCGACCACTTCGCGGACGTGCTCGAAGGGGATTGGCTGCATCGCATCGGAGGGTTCCGCGCCAACGCGAGCCGGCTCAGCCATGCGGAGCTGGACGAGGCGGAAGAGCTCGACGCGGGCGATCCCGTCGAGTTCGGAGAATTGCACAAGCGCCTGATCGAGGTTCTGCCATCCGTGCATGTCCTGGGCGGCTGCTGTGGCACCGATCACCGGCATATCGGCGCAGTCGCAATGTCGATTTCCTGAACGTGTCAGCTTTTTTATCCAACCAACTGAAAAGGAAATACAAATGTTTGATTTTCGCACGATAGCGGCGGCCGCGGTAATTGTGGTCTCCGGACAGGCGGCCTCGGCCGGGGCGTTGATGGAATTCGACGTCGCGGAAGACCTGTCGCGGTTCATTTTTGCCGAGACGCCGGTACATCCGGATGGAATGCCCGCCTTCGGCAACGGTTTTGTCACGCAGGGATATATCTATCCCTCCGGCACGCTGGATGGCGATGTCGAAGGCACCAATGCCGACGGGTCGCCGGTCTGGCCTGAACTGGTTCTCGGCACCTGGACATGCGACGGCTATTTCGTCGGTGACGGCGGCCACACGACGACTGGCAACATCGTCATTACCCGGCAAGTATTTGAGTTCGCAGACGGATCGCTGATCATCACGCAGGGCCCCGAGATTGCGGACACCAACAGTCCGATCATCCGGCCGATCACCGGGGCGACGGGCGAGTTTGCCGATGCCGGACCGGTCATGGAGCAGACCTTGCTGGGCATGTCCGACGGTTTCGGCGTTCGTCTCCAGTTCGAGATCGGGCCGGACAGCGAGCATGCGGCACTGCAGG
>JAJDOD010000204.1 GCA_022340315.1 Silicimonas sp. | reverse complement strand
CACCGGTCGGCACAGGTGCAAGTTCAACATGCGAGTGAACGCACATCGAGGCCGTCGGCAGATCGGACCTTGCCTCCCAGAACTCGAGCGCGACGCGCGAGGGCGATACAACGTCGATGGCAAGCGTCTCGAAAAAACGCGCAAGTCGGCTGGCCTGGCGCGCTCGCTCTTCTCGGAAGATGCAGATTCCGCAGGCATTCGATGCGGCATCGGGAACGCTGCAGGGGGTCACGTTGTTCCGCTGCAGCGCATAGCTGGTGCACAGCGTGAAATAGTCGTGCAGCCAGAAATGCGCGCGCTCGACGCCAAGTTGCCCGGCAAGCGAGGCAACGGCCTCGGGCGCATGGCCGGACAGATGATGAATGACCAGCCGTGTCTGGCCGGCCAGACCCGGCAGCGACGACAACGCAGCCGCAACGTTGCTTGCGCGCGACGTGCCCACCATGCGTCCGTTGAGGACCAGGCAAAGAATGCTGTCGGCGTCGGCATCGGCCAGTTTCGGAAGTGGCTGCCAGGGGTGGAGGTTCAGGTAGTCGAGACCGTGCGCCAGGGAATCCCGCGCCTCGATCTCGACGCAAAGCTGCACGCCACCAGGTGTTTTGCGATAGTCGTCATGGCCGATTGAGATCAACATTCCCTGCGCCTCGCGCATCGCCTCCAGCCGTTCGGCCAGTGCTTCCCGCGACAGCAGGTCGGGTTCGGGATCGGTACGTTTCCAATCGGCGCAATGGGCCTCAAACGTCGTCTGGCGGCTCAGCACGCCATGCCGCCATCCGCCGGGATGAATGGGCAATCGCCCCTCGTCGCGTCCGGCGATCAGGTAGTGCCAGAAAGGGTTTACGCCGCTTTCGCGTATGTCGGGATTGGTAGTCAGGTAGTAGCTGGTCGAGAAGTCCGGCGCGGGGTCGTGCCCCTCGCGCCAGCCGGTGCGGCAATAGTACTCGGCCGCGCTCATGTCGCCAGCGGTCGCCCCACGATAGCGCCTGGCGTAGAACGCCGGGTCGAAATGTTCCGAGATCAGCGCGATCTCATCTCTCAGCCGTTCGTCCGCGACGGGCTCCGCCGCGCTATCCCTGCTGCCGGCCCCTTGAGCGAAATGCACCAGCGGGTTCGTTCCCTCGAGCGCCAGCCTCGGATGCTGCGACAGATAACCGCTGGTCGAGAAACTGGGCGAAGGATCGCGTCCCTCGCGCCAGCCGTACTTGGCGTAGTGGTACCCGGCATCAAGTCCCGCCGCCGCGACGTCGGCGTTGTTCTCGAGATAGAACTGCGCATCGAGAAAGGGAGCGATCAGCGCTGCCTCGCGCCTTGCCTTCGCGTCTTTCAGGAACGCCATCGACCCCAGGAAATTCTGGCGTTTCGCGCCATGTTCGCTCATCGACATGTTTTCCTCCCGCGTTCTGCGGTCCCGCTGTTGCCCATGCGCTCAGAACAGGAAGTCTCCGGCATCCAGGTCGGATGCCGTGACATCCGCGAGAACGATCTTGTCCAACAAGGCACTGACAACCGTGATTTCCGTGTTCGCCCCGACCTGAAGAATGACAAGGTTGAGCAAACTGAAAACCAGGGAGTGCTGCGAGAGGTCTATTAGGTCTGTATCGGGTGTGAAGTCCTTCACCACGTCCCTGCCGTAACCGTCGTCGAACACGAAGCGGTCCGCCCCGGCCTGGCCAAACAGAAAGTCGTCGCCCGCGCCCCCGTTGAGGACATCATCGCCGTCGCCGCCAATCAATGCGTCACTGCCACCCCCGCCGATGACACTGTCGTTGCCGCTTCCGGCAAAGAAGACATCGGCCCCGGAACCGCCCGTCAGTGTATCGGCGCCACTGCGCCCGTCGAAAGTGAGGTTCTCGGAACTGCCCGTGGCATCTATGGCGTCGCCACCGGAGTAACCATTGTACCGCTCAACACCGGTCCAGCTTCCAACCGAGATCGAAAGCCCGGCCGCCTCGGTGATCACGACTTTGTCGAAACCGGCCCCACCGTCGGTGACGACATCGCCGGTTTCGCCGATGTAGAACACATCGTTTCCGGCCCCGCCGCTGAAGCTGTCGTTGCCCGTTCCGCCCAGCAACTGGTCGTCGCCGCCGTTGCCAGTCAGTACGTCGTCCCCGTCGCCGCCCATGAGCGTGTCGTTTGCGTTGCCGCCGGTCAGGGTGTCCGCGCCAGCCTCGCCCGAGAGCGCGAAGGCATCGGCCAGCCCGCCGGCGTCCAGTCCATCGTTGCCGGAATACCCGTTGACCCGCTCAACTCCGCTCCAGGCCGAGAGCGTCAGGGCAACACCGCCCGCGTCGATCACCTGTGCGACATCGTAGCCGGAAGCGCCGGTATCCGTGATGACATCCAGCGCATCGACCGAGTACCTGTCAGAGCCGTCACCGCCGTCCATCGTGTCGGCGCCCTCGTTGCCGACAAGCGTATCGGGGCTGCCGCCGCCGTTCAGAACATCGTTGCCGTCGCCGCCGAACAGGGTGTCCGATCCCGCGCCGCCGTTGAGCGTGTCTGCATCTTCATTGCCCGAGAGAAGATCATTACCGCCGCCGCCGTCGAGCGTGTCATTGCCCCAGCCGCCGCCCAGAGTGTCCGCACCGCCGCCACTGGTCAGAATATCGTGCCCGGAATATCCGAGAACTGAATCGGCCCCGTCCCCCGTGATCAGCGTGTTCGCCAGCGAATTGCCATTTACCGTCGCGTCGAAGGACCCGAGAAGAGTGTAATTCTCGATCCCCGCCAGCGTGTCAACGCCGCTGGCCCCGGCATCGAGGTAATGCGTTCCAAGCGTGAGATCCGCCGTAACAGTGTAGCTGCCCGGCGTCTCCGCCGTCAGATCCTCGATCAGCGTGTCCGAGCCGTTGCCCCCATCGAGACTGTCGGCCCCGTCGTTTGCACCGCTCGCCAGCCAGAAGGTATCGTCGCCGTCATCGCCCGAGACCGTATCGTTGCCCGCCCCGTCGAAGATTACGTCGTCGCCGGTGCCGCCCGAAATAAGGTCGTTCCCGATCCCGGCAAGGATCGTATCGTTGCCGCTTCCGCCATTGATGGTGTCATCGCTCATCGCGCCGGATCCGAACCTTGCTCCCGCTCCTGCGCCGTTCTTGCAAGTTTAGGTTAAGACGCGGTTACCGCCGACCGGATGAGGCCTTTCTGCCGTTCGAGACAGTCCTTCAACGCGTACCTCTCGACGACCGTTGACCGCGCCGCAGCGCGCATCGCGCCCATTTGGCGGTGTCTGGCCAGGGCCTCTGACACCCGTGCGGCCATCGCCTGAGTATCGAAGAAATCCACCAGCCAGCCGTTCTGTCCATCCTCGATCACCTCCTCGACCGGCGGCGTGGCCGAGCCGACCACGAAGGCGCCGGCGGCCATCGCCTCGAGCATCGACCAGCTGAGAACGAACGGATAGGTGAGATAGACATGCACCGCCGAGACACCCAAGAGCGAGAGGTAGTCGCGATAGGGTATCCGCCCGGTGAAGGTCACGCGGTCGGGAAGCGGGCCGATCTCGGCCAGCAGCTTCTCTCGCCAGGTTCCGCCTTCTTTCGGGCGGCCGCCATAGCTGACCTCGTCGCCGCCAACGATGACCACACGCGCATCGGGACGTGACGTGAGCACCGCCGGAAGCGCCCGCATGAAGGAATGAAATCCGCGGTAGGGTTCGAGATTGCGCGCCACATAGGTCAGAACCTCGTCGCCCGCCGACAGCACCGTACCGTCGGGAAGTGAAAACCTTGCCGCCGGATCGGGGCGGACCAGGTCTGTATCAATGCCATCATGTATGACCCGGATTTTCTCGCGGTACACGGCGGGAAACTGCGACCTCTGCCACTCGGTCGGGCTATAGGACACATCCGCTGCCTCGATCGCCAGCAGGTGCTGGGATGACCGGGCACGGGCACGCAGAACCGCGTCCGGGCCGGTGTCGAATTCGGGATCAAAGCCAATATCCGAGCCGCGCCCATTGTAATAGAACTCGGAGAGAGTGATCAGTGGCGCCTCCGGCCAGACATCCTTGAGAAACAGTGTCTCGCCCCAGCCCGGATTCCCGATCATCACATCCGGCGTGAAAGCCTTCCGCCTCAGCTTGAACCCAAGCCGCGCGACCGCCTGGCCGTTGATGACCGCCGCCTCGGTCCCGGCGAGATAGGGATGTATCCGGGACGTCACACCGCGATGCGGCTCGTACTCGAGGCGCGTTACGCCCCTGGGCGTTTGCTTGTCCTTCTGGCCAATGAAGACAACCTCGTGCCCCTCGGCCGCCAGCGCGGGCGCCAGGTGCCGGAACTGGCCGGGACAATTCTGATGAACGAACAGGACCTTCACGGACACCTTCCATTGCGCCAGGTGCAAGTATCACTGCATTCGCGACCGGGGGCCAGCCGGTGCATTGGACAACTCACGGGTTTTCTTGTGTCCCCAAACAGGGTTAATGTCAGGTGAACACTCGTTCTTGGGCGGATTATGGCGGTTTCACCGGCGACGCGGACCAATACGAAGGATGATCTGCGTGATCATGCACGGCGGCTATTCGCGGCGCATGGATACGAAGGTGTCTCGATGCGCGATATCGCCGGATCGGTCGGTATCCAGCAGAGCGCGATCTACAATCACTTCCCGTCGAAGCAGCAGCTCCTCGTCGACCTGATGGAGAGCCACATGCGGCGACTGCTGGACGCCATGCACAACGCGGTCGGGACGTGGGGCTCGCCCGTCGAACGGCTGGTGGCCTTCACCCGCTTCCATGTCACCTATCATATCGACCAGCCCGAGGACGTGTTTCTGGCGTACATGGAATTGAGAAGCCTCGAAACCGACGGCCGCGCGGCGGTCGTTCCGCTGCGCGACGCCTACGAGGCGACGCTGCGAGCGATCCTCGCCGATGGCGCGGCATCGGGCGAGTTCCGCATATCCGAGCCATCGGTGGTGTCGAAGGCGCTTCTTGCCATGATGACGGGCGTAACTGTCTGGTTCCGCGACGACGGGCGGCTTGACCGCGATGCCGTTGCCGACACCTATGTTCAGACGGCGCTTCAGGCGGTCGGAGCCGACACGTAAGGAACCAAACCGGTCGGTTACTTTCCCCGGAGCCGCGCCAGCCAGCCCTTCTTCTCGTCGCTGACCTCAAGCTCGGCCTCGCCATCGGTGCCTTCGACCACTGCCTGGAAACGCTCGAAGAACTGGTCCGCCATCTTCTTGGCGAAACTGTCGATGATCCGGCTGCCAAGCTGCGCCAGCTTGCCGCCGACGCTGGCATTCACGTCATAGGAGATCTTCGTACCGTCACCTTCGGCCGCGAGCGTGACGTCGGCGCTGCCCTTCGCAAAACCCGCCGCGCCGCCTTTGCCCTCGCCGGTCAATGTCAGACTGTTCGGCTCGTCCATTTCAGACAGCGTCACCACCCCCTTGAACGTCGCCTTTACCGGACCGACCTTTTGCACGACGGTTGCCTCGAAGCCGTCCTCCGGCGACCCGGTCATCTCCTCGCAGCCCGGTACACACGCCTTCAGAACCTCGGGGTCCAGAATTGCGGCCCAGACCACGGCCGGTTCCGCGGCGATCACCCGGCTGTCGCTCATCTTCATCGGTTAGCCCTCCTGATCCTGT
>JAJDOD010000123.1 GCA_022340315.1 Silicimonas sp. | reverse complement strand
GGGGAACTATCCGCTGACCCGCTCGATCCGCAACCGGACGGTCGGCATTCTCGGGATGGGACGGATCGGGCAGGAGATCGCGGCGACGATCCGGCCATTCAATCCCACGATCCTCTATCACACGCGAAGTCCGAAGGATGTGTCTTACGAATACGTGGGCAGTCTTGTCGAGATGGCGCGGCGGTCGGATGTGCTGATCGTCATCACGCCGGGCGGCGCGGCGACGCGGCACCTGGTGGATGCGGAGGTTCTGGATGCGCTGGGGCCGGAGGGCATTGTCATCAATGTGGCGCGGGGCACGGTCATCGACGAGGCGGCGCTGGTCGAGGCGCTGGTCGAGGGGCGACTGGGCGGGGCGGGTCTGGATGTGTTCGAGGCCGAGCCGAAGATCCCGGATGCGCTAAAGACGCTCGATAACGTGGTGCTGCTGCCGCATGTGGGCAGCGGCTCGGTCGAGACGCGGCAGATGATGGGCGACCTGGTCTGTGACAATCTCGACCAGTGGGTTTCGGATGGGACGGTCAAGACGCCCGTTCCCGAGTGCCGGGACCTGAACGGGCGGACCTGATGCCCGAGTTCGGAACCAGTGGCCTGCGCGGGCTTGCCAGCGAGTTGACCGACGATCTCTGTGCGACATACGCAGCGGCCTTCGTATCGCTTCATGCCCACAACGGCCGTTTGTTCGTGGGCCAGGATCGGCGCGACAGCAGCCCGCGCATTGCGCGCGCCGTGGCAGAAGGTGCCGCCAGCCAGGGGCTTGAAGTGGTCGATTGCGGCGTTCTTCCGACCCCGGCACTGGCGGGCGCGGCACTGGCGGAAGGCACGCTTTCGATCATGGTCACCGGCAGCCATATCCCGGCGGATCGCAACGGGCTGAAATTCTATACCGGGACGGGCGAGTTCACCAAGGCGGACGAGGGGCCGCTGAGAACGGCGGTGTCGCATTGGGAAATCGCGCGGGCGCCAGCGCGGGTGGTGTCCCACGATGCCGCGAAGGAGTATGTGCGCCGCTATTCCGAGGGCATGCCGGAAGGCGTTCTGGCCGGGAAGAAGATCGGTGTCTGGCTGCATTCTTCGGTGGCGTCGGAAACCCTGCCTCCGGTACTGCTGTCGCTTGGTGCCGAGGTCGTCGTCCTGGGCGCGTCGTCGGAATTCATCCCCGTCGATACCGAGGCGGTGGACGCCGCAACAAGGCGTAAGCTCGCGGGTTGGGTGCGCGAGCACTCGCTTGATGCGATGGTCTCGACTGATGCAGATGCCGACCGGCCGCTGATGATCGACGACCGGGGCGAGGTGGTGCCGGGCGATGTTCTCGGACCGGTCACCGCGCGCTGGTGCGGTGCCGATGAAGTGGTCACGACGGTCTCGGCCAATACGATGGTAGACCTGATGGAGGCGTTCGGGCGGGTGTCCCGCACCCGCATCGGCTCGCCCTACGTGATTGCCGAGATGGAGGCGCGGGGGGCCGGTGAGGGCACGAAGGTCGCGGGTTACGAGCCGAATGGCGGTTTCCTGTTGGGCTGGGACGTGTCCGGCAGGGCCAAATTGCCCACGCTCATGACCCGGGATTCGACCCTGCCTCTGATCGCCACGCTTGCGGCGGCGGGCGAGGCGGGTGTGCCGCTCTCCGGACTTGTCGCGGCACTGCCGATGCGGCGGACGGCGACAGACCGGCTCAAGGACATTCCCCGCGAGGCCTCGTTGGAAGTGGTGCAAGCGATCCTTGGCGGCGATCGTTCGGTGCTTCCCGGCGGTCTTGGCGCCGTGGAAGCGACAGACACGACCGACGGGGTCCGCATGACCTTCGAGAACGGGCGCATTCTGCACTTCCGTCCCTCCGGCAACGCGCCCGAGTTGCGCTGCTATGTCGAGGCCGAGGACGCCGACGTGGCGCGCACAATCCTCGCCGAGGCACTGGTCAACCTTCGGAAAGCCGTGACGTAACGTTAAATCTGAACGTCGTTCAAATTTCTTGAACGCGGTTCACGATTCGCCTAACCAATCTGTGAACGCTGTTCATGGAGGCGACAAATGACACATGTCATCAATACCGGGGCACTTGTCGGGGAGGGCTGGCTGTCACCGGCTCAGGCGGCCGAGATCGCACGGCGCTCGCGCGAGACGATGATCGCACTGGTGGTCAACGCGGTCCTCACGGCGGGCATTCTGGCTGCGACATTCGGCATGATTTTCTGGCTGGCCGATGCGTTGGCGGTTTCCGTCCTGGGCGCCATCTTCCTGGCTATCGGGGCCTGGGTGCTTGTTTCGGGTTCCGATCTTTTCCGGATGCTCGGCAATGCCGCGGCGATCATCGGCGCCGGAATGCTGGTTGGCGGGGCCGGTTTCGAGCTGGCCGAGACCTATCTCGAAGTGGCCGATATCGCGATGCTGGCCGGTGGTGCGGCGGTCGCGGGAACCGCGCTTGCGTTCTTCCTGCGCGGCGCGGCGCGGTTCCGCTTTGCCGCCGGATCGGTGGCTCTGATGGGCGCGGCAATGCACCTGACCGGGCTTGCGATCGCGATTGACGGTGCGACTGGCTGGAGTATGGCCGCAGCCCTTGGCTACGCCGCGGTGCTGTTGGCCGGGGCAGGTGTTCTGCTCGATGTCCGGCTGGTGACGGCACTTGCCATCGTGCCCTTTGCGCAGATGCTGGACACCGGCACCGGATACTTTCACGCAGCCTATGTTTTCTATTCGCCCGAGCCGACGCTGACGATCCTGCAAATGGCTGCTCTTGCCGCGCCGGGCGCGTGGCTGGCGGGTCGCCTGACGGATCGCCTTGGCAGGCACGCGGGTATTCTGGCTATCATGGCGACAGTGGTAGGCAACCTCGCGTTTCTCGTGGCCTCGCTCTGGGGCGATACCGTGGGCGCATCGTTCTACCAGGCGCCCTACGATGCCGCGCTGGATTGGGAGCAGAACCTTGCGGCGCGGGAGGCCTTCGAGGCGCAGTTCGTGCAGATCAGCGAGCATGTCTTTACGCTTGTCTGGGCCGTCCTTCTGGCAGGCGCAGCATTCTGGGCGGCGCATGCCAACCGCCGGGGGCTGTTCAACGCGGCGATGACCTTTGCAGCGATCCACGGCTATACGCAGGTTTTCGAGACGATGGCCGACGAACCGCTGGCCTGGGCGCTTGCAGGGCTGGCGGCCGTGCCACTGGCCTGGGGCATGTGGCGGCTGAACGCGTATCTCTCGGAACGGGCGTTGGCCGCCTGACGCGGGTACCATGTAGCGAGTGTCGGGGAGGGTGCCGAAGGCGCCCTCCCATTTCGTCAGGCCGCTTTCATCAGCCCTTCGTCCTTGAGCCGGGCAAGCGTCAGATCGAAGACCTTCCAGGCGCGCTCAACCAGCGTGTCGACCTCGTCTTTCGAGATGACGAGCGGCGGGGCGACGATCATCCGGTCGTTCACATGGCGCATGATAAGGCCGTTGGCGAAGCAGTTTTCGCGGCAGATGAACCCCACCGTGCCTGGCTCGGAGGCAAAGGCGGCGCGGGCACCCTTGTCGGGGGTCAGCGCCAGCGACCCCATCAGGCCGACCATGCGCGCGTCGGCCACAAGCGGGTGGTCTTCGAGGGACTTCCACTTCTTCTGGAAGTAGGGCCCTGTCTCGTCGCGGACCTTCTCGACCAGCTTTTCTTCCTCGATGATACGGAGGTTTTCCAGCGCCACGGCGGCAGCGACGGGATGGCCCGAGTAGGTGTAGCCGTGGTTGAACTCGTCGGCGTCGATCACCCTGGCAATCCGGTCCGAGACGACCGAGCCGCCGATCGGCTGGTAGCCCGAGGAGAGGCCCTTGGCGATGGTGATGATATCCGGTTTGCAGCCAACGGTCTGGTGGCCGAACCAGTTGCCGGTGCGCCCGAAGCCGCAGATCACCTCGTCGGCGATCAGAAGGATGTCGTGGGTGTCACAGATGCGCTGGATCTCGGGCCAGTAGCTGTCGGGCGGGATGATGACGCCGCCCGCGCCCTGGATGGGTTCGGCGATGAAGGCCGCGACCCTGTCGGCACCGTGTTCGAGTATGGCGTTTTCCAGTTCCAGCGCGCGCTCGACGCCGAAGGTCTCGGCGTCGAGATCGCCGCCTTCGCCCCACCAGTAGGGTTGATTGATGTGGTGGATGTCCGGGATCGGCAGGCTGCCCTGCTCGTGCATCGGGACCATGCCGCCCAGCGAGGCACCGCCCATCGTCGAGCCGTGATAGGCGTTCTTGCGGCTGATGACGATGGTCTTCTCGGGCTTGCCCTGAAGCGACCAGTAGTGCCGCACCATGCGAAGATTGGTGTCGTTCGCCTCCGATCCGGAGCCGGCGAAGAAGACGTGGTTGAGGTCGCCGGGCGTGATCTCGGCCAGTTTCGCGGCCAGTTCGATGGCGGGGACATGGCTGGTCTGGAAGAACGTGTTGTAAAACGGCAATTCACGCATCTGCCGCGCCGCGACCTCGGCCAGGCGTTCACGCCCGTATCCGATGTTCACGCACCAGAGGCCGCTCATGCCGTCCAGGATCCGTGCGCCTTCGCTGTCGGTGAGCCAGACGCCTTCGCCACGGGTGATGATCCGCGCGCCCTTGGCGGCAAGGCTGGCGTTGGTGGTGAAGGGGTGCATGTGGTGCGCGGCGTCGAGCGCCTGCAACTCGGCGGTGGGGCGTATGTTGGTCAACGGCATGTCGGTAGCTCCGGGGGAGGGTCGGAGCGACTATCCTCAAAACCGCGATGGCGTCAATCGGGCTGAGGCGGGGGCTGTCTGCCCCCGCACCCCCGAGGATACTTGCGGACCGATGAAATCGGGGCGCGTTTGCCCTGGCGTGCGTCGCGCTTGAGAATTTTGCCGGGATTTCGGGCGAACGCCGCAAAAAGTGAACGCGAGGGTCGCCGGCACGCATGAAGCCCCTTGTAGCGCCTCGGGGATTGCACAAGTATCACCCGCAAATTTCAATGGGGAGAGAACCATGAAACTTGGAATGATCGGGGCCGCTCTGGCCTCAACCGCGCTTGTCTCGGCGGCCTTTGCCGACGAGGTGCGCGTCTACAACTGGTCGGACTATATCGACGAGGAACTGCTGACCAAGTTCGAGGAAGAGACGGGGATCGACCTGATCTACGACGTCTTCGATTCCAACGAGGTGCTGGAGACCAAGCTGCTTGCGGGCAGTTCGGGCTACGACGTGGTGGTACCCTCGGGAGACTTCCTTCAGCGCCAGATCCAGGCCGGTGCCTTTCAGAAGCTCGATGCCTCGAAGCTGCCGAACCTTGCAAACATGTGGGACCTGATCGAGGAGCGCACCGCGCAGTACGATCCGGGCAACGAACACTCGATCAACTACATGTGGGGCACCACCGGACTTGGCGTGAACGTCGGCAGGGTGACCGAGATCCTCGGCGATGACGCGCCGATTTCAAGCATGGATCTGGTCCTGAAGCCGGAGAACATGGAAAAGCTTGCCGAGTGCGGCGTGCATTTCCTGGATGCGCCGACCGAGATCATTCCGATGACGCTGCAATACCTGGGCGAAGACCCCGACACGCAGGACCCGGACGTGATCGAGAAGGTCGAGCCGGTTCTGATGGCGGTGCGTCCCTACATCCAGAAGTTCCACAGCTCGGAATACATCAACGCGCTGGCCAACGGAGAGATCTGCGTGGCGGTCGGCTGGTCGGGTGACGTGCTGCAGGCGCGTGACCGGGCGGCCGAGGCCGGCAACGGCGTAGAGATCGCGTACAACGCTTTCAAGGAAGGCTCGCTTATGTGGTTCGACATGATGGCGATTCCGGCCGATGCGCCGAACCCTGATGCCGCCCACACCTTCCTGAACTTCATCATGGATGCCGAGAACATGGCCGCCGCGTCGAACTATGTCTACTACGCCAACGGCAACAAGGCGTCCCAGGAGTTCCTGGTCGAGGACGTGATCGGCGATCCGGCGATCTATCCGGATGCAGAGACCTCCGAGAAGCTCTATACCAAGTCGCCTTACGATCCCAAGGTGCAACGGACGGTCACCCGGCTATGGACCAAGGTCAAGTCGGGCACCTGAACGCGGCGAGGCTCCGGCACCCCCGGAGCCTCTTTTTATTGAAGGCCGGGACATGGTCGATGACAAAGCCTTTCACCCCTGGGACGATCCGACGGCGACGCCGCTGATCCGGATCGAGCACATCTCGAAGCGGTTCGGTGACTTTACCGCGATCGACGATATCTCGCTGGGCATTTATCCGAAGGAATTCTTCGCGCTCCTCGGCCCCTCGGGCTGTGGCAAGACCACGCTGATGCGGATGCTGGCGGGCTTCGAGACCCCGAGCGAGGGGCGGATCACCATCGACGGGGCCGACATGGCCGGGGTGCCGCCGAACAAGCGCGCGGTGAACATGATGTTCCAGTCCTACGCGCTGTTCCCGCATCTCTCGGTCTGGGACAACATCGCTTTCGGGCTGAAGCGCGACCGGCTTGACAAGGACCGGGTCGCGGCGCGCGTCGACGAGATGCTGAAGCTGACGCAGCTTGGCAAGCTGGCGCGCCGGAAGCCGCACCAGCTGTCCGGCGGCCAGCGGCAGCGGGTGGCGCTGGCTCGCGCGATGGCGAAGGCGCCCAAGCTTCTGCTTCTGGACGAACCGCTCGGCGCGCTCGACAAGAAACTGCGCCAGGAAACCCAGTTCGAGTTGATGGATATCCAGGAAAAGACGGGCACGACCTTCGTCATCGTCACCCATGACCAGGAAGAGGCGATGACCGTGGCCAGCCGGGTCGCGGTGATGAACCACGGCGAGTTGATCCAGGTGGACACGCCGGGGCGCATCTACGAGGCGCCGAGTTCGATCTATGTCGCCGACTTCATCGGAGATGTGAACCTGATCGAGGGGCGCGTCGGCGCGGTTGGAGAGTTGGCGGAGCTCAACTGGGCCGAGGGGCGCAGCCTGAAGGGCCAGGCGGGCCCGTCGCTGGAGCCGGGCCAGGCGGCGACGCTGGCGATCCGGCCCGAGAAGATCGCAATCTCGCGCGAGGAGCCCGAGGCGGGCAACCGTGTGAAGGGCAGGATCGTGGATATCGGCTACCTCGGCAATCTCTCGACCTATCACGTGAAGCTCGACGAGGGGCCGATGATCAAGTGCGAGGTCGGCAACCGTTCGCGGCTGGCCCGGAGGGATTTCACCTGGGAGGACGAGGTGTGGCTCTCGTGGACCGACACCGCCGGCCTGGTGCTGTCGTCATGAGCGGTTTCGCCGCGTTCCGCGGCGACCCGCCGGGGGGCGTTGCCCCCCGGACCCCCCAGGATATTTGGCGGCCGGTAACATGCAGGCGCCGCGCGCTGTCCGGCGTCGGGGACGGGCGGCCATG
This sequence comes from Silicimonas sp., assembly GCA_022340315.1. Taxonomy (GTDB): domain Bacteria; phylum Pseudomonadota; class Alphaproteobacteria; order Rhodobacterales; family Rhodobacteraceae; genus JAJDOD01. The sequence continues at coordinate 12,513 of JAJDOD010000123.1, read as the reverse complement.
CTGAGAGCGTTCACCGCCATACCCTATGCCTGGCTTGTGGTGCTGTTCCTGGTGCCCTTCGCCATCGTGGCGAAGATTTCGCTTTCGGACTACGCCATTTCCATCCCGCCCTATACGCCAACGCTGGACCTGGCCGCCGGCTGGGAGGGGGTGAGGGCGTTTTTCTCCGAACTCGACTTCGAGAATTTCGTCTTCCTGACCGAGGACGAGCTTTACTGGAAAGCCTATCTGTCCAGTCTGCAGATCGCGATTCTCTCGACCTTCCTCACGCTTTGCGTCGGTTTCCCCATCGCCTATGGCATGGCGCGCGCGCCCGAGGAGTGGCGTCCGGCGCTGATGATGCTGGTGATCCTGCCGTTCTGGACCAGTTTCCTGATCCGCGTTTATGCCTGGATCGGCATCCTGGCGAACGAGGGGTTCCTGAACCAGTTCCTGATGTGGATCGGGGTGATCTCGGAGCCGCTGCAGATGCTGAACACCAACACGGCGGTCTATATCGGCATCGTCTACACCTACCTGCCGTTCATGATCCTGCCGGTCTATGCCTCGCTCGAGCGGATGGACCCGTCGCTTCTGGAGGCGGCCGAGGACCTGGGGTGCTCTCGCATGTCCGCCTTCTGGCATGTGACCTGGCCCCTGGCGCGTCCCGGCGTGATCGCCGGGTGCTTCCTTGTCTTCATCCCGGCGGTGGGCGAGTTCGTCATCCCGTCGCTTCTGGGCGGGTCGGGCACGCTGATGATCGGCAAGGTGCTCTGGGAGGAGTTCTTCAACAACCGCGACTGGCCGGTAGCGTCGGCCGTGGCGATCATCCTGCTCTTGATCCTGATCGTGCCCATCGTGCTGTTCCAGCGCCACGAGGCGAAAGAGCGGGAGGCGGGACGATGAAACGTCTTTCGACCTTCAACATCGTGTCGCTGACGCTGGGCTTCGCCTTCCTCTACATCCCGATGATCATTCTCATCGTCTACAGCTTCAACGAGTCGAAGCTGGTGACGGTCTGGGCCGGATTCTCGACCAAGTGGTACGGCGAGGTGATCCGGAACGAGGCGTTTCTGGATGCCGCGTGGGTGACGGTGCGGGTGGCGTTCTTCTCGGCCACAATCGCCACGATCCTTGGCACGATGGCGGCTTACGCGATGATGCGGCGGGGGGCGTTCGTGGGGCGGACGCTGTTCTCGGGTATGATCTATGCGCCGCTGGTGATGCCCGAGGTGATCACCGGCCTGTCGCTTCTGCTGCTCTTCATCGCGATCGGGCTGGACCGGGGGATCGTGACGATCATCCTGGCGCACACGACCTTTGCGATGTGTTATGTTTCGGTCGTGGTTTCGTCTCGGCTGGTCAGCTTCGACGAATCTCTCGAGGAAGCTGCGCTCGATCTGGGATGTACGCCGTTCCAGGCGTTCACGTCCGTCACCCTGCCCATCATCGCGCCTGCCGTGATTGCCGGCTGGCTCCTGGCGTTCACACTGTCGCTTGATGACCTGGTGATCGCGAGTTTCACCGCGGGGCCTTCGGCCACGACGCTTCCGATCAAGATCTTCTCCTCGGTGCGATTGGGCGTCAGCCCCGAGATCAACGCGCTTTCGACCATCATCATCGGCATTGTCACGGTTGGTGTGCTGGCTGCCTCGGTCATCTCGAAAAAGCAGATCTCGCGCGCCGCGCGCGACGCCGCCATGGCCGAGCGCGACGACTGAGGCGGCATACCGTCGCGCACATGAACGTACGTTCACTTGTGTATTGACCCGGCGCAATGAACCCCTCACACTCGCGCCCAACCAGGGAGGACACATGGCCGAGCTGACCTCGATTCCGAGGCTTCTGGCGCGGAATTCGCGCGCCTATGGCGCGCGCCCGGCATACCGAGAGAAAGAATTCGGCATCTGGCAGAGCTGGACCTGGAGCGAGGCCGAGGCCGAGATCGAGGCGTTGGCGCTCGGGCTTCTCGATATCGGGCTGTCGCCTGGCGAACATGTCGCGATCATCGGGCGGAACCGGCCACAGTTCTACATGGCGATGGTGGCGGTGCAGTCGGTGGCGGCGGTGCCGGTACCGGTCTACCAGGACAGCGTGGCCGAGGAGATCGCCTATGTGCTGGACCATTGCGGCGCGCGCATGGCCATCGTCGAGGACCAGGAGCAGGTCGACAAGATCATCGAGATCAGGGGCCGGCTGCCGGGTCTGAGCGAAATTCTCTACGTCGACAAGCGGGGCTTGCGGAAATACGACCACACGCACCTGACGCCGTTGGAGCAGGTGCAGGAGATGGGTCGGGCCTCGAAGGACCGGCACGAGGCGGAACTGAACCGGCGCCGCGACGGGATCGGCTATGACGACACCTGCGTGATGCTTTACACCTCCGGTACCACGGGCCGGCCCAAGGGCGTGGTGCTGTCGAACCGGAACATCATCGAGACCTCGAAGGCCAGCGCCGAGTTCGACAAGCTGACCGAGACGGAAAGCGTGCTGGCCTATCTGCCGATGGCCTGGGTGGGCGATTTCATCTTCTCGATCGGTCAGGCCTACTGGTGCGGTTTCTGTGTTAACTGCCCCGAGCAGACCTCGACGATGTACGAGAACCTGCACGAGATCGGGCCGACCTATTTCTTCGCCCCGCCGCGCTATTTCGAGGAGCGGATCACCATCCTGACCATCCGGATGGAGGATGCCGGTGCCATCAAGCGCGGCATGTACAAGTGGTTCATGAAGCTGGCGTCGCGGGTGGGCCCGAGGATCCTCGACGGCAAGCCGGTGGGGGTGCTCGACCGGGTGCTCTACGCGGTTGGCAATGTGCTGGTCTATCGGCCGGTGCGCAACCGGGCGGGCATGTCGAACGTGCGCGTCGCCTATACCGCCGGGGAAGCCATCGGGCCGGAGATTTTCGACTTCTGGCGCTCGCTCGGGATCAACCTGAAACAGCTTTACGGGCAGACCGAGGCATCGGTCTTCATTACCCAGCAGCCGGACAACGAGGTGCGGGCGGACACGGTGGGCGTGCCCTCGCCGGGTGTGGAGTTGCGGATCGCGGAGAGCGGCGAGGTGTTTTACCGCTCGCCCGGCGTGTTCGTCGAGTACTACAAGAACGCCGAGAGCACTGCCTCCACCAAGGATGCCGAGGGCTGGGTCGCCACCGGCGATGCCGGGTTCATCGAGGAGGGGACCGGGCATTTGAGGATCATCGACAGGGCCAAGGATGTCGGAAAGCTGGCGAACGGGGCGCTCTTCGCGCCCAAGTACGTCGAGAACAAGCTGAAATTCTTCCCGAACATCCTTGAGGCCGTCGTGCATGGCGCGGATCGCGAATACTGCACCGCGTTCATCAATATCGACCTGACCGCGGTAGGAAACTGGGCCGAGCGGAACAATATCGCCTATGCCTCGTACCAGGAGCTTGCGGGGCATCAACAGGTGCTCGACACCGTGCAGGCCCATGTCGAGGAGGTGAACCGCTCGCTCGCCACCGACGACATGCTCTCGGGCTGCCAGATCCACCGGTTCCTGGTGCTGCACAAGGAACTGGATGCCGATGACGGAGAATTGACTCGCACCCGGAAGGTGCGGCGGAAGATCATTGGCGAGAAGTTCCACGACCTCGTGGCGGCGCTTTATGACGGGTCGGAGCGGGTCTCGACCGAGACGGAAGTGACCTATGAGGACGGGCGGAAGGGGTCGATCAAGGCGACGCTGGAGATACGCGAGGCAAAGACCGTGCCGGTGGAGGTGAAGACGCTGGAAGACGTTGTGGAGGCGGCGGAGTGAACGCGCTTGCCGGAAACTACACCACCGCCGACGGTCGCAAGATCGGCGGCGTGATGATGGAGATGAAGAACATCACGCTGAAGTTCGGCGGTGTCACCGCGATCAGCGATATCTCCTTCGACATCCACGAGGGAGAGATCCGCGCGATCATCGGGCCGAACGGGGCCGGAAAGTCGAGTATGCTCAACGTGATATCCGGCTTTTATCATCCACAGGAAGGTGAGGTCTGGTTCCGTGGCAAGAAGCGCCCGCCGATGAAGCCCTACGAGGTCGCGCGGCAGGGTGTGGCCCGGACGTTCCAGAACATCGCGCTGTTTGACGGTATGAGCACGCTCGACAACATCATGACCGGGCGGCTGACGCACATGAAGGCGCCGATGTGGCGCCAGGCGCTCTGGTGGGGCGGTGCCGAGGCCGAGGAGGTCGTGAACCGTCGGCAGGTCGAGAAGATCATCGACTTTCTGGAGATCCAGCACATCCGCAAGACGCCGGTGGGGCGGTTGCCCTACGGGTTGAAGAAGCGGGTCGAACTGGCCCGTGCGCTGGCGGCCGAGCCTAAACTGCTCTTGCTGGACGAGCCGATGGCGGGGATGAACGTCGAGGAGAAGGAGGACATGAGCCGCTTCATCCTGGACGTGAACGACGAGTTCGGGACGACCATCGCGCTGATCGAGCACGACATGGGCGTGGTCATGGACCTGAGCGACCGGGTGGTGGTGATGGACTACGGGCGCAAGATCGGGGACGGGACGCCGGACGAGGTGCGGAAGAACCAGGACGTGATCGACGCTTACCTTGGGGTGGAGCATTGAGCGGGCATTGGGATAAAAGCATAAAATCCCCGGAGGGCGTTTCGGCAGTCTTCTCCGGCGAGATTTCCACCAGCGAGGCCGGGACATGCTGAACGACATCTTCATCGCCCCCTTCGCCGACATGATTGCGGCGCCTGACTTCCTGCTCCAGGTGCTTTGGGAGGGGCTCGTTTCGGGGATCCTCTATGCGCTCATCGCGCTGGGCCTTGTTCTGATCTTCCGCTCGTCGCGCATCTTCAATTTCGCGCAGGGCATCATGGTGGTGTTCGCGGCGCTGACACTGGTGGGGCTCTACCAGATGGGCCTGCCGGCCTGGGTCTCGGTGGCGGCGACGCTGGCGGTGATGTTCGCGCTGGCCTGGAGCATCGAGCGGGTCGTGCTGCGGCCGCTGGTGGGGCAGCCGGACATCATCCTTTTCATGGCGACGATCGGGATCACGCTCTTCCTGATCGGCTTCGGCGAGATCATTTTCGGCGGCGAGACCAAGCAGATGATCACCGCCGAGTTGGGCATTCCAACGGGTTCGATCACGCTCGAGCCCTGGGGCGGGCTGCTGATCCTCGAAGAGAAGGACATCACCATTGTCATCGTGGCGGGTCTCCTTGTGGCTGGTCTTCTGGCGTTCCTGGGCAAGACCCGGATGGGCCGCGCGATCCGGGCGTTGGGCGACGACCACCAGGCGGCGATGAGCGTCGGTATCTCGCTGCAGACGATCTGGGTGCTGGTCTGGTTCATCGCGGGAATGATCGCGCTTGTCACCGGCGTCGCCTGGGGCGCGCGCGCCGGCGTGAGCTTTGCGCTTGAAGTCATTGCCTACAAAGCGCTTCCCGTCCTGATGCTGGGCGGTCTTGAAAGCATCAGCGGCGCCATCATCGGCGGGCTGATGATCGGGATGCTGGAGAAGCTTTTCGAGATCTACTGGGGTCAGCCGCTTCTGGGCGGCAATACCGAGACCTGGTTCGCCTTTGTCCTGGCGCTGATCGTGCTGCTGTTCCGTCCGCAAGGCCTCTTTGGCGAGAAGATCATCGAGAGGGTATGAGGTGAAGTCGAAGGCGCTACAAATATTCTGCTGGCTGGCCCTCGGGGTCACGGCGCTCGGCGCGTTCTTCGTGGCAAGTTCGGGGTCGTTCTATTCCAGCGGCGCCGAGGGCGAGGCACCTTACCTTTTCTTCGCGATGGCGCCGCCGATCCTGATCGCGCTTTTGCTGGTCCTTTTGCGCCGGGCGCGGCACGGACCGGTGCAGTTCCTGACCATGATCGTTTCCGGCGCGGTCGGGCTGATCCTGACCGGGTTGATGGTCTACAACCTGATCTTCTACACATCCGACTGGCTGCTCTATACCCCGCCGTTGCTGCTGGGGATCGGGTTGCTGGCGCTGGCCTTTGAACCGGCCTTGAGGGGGCGCTCATGATCTATCGCACGGTCGGCCAGTTCAAGACCAGCTATGCGAGCGACCAGGCGCTGTTCCCGGTCCGGCAGGACGCGTTCCTCCTGGGGATCATCCTGCTTTTCGCCTGGGTGATCTTTCCGCTGACCGCGTCGGAATTCGCCTTCCAAACGCTGTTGATCCCGATCCTGATCTATGCGCTGGCGGCGATGGGGCTGAATATCCTGACGGGCTACGCGGGCCAGCTTTCGTTGGGAACAGGGGCATTCATGGGCGTGGGCGCATATGCCTGCTACAAGCTCATCACGATATTTCCCTGGATGAACCCGGTCGTCGCGATCCTGCTTTCGGGCATCTTCAGCGCGGGCGTCGGCGTGGTCTTCGGGATACCGTCCCTGCGGATCAAGGGCTTCTATCTCGCCATCGCCACGCTGGCGGCGCAGTTCTTCCTGGTCTGGCTCTTCGAGAAATGGTCCTGGCTTTACAACGACAACGCCAGCGGGGCGATCCAGGTGCCGAACCTCGACATGTTCGGGGTCTTCGTCGCAGGGCCGCAGGCGGCCTCGATCACGCAGTATTTCGTGGTTCTCGCCATTGTCAGTCTGATGACGGTGCTCTGCATCAACCTCACTCGCGGCAACCAGGGGCGCATCTGGAAAGCCACGCGCGACATGGACATCGCCGCCGAGCTGATCGGCATCAACCTGATGAAATCGAAGCTGACGGCCTTTGCGGTCTCGTCCTATATCATCGGGGTCTCGGGCGCGCTCTTCGTCTTCATGTGGCGCGGCGCGGCCGAGCCGAACCTCTTCGATATCCCGCTCTCGTTCCGCGTGCTCTTCATCGCCATCATCGGCGGGCTGGGCTCGATCATGGGCAACTACCTGGGCGCGATCCTGATCGTCGGGCTGCCCGTGGTCCTCAACATCGTGCCCGAGGCCATCGGCCTCGACATCAAATCGGCGACGGTCGAACACCTGAATATCATGATCGTCGGCGCCCTCATCGTCTTCTTCCTTATCATCGAGCCGCACGGGCTTGCCGCCCTCTGGCGGCTGGTCAGGGAGAAGCTGATACTCTGGCCCTTTCCGCATTAGGGCGGGCCGCCAAACAAGAAAGTTCAAGGGAGGACTAAGTATGAAACACTGGAAAACACTTGCCGCTGCGGCGGTTGTCTCATCGTTCGGCGCGGCCGCGCTGGCGGAGAGCATCTATGTTCCGAACCTCAGCTACCGGACGGGACCCTTCGCGGCCACCGGCATTCCGCTGATGAACGGACAGCGCGACTATTTCGAGATGCTGAACGCCCGTGACGGCGGCATCGGCGGCGTCATGATCGACTTCGAGGAATGCGAAACGGGCTATTCGACCGAGAAGGGCGTCGAATGCTACGAGAAGACCAAGGGCAACGCGGTCGTGACACAGCCCTGGTCGACCGGCATCACGCTTCAGGTGCTGCCGAAATCGAACGTCGATCAGATCCCGATCCTGGCGAACGGCTACGGCTTCTCGCCGATGGCGGACGGCAGGACTTTCCAGTGGGCCTTCAATGCGCCAGCGGGGTACTGGGATGCCGCCTCGATGCTGATTACGCATCTCGACGGTCTGGACGGCGGGCTCTCCGGCAAGAAGGTCGCCTTCCTGCACCTGGACCATCCATATGGCAAGGAGCCGATCCCGCTCTACGAAAAACTGGCGTCGGAGAAGGGCTTCGAGTTCCTGCCGATTCCCGTGGGTCTCAAGGAGATGCAGAACCAGTCGGCGCAATGGCTGCAAATCCGCCGTGAGCGTCCCGATTATGTCGTGATGTGGGGCTGGGGCGCGATGAACGCTGGCGCGATCACCGAAGCGGTGAAGACCAAGTTCGACATGTCGAAGTTCTATGGCGTCTGGTGGTCGGGTCATGATGCCGATCTCGATCTCGTCGGCGCCGATGGTGCGGGTTACAAGTCGATCTCGTGGTCGTTCCCCAACCCGGACGCGGGCGTTATGGCCGATATCAAGACGCATGTGGTCGATACCGGAAAGACGCTCTCGAATCCCGACGAGATGGCGGGCGTTTTCTACGGCCGCGGGGTGGTCATGTCGATGATCCTCGCCGAAGCGATCGCCGGCGCGCAGGCCGAGTTCGATACCGGCGTGGTCACTCCTGACCAGGTGCGCTGGGGGTTGGAGAACCTGAACCTGACCGAAGAGCGTCTGGCCGAGTTGGGGATGGAGGGCATGGTGCCGCCGTTCTCGACCTCCTGCGCGGATCACACCGGGCACTCGGGCGCCTGGATTCTGGAATGGGACGGCGAGAAGTTCGCCAAGGCCTCTGACCTGTTGCAGGCGGATGTCGATGGGTACAGCGAGTTGCTGGCGGCAAGCGCCAAGGAATACGCCGAGGCCAACGCACCCTGGCCGGTCAACGAGTCCTGTGACGCGATGAACTGAGCCAAACGCCCCCGCCGTTCCCGGCGGGGGCGACGAATTCCGCATTGCCACGGAGCCTGAGATGCTCGACGCCCAGCCAACGAAGACCACGCTTCTCGAGGTCAACAATATCGAGGTGATCTACAACCACGTCATCCTCGTGCTGAAAGGCGTCAGCCTCAAGGTCGAAGAGGGCGGGATCACCGCGCTTCTCGGCGGCAACGGGGCGGGCAAGACGACGACGCTCAAGGCGATCTCGAACCTGCTTCACTCCGAACGCGGCGAAGTGACCAAGGGCTCGATCAGCTACCGGGGCGAGCGCGTACAGTCGCTGGACCCTGCCTCGCTCGTCCGCAAGGGCGTGATCCAGGTCATGGAGGGCCGGCACTGCTTCGAGCATCTGACGGTCGAGGAGAACCTTCTGACCGGCGCCTATACGCGGCGTGACGGTGCAGGGGCGGTCAACGCCGATCTGGATATGGTCTACAGCTATTTCCCGCGCCTCAAGGAACGGCGCAGGAGCCAGGCGGGCTATACGTCGGGCGGCGAGCAGCAGATGTGCGCGATCGGGCGGGCGTTGATGTCGAAGCCCGAAACCATCCTTCTGGACGAGCCGTCGATGGGGCTGGCGCCGCAATTGGTCGAGGAGATCTTCGGGATCGTGAAGAGCCTGAACGAAAACGAGGGGGTCAGCTTCCTTCTGGCCGAACAGAACACCAACGTCGCGCTGCGCTTCGCGCACTACGGCTACATTCTCGAATCGGGACGCGTGGTGATGGACGGTCCCGCCGCCGAACTGAAGGAGAACCCGGACGTGAAGGAGTTCTACCTCGGCATGGGAGACGAGGGACGGAAGAGTTTCAGGGATGTCCGATCGTATCGGCGGCGCAAGCGATGGTTGAGTTGAGCTATCGAAAAAGTAATTTAGAACGATTGAAGTTTTCGATGCGCCATCTGCGCGTCGCCGAAATTCCGAAAAATATATTCAGCAATCATAATATGATAGCCTTGGATCGCGTTTCGGAAACGTGCTAAAGATCGAATTTTGCTTAACTTTTGGGCGCAACTGACGTACTGCTTCCGTCGGGTCGTGTATGGAATTTCGCGGGCGCGGCGAGCGTCGGTTTCAGGTTCAGGTTGTCTTCATTGAGGGGCAATAGAACCGTCCCGACGGATCAGGCGTCCGAATGGAGTGTTCAATGTTGATGAACGTGATCGACCTGCGAGAGAGACCTTACCGCTGGAAAAATGTTCTGGCTGTGGTGGAAAGCGCGTCCAAGAACAACTCGGCCAAGGATGCGGACAAGATCGAGACCGCGGCAGGAATTGAGATCGACTATGCCGAGCGTGACGATTTGAACGTCCGCGATGCCGTCTTGTGGGCCGAAGGCCTGCAAGGCAGAGTGACCCTGTACATCTATGACAGGGACGCGGAATGCAGGACAGCTTCGACGGCCTAGAGGCGCGGACACCCGAGGAACGTGGACAGGCTCTCGCCGCCGATCTGCCGCGGTTGATTTCGGCCGCGCAGGCGCTTGCCGGTTATTCCAGCCACCTCGGCGGTATTGAACCGGCGGGTGTGACCGATGTTGCCGCCCTGTCGCGGCTGGCGGTGCTGCGCAAGTCCGACCTGATGGCCCGCCAGGCCGAGGCGCCGCCGCTCGGGGGGTTGACCACGCTTGGCGTTGCCGGGTTCGACCAGATCTTCCAGTCACCGGGACCGATCTACGAACCCGCGCGCGCCACGCACGACTGGTGGCGGCTGGGCCGCTTTCTCCACGCCGCCGGGATCGGGCCGGACGACGTGGTGCAGAACTGCTTCGGCTACCACCTGACACCGGCGGGGCACATCTTCGAGAACGGCGCGGCCGCCGTCGGCGCCACGGTCATCCCCGCCGGAACCGGCCAGACCGAGTTGCAGGTCAAAGCTGCCGCCGCCCTTGGCGCCTCCGCCTATGCCGGAACGCCGGATTACCTCAAGGTCATCCTGGAAAAGGCCGACGAGATGGGCGTTCCCTTGAACATCTCGAAAGCCGTGGTTTCGGGCGGCGCGCTCTTTCCCTCGCTCAGGGACTGGTACGCGGCGCGCGGCATCACTTGCCTGCAATGCTATGCCACCGCCGATCTCGGGCTGATCGCCTACGAGAGTGCCGGCGGCGAGGGCATGATCGTCGACGAGGGCGTGATCGTCGAAATCGTGACGCCCGGCACCGGCGACCCGGTGCCCGAGGGCGAGGTGGGCGAGGTCCTGGTGACCAGCTTCAACCCGGACTACCCGCTTATCCGATTTGCCACGGGCGATCTTTCGGCGGTCCTGCCGGGCGTCAGCCCCTGCGGGCGGACCAATATGCGCATCAAGGGCTGGATGGGGCGTGCCGACCAGACGACCAAGATCAAGGGCATGTTCGTGCGCCCCGAACAGGTGGCCGAGTTCGTGGCGCGGCACGAGAGCGTCAGCCGGGCCCGCGTGATCGCCACGCGCGAGGGCGAGGCGGACCGGATGACACTCAAGGTCGAGGGCGAGGGGCTTTCCGCTGCGGACCTTGACGCCTCGGCGCGCGCGGTCTTCAAGCTGGGCGCTTCCATCGAGGTCGTGGCCGACGGCACCCTGCCGCGCGATGGCGTGGTGATCGAGGATCAGCGCAAGTACGACTGAACGGCTCAGGCGCTGAGCGCGGCAAGCGCCTCGCGCAGATCAATCGCGCCGTCGTAAAGCGCGCGCCCCGAGATCGCCCCGGCGATCACCCCGGTGTCGCGAAGCCGGATCAGGTCGTCCATCGACGAAACCCCGCCCGAGGCGATGACCGGCACCGAAACCGCGCGGGCCAGCGCCTCGGTCGCGGCGATATTCGGCCCGCCCATCGCACCGTCGCGGTCGATATCGGTATAGATGATCGCCGCGATCCCGCCGTCCTCGAAGGCCTTCGCCAGCTCGGTCACGGTGACATCCGTCTCCTCCGCCCAACCGCGGGTGGCGACTTTTCCGCCCCGCGCGTCGAGCCCGACGGCGACCCGGCCGGGGAACGCGTGCGCGGCCTCGAGCACGAGACCGGGTGTCTCGACCGCCACCGTCCCGAGGATCACCCGCGCGATGCCGCGTGCAAGCCACGCCTCGATCGTCTCCATGTCGCGGATGCCGCCGCCAAGCTGGGCCGGGATCGAAAGGCTGGAAAGGATGCTTTCCACCGCCGCGCCATTGACCGGTTCGCCGGCGAAGGCGCCGTTCAGATCGACGATATGCAGCCACTCGGCGCCCGCGGCCTCGAATGCCGCGGCCTGCGCGCCCGGATCGTCGCTGAAGACCGTGGCGGCCTCCATCTCGCCTTTCAACAGGCGCACGCACTGGCCGTCTTTCAGGTCGATGGCGGGATAGAGGATCATCGGGAACGCTCCTGTCGGTTTCGGTCGCGTTCTTGCCGGGAGAGGCAGGTGACGGCAAGGGGCATTCCCGTGTCCCAACGTCACACTTGCCTGACGCAAGGTCATGCCGTCAGGGTCCGCGCGACAATTTCCGGGAGGACGACATGAAACGGATGCTTCTTGCGACACTGACCCTGGCGGCGCTGGCTCTGCCTGCCGCGGCGGACCCGGTCCTGGGGACCTACAAGACCGAGCCGGGGGATACCGGCAGCTACGCGCATGTCGAGATTTACCAGTGCGAAGCCGAGATCTGCGGCGTGATCCGCAAGGCCTTCAACGGCGCGGGCCAGCAGATTGAAAGCAAAAGCGTGGGCAAGCGGATGATCTGGGGGATGCAGCCGCAGGGCGGCGGTGAATACGCCAAGGGCAAGATCTGGGCCCCGGATCGCAACAAGACCTACAACTCGAAAATGGCGCTCGCCGGGGCGACGTTGAAGGTCTCGGGCTGTGTGCTTGGGATCTGCCGCGGTCAAAGCTGGCAGCGGGTGAAGTAGGGGGCGCCGCCCGTTCGGCCTGCGGCCTCACCCCCGGGATTTTTCCGGACCGATGACAGACCGGTTTCCGGCGGCCCGGGCCGTTGCGGTCGTCGTGCCGCTGAGAGTTGCCTTGGGATGGTGCTGCAGGGGAGGATTGAACTCCCGACCTCTCCCTTACCAAGGGAGTGCTCTACCACTGAGCTACTGCAGCGCGAGGCGCGGGATACTTAGAAAAGGGTC
>JAJDOD010000119.1 GCA_022340315.1 Silicimonas sp. | reverse complement strand
CTTTCCGCCGGGTCACTGGCGTGACAACGGTTCTGATCGTTCTCGCTCATCCCGAGCGGCGGTCGTTCACGGGCCAGTGGGCCGATGCGACGGCGGAAGCGGCAGCAGCCGAGGGACACAAGGTGCTCTGGTCGGACCTCGCTGGGATGGGGTTCGATCCTGTGGAGCGGGCATCACATTACACTGATGCCGACAGCCCGTTCGACGTTTTGAAGATGCAGGAAAGAGCGTCAGCGGAGGGAACGCTGCCGGCGGATGCAGAAGCCGAAGTCGCCAAGCTGGAAGCGGCGGACCGTGTGATCTTCCATTTTCCGCTCTGGTGGTTTGCGCCGCCAGCGATGTTGAAAGGCTGGTTCGAGCGCGTGCTGGCGCATGGGCGCACCCATGATGTGGACCAGCGTTTTGACACGGGGAGATTCAAGGGGCGCAAGGCGCTTTTCTGCGTGACGACGGGGGCGAAGGCGACCGAGAGCGGGCCGGACGGAAAGGAAGGCGATACACGGCTGCACCTTTGGCCGGCGGCTTACACGCTGCGCTACCTCGGGTATGACGTCCTGGAGCCGGTCTTGGTGCACGGGGTTCACGGCTACAACAAGGGCGACCGGCGGACGGCGATGGAGGCGCGCTTGCGCGCCGTGCTGGAAGCGCAGGCGGGGCTGATGGCGGGGTTCGACGACCTGCCTTTGCTTCGGTTCAATGCCGATGACGACTTCGACGCCGATGGGCGGCTGAAGGCCGAGGCGCCGAGCTATTCTCCGTTCATCCGGCGCGACGATCGGACCGGATGAAAGATCGGCGGCGTCTGGCGGATTTCAATGCCACAAGCTGCCGGATGCCATATGCTCGGTGCGAAGAAACGAGGGGGAAGAGATGAGCACAACGCATTCGCCGGACGAGGTTCTGGCATTCTGGTTTCCCGACACCGGTCACGAGAACGATCCTGCAACCCACGGCGCGTTCTGGGACGAACGCATGCAGGGGGGCATGGACGAGGCGATTTGTGCGCGCTTCGGTCCCCTGACCGAAGCGGCGGCGCGCGGTGAGTTGGATCACTGGGCGGACACCGAGCGGGGCAGGCTGGCCCTGCTGATCGTGCTGGATCAGTTTCCCCGCTCGCTCTGGCGGGACACGCCGGCGGCCTTTGGCCAGGACATCAAGGCGTGCCGGCTGGCGCTGGACACCATCGCGGCGGGCGGATTGGATATGTATGCGCCGTGGGAGGCGTTTTTCTTCATCATCACCATCGGGCATTGCGAGGGGCCGGATCACCTGGCGCGGTTCGATGTCATGGACCAGGTGACCGAAACGATCGTGCCCCGACTTCCGGATTGCCTGTCGCATCTGGCCGATGGTGTACGGGCGCAGAATGCGCGGGTTCGGGGAGTGATCGAGCGCTTCGGCAGGCATCCCCACCGGAACCCGATCTACGGACGCATCTCGACGCCCGAAGAAGAGGCATACATTGCCGACGGCGATTTCCCGCATCTCAAGCGGCCGGGTGCGGGGGAGGCTAACGGATGAACTGGTCCACGTAGTCCTCGCCAAGCCCGACTTTCCTGTAGTGATTGCGGCACATCTCGATCTTGGTGAAGACGTCTTCGTAGCCCAGAACCTTGCCCATCGGGTCGACGTAGATCATCACGCCGTTGACCTGGAAATAGGTGATCATCTCGTCGACATCCTCCGGCACGACGAGCGTGTGCGTCTCGCCCGGCGGTTCGAAGACGTAGCTGCCTTCGGTCGCCTCCCAATCATGTTCCAGATAGTGCCAGCGTCCCTTGAGCACGAAACCGTGGACCGGTTGCGGGTGGCGGTGGCGGGAGAGGACGCCGGATTGCCGGACACGCAGCAGGTTCATCCAGTAACCCTGGCTGCGGTTCAGGCAGAGGGGGCGGAACGACACGGTTTCGGTCTGCGGGACCCAAATGCGTTCGTCCTCGGGGATGGCGGAGGGGATGACGATCTCGGGCTGCGCGTCCTGCGGGAAGGGCAGCTGGTAGGGGGTCATCGGGTCTCTGTCGTCGGATTGGAGCGGCATGGGCGTGTCCGATCTGGCTGGCGGTTCGCTGGCGGCTTGAACGCCTCGGCGAGGGTGCGGCGAATGCGTTATCTTGACCCGAAGAAGCTCTTTCTGACCCTGGGTGAGCCCGAAGGGTCGGTCTCGACAAAGAAGAGTTCGCCGTATTCCAGAGGCGGCGATCCCGGCAGGGAGAGCGACTCCCAGATCGCGGCGAGATTGTCCTTGTTGCCGACCCAGAGGATGCGGCGTCCGCCACCGGCCTGCATCAGTCGCTCCGGGGCGAAATAGGCGTTGATGAACTGGATCTCCAGGCCTCGCGCGGCCGCGAGTGGAGCCACGGTGTCGATATTGCGGTCGATCCTGGGCGAATAGATCGCGTCGATGGGGACACTCTCCAGGGCGGCGACCAGTGCCTGTGCGCGGGCACGGCCTTCGGTACTGAGCATCTCGCCGTCGCGGTCTGCGTGGCGCAGGATGATCAGTTTCGTGCCGGCGGGCATGGAAACGTCGCTCGCAGTTACGCAGGCGGCGACAAGGCTGGCGAGGAACAGGGTCAGGACATTGCGACGATTGAGCACGGCTGAGAGATCCGGATTGTTTGCGTCTCCCCCGACACTAGTGGCGCGCGCCCGCGCGGTCCACCCGCCTGGGCGCCGAGCCGGGCATGACGCTGCATCCGGACCAATGACCGGGACCGGTCGGCTAGGTTCCGTAGCGCGCTGCCGTCAGGCCGTCGAAGTCGATCTCGGGCGTGCGGCCGAGGGCCAGGTCGGCGACCGCCTTGCCCGAGCCGGCGGCCATCGTCCAGCCGAGCGTGCCGTGGCCGGTGTTGAGAAAGAGGTTCTTCAGCCGCGTCGGCCCCAGCACCGGTGTCCCGTCCGGCGTCATGGGGCGCAGGCCGGTCCAGCCCTCGGCGCGCGCCAGATCGCCGCCGCCGGGGAAGAGGTCGTTGACCACGTAGCGCACGGTGTCGGTGGCGTGGGGTCCGAGCCTTCCCGAGTAGCCGGCGATCTCGGCCTGACCGGCGACGCGGATGCGGTCGCCGAGGCGGGTGATCGCGACCTTGTGGGTTTCGTCCATGATCGTCGATTGCGGTGCGGCGGCTTCGTCGGCGATCGGGATGGTGACCGAGTAGCCCTTGACGGGATAGATCGGCAGGCGGATGCCGATGGGTCTGAGTACACGGGGCGCGTAGCTGCCCATCGCGCAGACATAGGCATCGCCGGTGATGCGGCCCGCCGGTTCGGTTTCGATCCCGAGGACGCGCCCGGCCTCGACCGTGATCTCCCGGATCGTCTGGCCATAGAGGAACTCGACACCGGCTTCGGCGCATTTCTCGGCGAGGGCTACGGTGAACATGCGGCAGTCGCCGGTGCGGTCCGCCGTCAGCCTCAGGCCGCCGACGAACTTGTTGCGGACATTGGCCAGGGCGGGCTCGGCGGCGATGCAGCCTTCCTTGTCGAGAACCTCGAAGGGCGAGTCGTACCGCGCCAGGATCTCCTGATCTGCCTTCGATCCCTTGAGTTGTTTCCCGGTTCTGAAAAGCTGCAGCGTCCCTTGTGCGCGGCCTTCGTATTCGATGCCGGTGTCGGCGATCAGATCGGGAAGGCAATCACGGGAATAGCTCGAGATACGCACCATGCGGGATTTGTTGGTCTGGTAGCTTTCGTCGTTGCAGTTGCGCAGCATCTGCAGACCCCAGGCCCACATGGTCGGGCTGATGAGCGGCCAGATGAAGAGCGGGCGGCGCTTCATGAAGAGCCACTTGACGGCTTTCATCGGAATGCCCGGTGCGGCCCAGGGCGATGTCATGCCATAGGACAGCTCGCCTGCATTGGCATAGCTCGTCTCGAGCCCCGGTCCCGGCTGGCGGTCGATGACCGTGACTTCCGCCCCTTCGCGGGCGAGATACCAGGCGGTGGTGACACCGACCACGCCCGCCCCCATGACAACGACCTTCATACCACCCGTGTTCCCCAAAGTTGCAGCTATGCGCCCAAGTCTACACGTTGGCGACGGCACTCCAAGCCGGTTGTTGCGCGGGCTCTCACATGGCGGAATAGCCGCCATCGACCGGATGGACGCTGCCGGTGACGAAGGACGCGTCCTCGGAGAGGAGCCAGGCGACGAGGGCGCCGACCTCGTGCGGCTTTCCCCAGCGGGCGAGCGGAGTGCGGGCCATGATCGGCAACTCGCGGCTCTCGTCGCCGCGGATCGCTTCCGTCATGGGCGTTTCGATCCAGCCGGGCGCGATTGCTGTGACGCGGATGCCGTCTGACGCCCACTTGCCTGCGAGCGCCTTGGTCAGTTGTGCGACCGCGCCTTTCGACGCGGTGTAAGCGGGCGCGTGGGGGCCGCCGAAGAGCGAGTACATGGACCCGGTGTTGACGATGGCGCCGCGAGTTTGCGCCAACAGGGGATGGGCGGCGAGGCAGCAGCGCATGGTGCCGGTGAGGTTGACGTCGATCACCTGCTGGAAGGTGGCGATGTCGTATTCCTCGGCCTTGCGGAGGATGCCCGCGCAATTCACCAGCCCGTCGAGGCGGTCGAGCGCGGCGAATGTGGCGCCGGTGCTGGCCTGGTCGGTGACGTCCATGACGCGGGCGGTCACGTTTGCGGGCGCGTCATACGCGGCGACCTCGGCCTCGGTGGCGCCGGTGGCCGTCACCTGCCAGCCCTTCGCGGCCAGCGCCGCCGCGACGCCCGCTCCGATGCCGCCGGTTCCGCCGGTGATGAGTGCTTTCTTCATTCGTTCCCCCTGACCTCGAGCCGCAAGACTGGCACCCGGTGCCGGCAAGGTCAAAGGGCGGTTTTCGCGGGAACCGACTTGACCCTCCGCGCGTTCACCCTCAGGTAAAGGGCAAGACTTCCACCCGAACCGAGAGGGGTACCGATATGGCTTTTGAACTTCCCGATCTTCCGTATGCGCATGACGCGCTTGCCGCCAACGGCATGAGCGCCGAGACACTGGAGTACCATCACGATCTTCACCACAAGGCCTATGTCGACAATGGCAACAAGCTGATCGCGGGCACCGAGTGGGAGGGCAAGAGCCTCGAAGAGATCATCGTGGGCACGTATGATGCCGGTGCGGTCGCGCAGAACGGTATCTTCAACAACATCAGCCAGCTTTGGAACCACAACCAGTTCTGGGAGATGATGGGCCCGGGGTCGTCCGCCATGCCGGGCGAGCTTGAGACGGCGCTGAACGAGAGCTTCGGATCGGTCGACGAGTTCAAGTCGCAGTTTGCTGCCGCCGGTGCGGGGCAGTTCGGCTCGGGCTGGGCGTGGCTGGTCAAGGACAAGGATGGCGGTCTGAAAGTGACCAAGACGGAAAATGGCGTGAACCCGCTTTGCTTCGGACAGACGGCGCTTCTGGGCTGTGACGTCTGGGAGCATTCCTATTACATCGACTTCCGCAACAAGCGGCCCGCCTACCTCGACAACTTCCTGTCGAACCTGGTGAACTGGGAGAACGTCGCCAGCCGCATGTAAGGAATTGCGCCCGGCTATTGCCGGTCGCGGTGCGCGCGGAGCCTGACGGCTCCGCGCGTTTGCGTATTTGGAAAGAGATGAAGGGCGGGGCTCAGCCTTGACTGGCGAGGTCGGCGACAAGCGCGGCGGGCGTTTCAACCACCTTGAAGAGGGCTTTCAGACCCGGATCGGCGAAACCCTCGGTGATGACGTGGTCGATCAGTTGTGTGAGCGGCGACCAGTAACCATTTGTGTTCACGAGGTAAATCGGCTTCTTGTGCAATTCGAGCTGGGCCCAGGTCAGAACCTCGAAGAACTCGTCGAGCGATCCCGCGCCACCGGGCAGGACGGCGACGGCATCGGAGTTCATGAACATGACCTTCTTACGCTCGTGCATGGTCTCGGTGACGATGCGGTGACCGAAGCGGCCCGAAGGGGCCTCGCGGTTCAGGAGATGGACGGGGATTACTCCGAGGGTTTTTGCGCCGCTGCCAATGGCTGCTTCGGCGACGGTGCCCATCAGCCCGACATCGCCCGCGCCGTAAACGAGGCGCCAGCCATTCTCGGCGATGGCCTTGCCGAGCGCTGCGGCGGCTTCCGAATAGGCGGGGTCGCGGCCTGGCCGGGAGCCGCAATAGACGCAAAGGGAATAGGGAGTCGTCATTCGCAAGGCTCCGGCGTATTGGTGTTTTGACCCCAATTAGCGGGGTTGCTATTGTCCGGCAAGTTGCGCGCCGCGTGGACGCGCCAACTTGGCGGACGGATCAAGAACCGGGGGAGTAACCGCGCGTGACGCCAACCATGAGAGGAGTGCTGACGGTCGGGGCCGCGGCAGTCGTCGCCGGTGCGATCCTGCTGTACCGCAGCGGGACGGTCGAGCCGGATGTGCCGGAACCCCTGGCGACCCTGCCTTCAACCGGGCAAGCCGAGCCCGGCGCTGCCGCTTCGGAGACGCCTGCCGAGGACGTCGCCGCCGTGGTCGGCGATACCGCCGCGGGCGATGCCGGGGAGGGCGATGTGCCCCAGGCCGGTGAAGCCGATGCGCCAGGCGCCGAAGAGGTTGCGGAAGCGGCCGAGGAAACGGGTCGGGATGCGCCGGTTGGTGCGGAGTTCGACGTGGTTCGCATCGAGCCGGGCGGATCGGCGCTGTTTGCCGGTCGTGCCGCGCCGAACGCGCGCGTGGCGATCGTGATGAACGGGGTCGAGGTCTCCAGTGCCGACGTGGACGCGACGGGAAAGTTCGTGCTTTTTGCCGAGCTTGGCGCTTCAGCCGAACCGCGCACACTGACGATGACCGAGACTTGGATCGACGGCAGTGTGACCGAGGCTGCGTCTTCGATCATCATCGGGCCGGTCGAAGAACGTGTGCCTGAAGTTGCCGATGCCGGCGATGCGTCGCAATTGCCAGAGCCTTCTGGTGCCGCTGAACCCGAGGCTGACGTGGCGCGCGCCGATGCCGTGGACGTCGAGGAGACGACTGCTCCGGTCGTCTCCGAGCCGGTCGTTTCGTCCAATGAGCCTTCCCTTGCGACGAGCACCGCCACGGGCACGGCGGCGGAAGATGCCGCGCCCGAGGTCGAGGCGGCGGTGCCGCCGGTTGTGGCGGCGGCGCCCGAGCCGAGCGCACCGACCGTACTTATGGCGGATGACACGGGTATTCGGGTTGTCCAGTCCTCGGGCGACCAGCCGGAGGCGATGAGCAACGTCTCGATCGACGCGATTACCTATGACGGTGAGGGCGAGGTCGCGCTCTCCGGACGTGCCACCGGGGTTGCGGGCGTACGGGTCTATCTCGACAACAAGCCGCTGATCGACACCGAAATAGGATCGGGTGGCCAATGGCAGGTGGAACTGCCGGAAGTCGATACCGGCACTTACACGCTGCGTGTGGACGAACTGAACGAAGAAGGTGATGTCATTTCGCGTGCTGAAACGCCGTTCCGGCGCGAGGCGGTGGAGGCGATCCAGGCCCTGGACAGAGAGCGGCGAGCCGAGGCGGCGGATGTCGCGCCGGTCTCGCTCATCACGGTTCAGCCGGGCAACACGCTTTGGGGGATCGCGAGCGAGAAATACGGGGACGGCTTGTTGTACGTTCGCGTTTTCGACGCCAATACCGACCGTATCCGCGATCCCGACCTGATCTATCCGGGGCAGATCTTTACCGTTCCCGATTGACGCGGGGCGCAGCTCGGCCGTCAGGCGTTGCGTTTCGACCGGCTTCCGCCGGCGTCAAGAACCGGCGCCAACAGGACGATAAGCAGGGCGAATATTGCCAGGATGCCGAAGGCCAGTCGGAGCGAATAGGCTTCCGCGATCACGCCGACCGTTGGCGATCCGAGCAGATAGGCCCCATGTCCGAGAAGCGCGACCGATGCGATGGCCTCGCCCGAGGAGCGTTCGGGGTCTGACGCGGCGCGGCTGAACACCAGCGGGATTATTGCGGCGTAGCCGATACCCATGAGGCCGAAGCCGAGCAATGATGCTGGCATCGTGGCGACGCCGACCACCAGCACAAGTCCGGTGAAGGCGCAAATGCCGCTCAACCGGGCGACCGAGGCCGGTCCGTAGCGGACGACCGCGGCATCGGCGCAAAGCCGCGTGGCAACCATTGCGGCGGAGTAGATCGCGAAGCCGAGTGCCGCGCGGGACTGTTCGGCGCCGACGATGTCGACCAGGTAGACCGCGCTCCAGTTCGCGGTCGCGCCTTCGCCCAGCGTTGCGGAAACCGCGACGACGCATACCAGTACCAACGGGCCCTTCGGGAGGACGAAGACGGGGCTCCTGGAAGGCTCGGTGCGCCTCCGCGACGTCCAGGGGACGAGCGTCAATGGCGCGACGAGAAGGACGAGTAACAGCGCCACAAGGGCGAAATGCGCGGCGTATGACAGGTTCAGCTCGATCGCGAGATAGCCGCCGGCGGCGCCGACGCCCGCGCCGACGCTCCACATGGCATGAAACGAGACCATGACGGATCGCCCGATATGCCGCTCGACCTCGGTGGCCCAACTGTTCATTGCAACATCCATCGCGGCGTAGGCGGCGCCCAGGCCCATGATCGCAAGTCCCAGCAAGGTGAGCGTCGGGGCCAGGCCGAGAAGGGCAAACGCGGCGGCCAGAAGCACTGCCAGGACGCGCGTCAGCGGCGCCGCGCCGAAGCTGTCGGCCGCCCGTCCCGCCAGGGGGAAGGCCACGAGCGCGCCCATGCCCATGAGCAGGAGAAGTCCGGCTATTGAGGCCTCGGAAAGGCTGTGCCGCTCCATGACGGCAGGGACCCGTGTTCCCCAGGTGCCGAGCACGGCGCCGTTGAGCGCAAACGCTGCCATGACCGCGCGCCTCGGAGAACGTAGCCGGATACTCATCAGTCTCCCGAGTTGCGAACTCCTTGTGGACGCGTCACCGGAGAACAAGCTGCATGTGATGTCAAGCCGCCCTCAGACGCGTGGCGTGCCATCGGGACCGCCTTTCCGGCCTAGACGTAGCGATCATCCTGGGCAGCCATGTCGCGGGCCGAGGTGCTTTCGAGATACTCGCGGAACGGTTTGCTGAAACCGAGGCGCCTTTCGCGCCACCAGCGCTGCGTTCCGGGGCGATGGAAGAACCAGAGCAGGTTGTCGCGGTGGCCATCCCAGAAAGCGTCGTCGATCATGCCCGAGCGGTATTGGAAATAGGCGTTCTCGTACTTTCGGAAGAGGCTGATACCGAGATAGGCGAACTGAAGGTATTCGTCCTTGTCGAGCTTGTCGGGGTCGGCCATGCCATCGGCGTAGAGGCGCGACTTCTCCTTGCTCTCGGCGACGATCGCCGCCATGTCGCCAAGGGCTGCAACCGCTGTCTGGTAGGTCTGCGAGTAGGTGGCGCGGGTGCTGGCGCGCACCTGGATGGCGAGATAGACCACGGTCAGGGCGACCGCGACGGACCCGGTCACGCTCGATACGATCTGTATGATTTCAAGGGTATTATTCATTGCCTTGGCCGCATTTTTCCTTGTCAGCCGCAAGATAGGGGAAATCCGATGATCTGTCGTTACACTGGTCGGTATACTTTGCGCGGCGCCGCGCCAAGGGGCCGGCGAGACCGGTCAAGTTAATGATTTGACTGCTATGGTCTTCTTCGCGCCGAGACCCTAAGTACCCCTGAATGTCCGACACGAACTCCCAGGAATCCGAACGCCGCTCGGGCTTGCGTACCATCCGCAAGGTCGCCCCTTACCTCTGGCCGGAGGACCTGGCCTGGGTGAAGCGGCGCGTGGTGCTGGCGATGGCGGCGCTTCTCTTCTCGAAACTCGTCGCGGTCGGAACGCCTTTCTTCTACAAGGCTGCAGTCGACATGCTTTCGGGCGAGGGTCAGACGGATGCCGCCTGGATGCTGGGGCTGGGAGCAATCGGGGTAACGGTGGCCTATGGTGTCGCGCGGCTGATGTCGGTGGGCATGCAGCAGTTGCGCGATGCGCTCTTCGCCGCCGTAGGGCAGCGGGCGCTGAGGATGCTGGCGCTGGAGACCTTCGAGCACATCCATGCGCTGAGCCTGCGGTATCACATCACGCGCAAGACCGGTGGCCTGTCGCGGATCATCGAGCGGGGCGTGAAGGGCGTCGAGTTCCTGTTGCGGTTCCTGTTGTTCTCAATCGGCCCGCTGATCGTGGAACTGGCGCTGATCGGCATCGTTTTGGCGGTTGTCTTCGATGTCCGGTACCTGGCGGTCGTGGTCGCGACCATCGCGCTTTACACCTGGTTCACCTTCAAGGTGACGGAGTGGCGGGTGAAGATCCGCCGCGAGATGAACGAGCAGGACACCGATGCCAATCAGAAGGCCATCGACAGCCTGCTGAACTTCGAGACGGTCAAATATTTCGGGGCCGAGACGCGCGAGGCCGAGCGTTATGACGGGGCAATGGCGCGCTATGTCGATGCCGCGCTCAAGACGTCCTATTCGCTGGCGTTTCTGAATTTCGGGCAATCGCTGCTGATCACCGCCGGCCTTGTCACGGTCATGGTGATGGCCGCGATGGGGGTGCAGAACGGCACACTGACGGTGGGCGATTTCGTGATGGTGAACGCCTATATGATACAGATTACGATGCCGCTCAACTTTCTCGGGACGGTCTATCGCGAGATCCGGCAGTCGCTGGTGGATATGGGTGAGATGTTCGACCTGCTGGAGCAGCCTCCCGAGGTGACCGACAAGCCGGATGCCAAGGCGCTGAAAGTGAACGGCGGCGAAGTCGTGCTGGATGACATCGTCTTCGGCTACGATGCGGCGCGGCCGATCCTCAAGGGCGTGACCATCGAGGTGCCCGCGGGGCAAACGGTGGCCATTGTCGGGCCGTCGGGGTCGGGGAAATCGACCATCGGGCGGCTTCTTTTCCGGTTCTATGACGTTGGCGGCGGCAGTCTGAAGATCGACGGGCAGGATGTGCGCGACGTCACCCAGGAGAGCCTGCACACCGCGATCGGCGTGGTGCCGCAGGATACGGTCCTGTTCAACGACACGATCCGCTACAATATTGCTTACGGGGGTGCGGATGCGACATTCGACGATATTGTCGCGGCGGCGAAGGCGGCCAAGATCCACGACTTCATCGAAAGCTTGCCGGACGGCTATGAGACGGCGGTGGGCGAGAGGGGGCTGAAGCTCTCGGGCGGCGAGAAGCAGCGGGTCGGCATTGCGCGGACGTTGCTGAAGAACCCGCCGATCCTGCTTCTGGACGAGGCGACAAGCGCGCTCGACACCGAGACGGAGGCCGAGATTCAGACCGAGTTGCAGGCGATGGGCAAGGGACGCACGGTGATTACCATCGCGCACCGTCTGTCGACCATTGCCCATGCCGATCGGATCGTCGTGCTGGAAAAGGGCGAGATCGTCGAAGAGGGGACGCATTCGGAGCTTCTGGCCCGCGAGGGGCGGTATTCGGCCCTTTGGGCGCGGCAGGCCTCTGGCGAGGAGGACGAGGCGGGGGGGCTTGGTCTGGTCAAGACCGGGGAGGCCGCCGAGGGGACGACCGGGATCCTGCCGGGCGATGGCAAGCGGCGCTGGAGCCCGGGCAACTGAGGCATTGCGCCGCGCTTTCGCGCGTCGCTCCGGGGGGCTCTGCCCCCGCGCGCATGGCGCGCTCCCCCGGGATATTTCAGGACCGATGAAACTTTGATGTCACTCTGCCGCGCGCAACTCGGGCGCGGGCTTGGCCGGGGCGGAGACATCGCTTTCGACGTCCCAGACGAAATCCTGCGGGCGCACCTTGCGGGCGGCGCGGCCAAGCGCCCAGTCGCGGGCGGTGCGGCTGCGGGCGCCGCGCGTCAGCATGGCGAGCCGGTTCAGCGCGTTGCCGAGGATGACCCAGAACCAGACCCTGAGCGCCAGCATCGAGGGCGTGAAGACCAGCGTCAGCACGGTCGCGATGCCGAGGCCGAAGACGACCGCCGTTGCCAGTTGCTTCCACCAGAGTGCGGTGGGACTGTCGATGGAGTAGCCGCCGGCGAAGAAGTCGAGCGAGAGGCCGAACATCATCGGTGCCAGGCCCGCCATCGTGGTGATGGTGGTCAGCAGCACCGGGCGGATGCGCGCCTCGGCGGTGCGGATGATCGCCTCGATCCGAGGCATGAACTGCGAGTACTCCTGGTAGGTGTCGATCAGCACGATGTTGTTGTTCACCACGATACCCGCGAGTGCCACGATGCCGGTGCCTGTCATGATGATCGAGAAAGGCTGATCCATCGCCAGCATTCCGATCAGCACGCCGGTGGTGGAGAGAACGACGGCCATCAGGACGAGCAGCGCGTTGTAGAAGCTGTTGAACTGCGCAAGCAGGATGATGAACATCAGCCCCAGCGCGGCGGAGAAGCCGACCTGGAGGAAGGCGGCGCTTTCCTCCTGTTCCTCGGTGTCGCCGGTCCATTCCCAGTCGATTCCGGAGGGGAAGGGGGTCTCGGCCTGGATCCACTGGGTGAGCACTTCGATGCGTTCGTTGCCGTTGATCGGCACCGTGCGATATAGGCCGGAGGACAGGTTTTGCCCGATGTCCTCGGCGCGATGGCCATCCTGAAGCGTGGCGATCTCGAAACGGTTGCCGCTTTCGTCCGTGACGATGGCGCCGCCGGTGCCGGCGTCGGTCTCGTCCAGCGCGCGGGCGGTGGCGACCGGCACGAGACTGTCGGTTTCGATCTTGACGAGGTCGGGCGTGACCGCTGCCTTGACGTCGAAGAAGCGCTTCTGATCCACCCTGTTGATCTGGGCAAGCTGGGCAACCGGCTTACGGGTGATGAAGTTCGAGAGCGGCACGAGGCCGACGCGGGTGCGGACCTTGAGCGTGTCGAGCGTCGAGAGGACACGGTCCTTCTTGGGCAGCCGTACGCGGATGTCGATTTCCTCGTCCGAGCTATCGACGCGCATGGTGTCGAGCAGGACGCCGCGGGTGACAAGCTGCACCATTCCGCCGACGGTGGCGACATCGGCGCCGTAGCGGCCCGCCTTTTCAACATCCACGTCGATCTGCCAGTCAATGCCGGGGAGAGGCAGGTTGTCCTCGATGTCGACGAGGCCGGGGGTTTGCTCGAACCGGGCGCGGGCGATGTCGGTGGCTTCGAGCAGGGTCTCCCAATCGTCGCTTTTCAGGCGCAGATGTACCGGCTTGGCCGAAGCGGGGCCCCGGCTGAGGTTCAGGATCTCGATCTTGATGCCGGGGATACGGTCGAGCCGGGTTTGCAGGTTGGCCAGGATGACATCGCCGTCGAGATCCGCGAGCGGCAGGTCATTGGCCTCGGCATAGGCCGGGCGGTCCTCGTAGGGCACGAGCTCGATCTGGACCTGGCCGATGCTGTCCGAGGGCCCTGGCAGGCCGCCGGTGTTGGCATTCAGGCCGCCCTGGCCAGCGAAGGCGAAGGCGCTGTCTACACCACGAACGGCGAGTGTCGCATCCTCGACCTGCCGCACGATCTCGTCCTTCTCGACGAGGCTCAGGTTGCCGCGCGCGCGGACGTAGATGATGGCCTGTTCGGGCTCGCTTTCGACGAAGAACTCAACGCCGTTGTTGTTCTCGCCAAAGTAGCTGAAGACGGATATCACGAAAAACACGACCGCCGCGATGGTGACGACCGGCATGACCGGGTTGCCCGCGATGAAGGCGATGAAGTGGCCGAACGGTGTGCGGCCACCTTCAACCTGCACCTTCGATGTGGTGCGCCGGAAACTGGCCGCGCCAAGGATGACGGACGACGCCATTGCAGCGAGCACGAACCCGATCGGACCGACGAAGATCGGGAGCGGTGCGTTGCCGCCGGTCAGATAGGCAGCGTTCAGTGTCTGCATGGCGAAGATGAACATCGCGAAAAGGGCGACGGGAACGAGGGCGACGCGGACATACCACGGAGTGATGCGCCTCAACGCCGCTGACGCATGCTCGAACTTCCGGGTCATCCGGCCCGCGACACCGCCCATGACGGGCAGATAGATGAGTGCCACCACGAGCGATGCCGAAAGCACGAAAATCAGGGTAACGGGCAGCATTCCCATGAACTGTCCCGGCACGCCTGGCCAGAACAGCATCGGGAGGAATGCGCAGAGCGTCGTCGCGGTCGAAGAGACGACGGGCCAGAACATGCGCTTGGCGGCCTCGACATAAGCGTGCATCGGGCCGGAGCCTTCCTGGATGCGCTTGTCGGCGTATTCGACGACGACGATGGCGCCGTCGACCAGCATGCCCACGGCGAGAATGAGACCGAACATCACGATGTTCGAGATCGGGACCTCCATCACCGCCAGCATGGCGAAGCACAACAGGAACGAGGTCGGGATGGCAAAGCCGACGAGAAGTGCCGAGCGCGAGCCAAGTGCTGCGAGGACCACGATCATGACAAGGGCGATGGCCGTCAGGACCGAACCTTCGAGCTGGCTGACCATCGACTGCACCTGGCGGGACTGGTCGTTGGACGTGCCGACCTCGATCGCCTCGCGCAACTCCGGCGGCCAACCCGCGCGCTCGGCTTCTATCTCGGCCTCGATCAGTGCGACCGTGTCCATGATGTTGAAGCCCTTGCGCTTGACGACCTGCAACGCGACGGTGTTTTTGCCGTTGAAACGGGCGGTGCCCGTCCGGTCTTCGAAGGTCAGTCGAATTTCGGCGATGTCGCCCAACGTGATGACGCGGTCGCCGTCGGTCTTGACGGGCAGGTTGTAGATGTCCTGCTGTTCGTCGAAACTCGATGGAATCTTGACCGCGAATGCGCCGGTATCGGTCTCGATTTCACCCGCCGCGATCAACTGGTTATTGCTGACGACCACATTGATGAGTTCGCCGGCAGTGACGTTGTAGGATTCGAGCCGGAGCGGGTCGATCACGACCTCCACCATTTCGTCGCGGTGACCTGCAAGTGCCGCCTCAAGCACGGCGTCGAGACCTTCGAGCCTGTCCTGCAAGTCTTTTGCGACATGCAAGAGCGTGCGTTCGGGCAGGGCGCCGGTGAGGTTGACGATGATGATCGGAAACTCGGAGAAGTTGAACTCGTCGATGGTGTACTGCTCGGCCCCCGCGGGGAACTTGGCTTCTGCCTTGTTCATGGCAGCGCGGACGTCGGCCAGGGTCTTGGTCTTGTCCCAGCCGAACTCGAACTCGAGCACGACGACGGCATAGCCTTCCGCCGCGGTGCCCTGGATCGTGTCCAGCCCGTCGAGATCGGCCAACTCGGTTTCCATCGGCTTGACCAGCAGTTTTTCGCTGTCCTCGGCGCTGATGCCGGGGAAGGGAACCGAGACGAAGACGGCGGGGATCTCGATATCCGGCTCGCCCTCCTTCGGAAGCTGGGTATAGGCGAAGATGCCTGCCGTCAGCGACAGGATGATGAAGGCAATCACCATCCGCGCGCGGGATGCGGCCCAATCGACGATGCCGGTCATTCAGACTTCTCCCGGTAACTGACCTCGAGCGGCACGCCGTCGGTCACGAATTCCTGGCCCACGACGATCACATCCGTTTCGGGGGCAAGGCCGGTGATCCAGATACCTTCGGTGGTGTCCCGGAAGACAGAGACCGGAGCGAATCCGGCGCGCCCGTCTTCGACCACGCGCACGCCAAGTTGGCCGCTGTCGTCGAGTGTCAGCGCCGATTGCGGCAGCAGGTGCGCGGTTTCGCCGTCGGCTTCGATGGCGATTTCGGCAGTCTGACCATCGCGGATCGACATATCGGCATTCGAAACCTCGACATCGACGCGGAAGGTCCGTGTCGTGGGATCGGCCGAGCGGCTGAGGAACGTGACTTCCCCAATGACCTCGCGGCCCGAGGAGAGGCGTGCACCGGCACGCGATCCTGGCTTCACGCGATCGACCAGCGTTTCGGGCACGAAGCCGACGAGGCGGATTGTGTCGAGCTGAATGATCGTGCCGCAGAGCGAACCGGGCTGGAGAAGCGCGCCAAGCTCGGCGGTATCGGATTCGAGCAGACCGGCGAAGGGCGCGGCGATGTCGAGCTTGGCAAGCTCGTTCTCGGCGCTGGCCACGGCAGCAGCGGCGGACTGGATACCCGCTTCCGCGCTGGCGACGCCGGATTTGGCCGATTGGACACCGGCGCGGGCCGCCTCGACGGAGGCGGCCGTTGCGGCGACGCGCGTTTCGGAGGCGAAGCCTTCCTGTGACAAGCGCGATGCGGCGCGATCGTTGATTTCGGCCTCGTCGAGACGTGCCTCGGACTCGGCAAGCCGGGCACGGCTTTCCGGCAGTCGTGCTTTTGCCTCGTGCAACCCGGCTCGCGCATCATCAAGGGCAGATTGCCGTGTTCCGGGGTCGAGCGAACACATGAGCTGCCCTTCGGCGACCATTGATCCCTTGCGGATAGGCGCGCTGATGACACGTCCGCTGGTTTCCGCCCGGACCTCGACCTGACGGAGCGCTTCGGTGCGCCCACGCAGGATCACGGCGCCACCAATCTCGCGGGCCTGGCTGCGCAGGGCGACCACGGATACGCGGCGCTCGTTGGTTTCGGGCTGCTCTTCGGCCGGTGCGGAAACGTCCGATACGCTCGCATCGCCGGCGGACACACCGGCAAACCCCAGAAGCCTATCGCGCTGGAAAACAAACAAAAAAAGCGTCAGCACAACAACAATGGCTGTAAGTATGGACAGCAGCCGCATATCAATCGTCCTTGTAGCGCCCATATCCGGCGGGCATGGCTCAGCGCTCGAATACCAGAAGTACGCTGAACTGTTTAGTTTAGATTATATTTTCTGGCGGCGTTCTGCAAGAAATTGACCTCAAAGGAAATATGCGATCTTTGCATTCCCGGTATGCAGCGGCTAATAGGTCGCCGGAGCCGATGCGGCCAAAGGAGTTCGGTGTGTCAAGCGAAGACAGTTTTATCAGCGAAGTCAGCGAAGAGGTCCGGCGCGACAAGTTGTACGGGCTGATGCGCCGGTATGGCTGGATTGCCATCCTGCTTGTTGTCCTGGTCGTTGGTGGCGCTGCGTGGAACGAATGGCGAAAGGCAACGGCGAGAGCGTCCGCCGAGGCAAAGGGCGACGCGCTGATTGCGGCCCTGCAAGCCGAAACCGCCGAAGCCCGCGCCGATGAACTGGAGAAACTGCCTGCTGCTGATGAGCCCGGAGCGCGAGCGATCCGGGGGCTTCTGAGTGCCGCCGCCGAAGCCGAGGCGGGCGATCCCGAGACTGCCGCAGCCGCGCTTGAGGCCGTTATCGGGGATAGCTCGATTCCGCAGGTCTATCGGGACGTGGCGCTTTTGAAGCGGGTCGTCACCGGAGCCTCGACACTGTCGGCCGAAGAGCGGCTGGAACGGCTTCAGCCGCTTCTGGCGCCGGGTAACCCGTTCCGGCTGCTGGCCATCGAACAGCGCGCCTTTGCCGAGATCGAGACGGGTCAGACGGATGCGGCTCTGACGTCACTCAATGGCATTCTTGCCGATGCGGAGGTCACGGAAGACTTGCGCCAGCGCGCGCGTCAGTTGATTGTCGCTCTTGGCGGATCGCTCGAGCGTGGCTGACGAAGGGAAGAGGGGCATTCTGACGTGATACGGCGTGGCCTGACACTGGCGCTTGTGATGCTTGCGGCCTGCAGCGAGCCCGAGTTCCTGCTGGAGGGCGAACGGCTGGACGTGCGCGGCAATCCCGTGCCCTCGGAGACTGTCAACAGGTCCCTGCCGCTGGCCCTGCCGGTTCCTGTGCAGAATGCCGAATGGACGCATTCGGGCGGCAACACCAGCCACCAGTTTTCCCATGCAGCACTCGACCGTGAACTTTCCGTGGCGTGGAGTGCGCCGATCGGAAAGGGCAACGACCGCAAGCACCGGATCACGGCTGATCCGGTCGTTTCAGGCGGGCGGGTTTTCGCAATGGACAGCAGGGCGCAGCTTACCGCGGTGTCAACCGGCGGTGCTGTCCTCTGGAGTGCGGATCTGAGCCCCTCGACGGACGCTTCGGACGATGGATCGGGCGGCGGATTGGCCGTTGCGGGCGGACGTGTTTATGCGACGACCGGTTTTGGCGAACTCGTTGCCGTGAACGCAACCACCGGCGCCGTCATCTGGAGACAGGATTTCAACGCGGGCACCACCGCGCCGCCGACCGTGTCCGGCGGCGTCGTCTATGTCGTGACCTCGAACGCGATAGGTTGGGCGATATCCACCGAGACAGGGCGCATTCTCTGGCAGGTCTACGGCGCGGTCGCGGACCGCTCGAGAACCGGGGGACCGTCGCCGGTGGTTGCCGGTCCGCTCGTGGTATTCCCGTTCTCCTCGGGTCAACTTGTCTCGGCTGTCACCGGCACCGGGACGCAGGCCTGGGCGGCGAGTGTCGCCGGGCAGCGTCTTGGCCGGGCGGCAGGCGTGGTCACCGATCTGACCGGCGCACCGATCTATTCGGGCGATACGATATTCGCGGGCAGCCATGCCGGCCGTGCGGCGGCGTTCAATGCCACCACTGGCCAAAGCTTGTGGACCGCCGAAGAGGGCGCGACCGGCCCGCTCTGGCTGGCGGGAGGCTCATTGTTCTTCGTATCGGACCGCAATCAGCTGATCCGGCTCGATGCGGCGACGGGTGAGACCGTCTGGGCGCGCGACCTGCCGTTCTTCACGCGCCAGCGAATAAAGCGCCGCAAGGCCATTTTCGTCCATCACGGCCCGGTTCTCGCCGGTGGGCGTCTCGTCCTGGTTTCGGATGATGGCGTTCTGCGCCAGTTTGATCCGGTGAGTGGCGCGCTCGCCGGGCAAATCGAATTGCCCGATGGCGCGGCACGCAACCCGGTCGTTGCCGGTCGTGTGCTTTATGTCGTGACGGAGAACGGCCAACTCGTCGCCCTTCGCTGATGCGGCGCGCGGTTGCGTCGGGCGGGGACAGGGTTTAGAGGGGCGCGATCCTGACCTTTCAGCCGGTATTGCGCCAATGAGTTTCACACTTGCCATTGTGGGACGCCCGAACGTGGGCAAGTCCACGCTGTTCAACCGACTTGTCGGGAGGCGGCTGGCGCTTGTCGACGACCAGCCGGGCGTGACGCGCGATCTGCGCGAGGGCCAGGCGAGGCTGGGAGATCTGTCTTTCACGGTCATCGACACCGCCGGGCTGGAAGAGGCGACGGACGACAGCCTGGAAGGCCGCATGCGGAAGCTGACCGAGCGCGCGGTCTCGATGGCGGATGCCTGTCTGTTCCTGATCGACGCGCGCGCGGGTGTGCTGCCTGCCGATGAGGTGTTCGCCGATATCCTGCGGCGCGCCTCGGCGCATGTGATCCTGGGTGCCAACAAGGCCGAGGGGCGGGCCGGGGAGGCCGGACTGCTTGAGGCCTATGCCCTGGGGCTTGGCGAGCCGGTGCGGCTCTCCGCCGAGCACGGCGAGGGCATGGGCGAGTTGCTCGATGCGCTCAGGCCGGTGGCGGAGGCGCAGGCGGGCAAGAACGAAGCCGTCGAAGCGGCAGCGCCCGAGATCAACGTCAGCGTCAGCGATGACGAAGACGAGGCGACAAGCCAGGCGCGGGTTCCGACACCGGAACGCCCGCTGCAGATCGCGGTCGTCGGACGACCCAACGCGGGCAAATCGACGCTGATCAACCAGTTGCTCGGCGAGGAACGTCTGCTGACCGGACCGGAAGCGGGGATTACGCGGGATTCGATTTCGCTGCCGCTGGACTGGGGCGGAGTACCTGTGCGGCTTTTCGATACCGCGGGCATGCGAAAGAAGGCGCGTGTTCAGGAAAAGCTGGAGAAACTCTCGGTGGCCGATGGGCTTCGCGCGGTGAAGTTCGCCGAGGTGGTCATCGTTCTGCTCGACGCGGCGATCCCGTTCGAGCAGCAGGATCTGCGCATCGCGGATCTGGCCGAGCGCGAGGGACGCGCGGTGGTCGTGGCGGTCAACAAGTGGGACCTTGAGGGCGAGAAGAACGAGAAGCTGAAGGAGTTGAAGGAGGCCTTCGAGCGGCTTCTTCCCCAGCTTCGCGGTGCGCCGCTGGTCACCGTCTCGGCCCAGACCGGCCGGGGCATGGAGCGGCTGCGCGAGGCCGTCATGAAGGCCTATGACGTCTGGAACAGGCGAGTTGGAACCGCCGCGCTCAATCGCTGGCTGGCGGCGATGGTCGAAGCGCATCCGCCTCCGGCGCCGGGAGGGCGGCGGATCAAGCTGCGCTATGCCACCCAGGTAAAGACCCGACCGCCGGGCTTTGTGGTTATGTGCTCGTATCCCGACAAGCTGACGGATGCCTACAAGCGCTATCTGGTCAACGGTCTGCGCCAGGATTTCGATATGCCGGGAACGCCGATCCGGCTGACGTTCCGGGGGCAGGGGGATCAGAACCCTTTCAAGAACAGGAAGAAATCGACACCTTCGCGGTTGCGCAAGCACCTGGGAAAGCCGGTTCCGGGCAAGAAGTCGTAGCACGGATCATCGAGGGTCATTTCAAGAGGCAGCCAGGCGATTACGCAGGCTGGCGCGCGTTTGCGCCAAAGGCCGCCATTCCTGCCCGTTGCATTCGGCCATGAGCAGCCTGCATGGTGGCGGGACTTGGCTGACGGCAAAGCGGTGCCGATGCTTTTGCGGCGCACGCGCGGGAGTTGGCCGTCCTTAACGACGCCACGACGTGCCCTCTTGAGGGTGACCAGGTCTCACTCCACGTTCCATCCCGAAGCTTCGGATTGGCCCAGGGCCCGGGCCATTTGAAAACTGATGGAGATGAAGATGACAAAACGCATGAACCTGACGATCGCCGCGCTTCTGGGGCTTGGACTTGGCACCGCCGCAATGGCAGCGGTCGAGGATACAGACGGAGACGGCGTCTATTCGATGGAAGAGCTTCTGGTCGTCTATCCCGGCCTGACCGAGGAAGGCTTTGGCCTGATCGACACCAACGGCGACGGCGCCGTTGATGAAAACGAACTGACCGCGGCGGTGGACGCCGGGGTTCTGGTCGCCAGCTAATGGCGACAGCCGCCTTCGGGGTTGTTCCCCCTCCCCCGAAGGCGGTTCTTTTCTTCAGTGAGCGGGCCTGATGAAGGTGCCGTTCCTGAGGTCCGCCATTGCCTGTTGCAGTTCTTCGCGCGTGTTCATCACGATCGGGCCATGCCAGGCGACGGGTTCCTCGATCGGCGCGCCGGAGATCAGCAGGAAGCGGATGCCTTCCGGTCCGGCCTGAACAGTGACCTCATCGCCGGTGCCGAAGCGGATCAGCGTGCGGTCACCGGAGAGATCGCGGATATTGACCTCCTGGCCGGCCAACTCCTTTTCAAGCAGGACGCCCTGCGGCGCCGAGGCGTCGGCGAACGCGCCGGCGCCCTCGAAGACATAGGCGAAAGCGCGTCGGTACGTGTCGACGCGAAAGGTCTTGCGGACACCTGCGGGCACGAAAATGTCCAGGTATTGCGGATCTGCGGCGATCCCGTCGACCGGGCCCTTCTGGCCCCAGAACTCGCCCGTGATGACCTTGACGCGGGTGCCATCATCATCGGTTACAACGGGAATGTCCCTGGCCTCGATGTCCTGGTAGCGGGGCGCGGTCATCTTCTGGGCCGAAGGCAGGTTGCCCCAGAGCTGGAAGCCGTGCATCTGGCCCCGGAAGTTTCCGGAGGGCATTTCCTGGTGAAGGATGCCCGAGCCTGCCGTCATCCATTGCACCGCGCCATCCGAAAGCGTGCCCTTGTTGCCCAGGCTGTCGGCGTGCTCGACGTTGCCGGTGAGAACATAGGTGATCGTCTCGATGCCGCGATGGGGATGCCAGGGGAAACCGGCCTGGTAATCCTCGGGGCGTTCGTTGCGGAAGTCGTCGAAAAGCAGAAAGGGGTCAAGCTCGGTCGGGTCCTGGAAGCCGAAAGCGCGGTGCAGCTTGACGCCTGCGCCTTCCAGCGTTGGCTGGGCGCGGCGGGCTTCGATGGTGGGGCGAAGGGACATCGGTGATCTCCTGACTGTTTGGGTCAGGAGATAGGGCGGATCGCGCCGCCAGGCAATCGCACAGGATTAGCGAACAAGCGCAGAGGCCGTGCGCCTGCGCACAGGTCAGACAAGCTCGCCCCCTGGCGTTATCCGCGTCTTGCCGCCCAGCCAGGGGCCGAGGCCCTGGGGCAGAACGACGCCACCTTCGGCGGTCTGGCCGTTTTCCAGAACCGCGATCAGGGCGCGGCCGACGGCGAGACCCGAGCCGTTCAGCGTATGGACGAACTGCGGTTTACCCTCGTCATCACGGAAACGCGCGTTCATCCGGCGGGCCTGGAAATCGCCGCAGGTGGAAACCGACGAGATCTCGCGGTAGGTGTTCTGCCCGGGAAGCCACACCTCGATATCGAAGGTGCGCCGCGCGCCAAACCCCAGATCGCCAGTGCAGAGCGAGACGGTGCGGTAAGCAAGGCCGAGGCGCTGAAGGATACCTTCGGCACAGCCAAGCATGCGCTTTTGCTCCTCGTCGGAATTGTCGGGGTGGACGATCGAGACCATCTCGACTTTCTCGAACTGGTGCTGGCGGAGCATGCCGGCGGTGTCCTTGCCCGCGCTGCCGGCTTCGGAGCGGAAGCACTGGGTATGGGCCGTGTAGCGGCGTGGCAGGTAGTCGGCGTCGATGATGCACTCGCGGACGATGTTCGTCAGCGTCACCTCGGAGGTCGGGATCAACCACCAACCGTTGGTGGTGCGATAGCTGTCTTCGGCAAACTTCGGGAGCTGGTTGGTGCCGTACATGGCGTCATCACGTACCAGAACGGGCGTGATCGTCTCGGTCAGTCCGTTTTCGGTCGTGTGAATATCCAGCATCATCTGCGCAAGCGCGCGATGAACGCGGGCGATGGCGCCTGACAACAGGACGAAGCGCGACCCGGAGAGCTTGGCGGCGGTCTCAAAGTCCATGCCCGGTTTGACCCCGGCAATGTCGTAATGTTCCCTTGGCTCGAAATCGAAAGCGGGCGGCGTTCCCCAGCGGTGGATTTCGACGTTATCGGCTTCGTCCGCGCCGTCGGGAACGTCATCGTAAGGGGCGTTGGGCAGCGACAGGAGGAGATCGCGGAGACGCGCATCCTCGGCCTTGGCCTCGTCCTCGAGCCGGGCGATTTCGTCTTTCTTGGCGGCCACGAGCGCGCGCAGGCGCTCGAATTCCGCATCGTCGCCACGGGCTTTTGCTGCACCGACCTCCTTGGAGGCGGCGTTGCGCTCGGCCTGGGCGGTTTCCGCCGCCGTGATCCTGGCCCGCCGCGCCTCGTCAACGGCAAGAACCTCTGACGACGCGTCCGAGATCCCGCGCCGCGCCATTGCAGCATCAAATCCTTCGGGGTTCTCGCGGATCGCGCGAATATCGTGCATGAGGGGTCTCCGTTACGGCGTCTTGATCTACGCGCCGCTGATATGCCGGAGACATGCCGGAAAGGCGAGCCGAAATTGCGAAACCGCGCAGCCAGAAATGGAATCCCGGCGCATTCGGCGATTTGATGAGAAGTTCAGGATCGGAGGCACAGAAAAAACCGAATCCGGCCAATATTTGGACCAGATTCGACTCTAACTATTAATCAGACCACACACACAACACCTTCGCGAGACGCTCGCAACACACACACCAACTCACTCATCGCTAGTGGCGCCGCCGGACCAAAACAGGGGGCGCCACTTGTCTTTTGCGCGTCTACTCGTCAACCGCTCATCACACATTGCTGCACCGTGAGAGCTTGCACTTTGTCCTTCGACCAGACGGCCGGGGTCACACGACTTGCACCCTTTTATTAACATAGCTAATTCAGCATAAGCAATCATAAATCATCAAGCGTCGCCGAGCGCCGGAATCGGCGCGGACTTGAAGACAACCTTATAGATGCATGTTTTTAAATGATAATATAAGGTTCTATTTTTCGCAGTTTCCAGAACCCGAACGAACTGTTCAGTCAAACTGCCCAATGCGTCGATCGCCGGGCTTTACTCGGCCGGAAAAAGCAGGCCGTCGCCAGCGCCTTCGACTGGCCCGCGTACCGCGTTGGGCTGTGCTGAGTAGACGGCATCCTTCGACAGAAGATCATGGGTCGCCGTCAGGTGCCGCGCAGGCACATGCGGGAACAGATGGTGGACGAGGTGGAAGCAATCGTTGCGCGGGAAAAACAGCCAGCGAACCAGCCGCGGGGCTATGACATTTCGGGACGAGGTGAGATCGTCGCCGCTGCTCACGATGCCCGCATGATCGAGGCAGTCGGCCCAGTAGTTCAATGCGGAGTAGACCAGAACGAATGGCACGACCAGGAACATCAGGCCGGTCAGCGGATAGAGTGCAGTAAACACCACGACCGCCAGGAGGATTGCAAACTTCATCACCTGAAAGCGCCGTCCATCTCGCGCCGACATGTTAAGCCCTAGATAATAAGGCAAATGTCGGCCCAGAAACGGCGTCACGACGTGCCGGAAAACAACGGATGCCGACAGCGGTTCATGGAGTTTCAGATCCCTGATCCCCTGAAGATCGAGGTCGTGATCATAGTCTCCTAGATGCGCGTGGTGCGAAAGGTGCTCGTCCCTGTAGTCGGAAAAGGAGTTGAACAGCAGCGCCGCACACAGCTTCCCGATCCGCGCGTTGTCGGCGCGATCCGAACTGAAGGACGCGTGCGAACATTCGTGGATAATATTGTTCAAACCTCGCATGCGCGTCCCGATGAAGACAGCCAGGGCAAGCATTCCGAGTGTTGAGGGAAGCGTGAAGCCAATCTCCAACAGCATTGCACCGAGACCGACCGAAGCCAGGATCTGCAGAATGTAGAACGAGAACAGCATCCACGCCGAAGCGCGTGAGTACTTGTTCAATCCGACGAATTTCCGCGTGTATTTTTCACGCAGCAACTTTGCTGTCATGGCACACCCCCACGTGCTCAACCTGCCACAATAAAGCCACATTTCGATCACTTTTTCAACATGTTCGCCTCCGTTGTATCAGCAACTTAACGTTCGCTAATGGCACCGCCGGAATCTGATGTTCGAAAAGTGAAATATTCGATGGCCGGAAGGGCGGGCGCCTGATATTGTATTAGCGAAACTAATGGAGCGAGAGCGGGTTACCGTGGATTTCGACTATGATTCACTCGTGGTTCTGGCGGCCGTAATCCGTACCGGTTCGTTCGATGCCGCGGCAAAATCGCTGAATGTGACGCAATCTGCGGTGTCTCAGCGAATCAAGCAGCTTGAGGAAAGGGTCGGTGCGATCCTTGTTCAGCGAGGCCGTCCCTGCGTCGCGACAGAGGACGGAATGCTGCTTTGCCAGCATCACGAGCAGATCGAACTCCTGCGTCATGAACTGGGCCAGCAGCTTTCCCTCAGCGGCGGCGGGCGCAGGACCGCGGGCATCAAGATCCGGATCGCGGTCAACAGCGACAGCCTGGCAACCTGGTTTCCCAGCGTGGTCAAACGCGCCGCCGATGACCTGGGTCTCTGGCTCGAGGTCATTCCCGACGATCAGGACTTTACCGAAGAAAGGTTGCGCTCGGGCGATGCCCTGGCGGTGGTGACGACGTCCGACACCTCGGTGGCGGGGTGCACTGCCATTCCGATCGGCGAAATGGACTATCTGGCGATCGCGTCGCCGGAGTTTGTGGCAAATTACTTCTCCGAGGGCGTTTCGCTAAAGACCATCTCGGCGGCGCCCGCGATTTGTTTTGACCGCAAGGACAGCCTTCCGCACCAGTGGATCACCAGAGCGATTGGCGAGGATGTGCGTGTCACGCATCACGACATTCCGTCCTACGAAGGCCATTTGCTGTGCGCCCGGCAGGGTATCGGATGGGCGATGATGCCTGCCGTGACGGTCGAACCGCTGGTCGAAGCAGGCGAACTGGTCGAGATCCGGCCGGATGTCAGAGTGACCCTGAAACTCTTCTGGCAGACGAGAAGCCAGGCCAGCACGACATTGCGCGAGCTTTCCAATGTCGTGGCCGAGGTTGCAGCGGATTGGCTGCGGCCTTCACAGTCCAACCCGATGTCCGGCTGAAGAAGACCAACCCGCAGGGACAATTTGGCACGGTCCGTTGCTTGCCAACCAAATGACCCATAGTTAGGGTGCGCGCCGAACAAGAGGGGCCGTGCCTGGACGTCAGGCGACCGGCCGCGAAGACAAGGAAAACCCATGCTCGTCACACCCGCTTACGCGCAGGCGGCCGGAAGCGCTGGCCCGTCCCTGATTGCACAACTTCCGTTCTTCATCGCGATCTTCGCCATTTTCTATTTCCTGCTGATCCGACCGCAGCAGAAGAAGGTCAAAGAACACCAGGCGATGGTCGAGGCGATGCGCCGCGGCGACCAGGTGGTGACCCAGGGCGGCCTTGTCGGCAAAGTCACGAAAGTTCGGGACGATGGCGAGATCGAGGTCGAGATCGCGACCGGCGTGAACGTCCGTGTTCTCAAGCATACGATCCAGCAAGTGCGATCAAAGACAGAACCGGCGGGCTAAATGCTTCAGATCCCTTTCTGGAAGCGGTTGTTCATCCTCGCCATTTGCGTCGCGGGGCTTCTTTTTTCGTTTCCGAACTTTTTCTACACCTCGGTCGAGCAGCACAACGACGCGGTCTCGGAGATCGAGAAAATGGGATCGACGCCCGAGCGCGAGGCGGCTGCGGCCGCGTGGCCGGGCTTTCTGCCGAACGGGTTGGTCAACCTTGGGCTCGATCTGCGCGGCGGAGCGCATCTTCTGGCGGAAGTGCATGTCGAGGACGTTTATGCCGATCGCATGGATGGCTACTGGCTGAGCGCGCGCGATGCTTTGGTGTCTATCCGCGATCAGGTCGGGTTTATCGAGCGCGTCGAAAATGCCCCGGAAGGGACGCTGCAGATCCGCATCCAGAACGCGGATGCGATGCCAGCCGCTTTGGCTGCGGTGCGTGGATTGGCGCAGCCGGTTGTCAGCCTCTCGGGCATCGGTGCGACAGATATCGTCGTGGCAGGGCAGGGCAATGCCATCAGTGTCGAGCTTTCGCCGGAAGAGAAGCTCGCCAGCGATGAGCGAACCGTGCGGCAATCGCTGGAGATCATTCGCCGCCGGATCGACGAGGTGGGCACGCGCGAGCCTACCATCCAGCGCCAGGGAACTGACCGCATCCTAATTCAGGTGCCGGGGATCGGGTCGGCCGGTGAATTGAAGGAGCTGATCGGCACCACCGCCCGTTTGACATTTCATCCTGTCGTGCGCCGTGCCGGTTCGGCGGACGCCAATCCGGGGCCGGGCAATATCGTCGTGCCGGAACTGCCGCCAGAGGGACAGGCGCCGAGCGAGTTCTACGTGCTCGAAGCGGTTTCGATCCTTTCGGGCGAAGACCTTGTCGATGCGCAGCCGAGTTTTGACCAGAATGGCAGGCCCTCGGTGAGCTTCCGGTTCAACCCCGCGGGTGCGCGGATCTTCGGTCAGTACACGTCCGAGAACGTAGGTGCGCTCTTCGCGGTGGTCCTTGATGACGAGGTTATCACCGCGCCGCAGATCCAGGAGGCGATTACCGGCGGCTCGGGGCAGATCACCGGGAATTTCTCGGTCGAATCCTCGACCGATCTGGCGGTTCTGCTCAGGGCAGGGGCCTTGCCCGCGGAACTGACGTTCCTGGAAGAGCGGACGGTCAGCCCGACATTGGGCCAGGAGAGCATCGACGCGGGCACCATCGCCTGTCTGGTTGCCTTCGGAGCGGTCATGGTCTTCATGTTCCTCGCCTATGGGCTTTTCGGTGTCTTTGCGAATATCGCGCTGATCCTGAACGTGGCGATGCTGTTCGGGCTTCTCTCGATCATCGGAGCGACGCTTACGTTGCCTGGCATCGCCGGGATCGTGCTGACCATCGGTATGGCGGTCGACGCCAACGTGCTGGTCTTCGAGCGTATCAGGGAAGAACTGAAGACGGCGAAAGGGCCAAGCCGCGCCATCGAACTTGGCTACGAGAAGGCGCTTTCAGCCATTATCGACGCGAATATCACGACGTTCATCACTGCCGTGATCCTGTTCGCGCTCGGCTCGGGGCCGGTGAAGGGGTTTGCGGTGACCCTGGGTCTGGGGATCATCACATCCGTCTTCACGGCGATTTTCGTCACCCGGCTGATCATCGTGCTCTGGTTCGAGCGGAAACGCCCCCGGACAATCGAGGTTTGACATGCGTCTGAGACTTGTTCCCGAAGAGACCAATTTCGACTTCTTCCGCTTTGCGCGTGTCACCTTCGGCGCCTCGGTCATTGCGATGGTTCTATCGCTTGTGCTCTGGCTGACGATGGGGCTGAACTTCGGCATCGACTTCCAGGGCGGAACCTCGATCCGGACGGAGGCGGAGCAACCCATCGACGATGGCGAATACCGCCGGGCGGTCGAGGCGCTGGACCTGGGTGAAGTAACGGTCACCCAGGTGTTCGATCCGAACTTCGCACCGGATCAGAACGTGGCGATGATCCGTATCCAGTCGCAGGAAGGCGAAGAAAGCGCGACGGACGCCGTGATCTCGCAAGTCGAGGCGGCTTTGGCCGAGATCGACCCGTCGATCGAGTTTACATCCGTTGAAAGCGTCGGTCCGAAAGTCTCTGGCGAGTTGATCCAGACAGCGATTCTCGCCGTTGCAGCCGCGCTTGGCGGGATCCTGATCTATATCTGGCTGCGCTTCGAGTGGCAGTTCTCGGTCGGTGCCGTGGCGGCTCTCTTCCACGATGTTATTCTGACCATCGGCATCTTCAGCCTGTTGCAGATCAGGTTCGACCTGGCGACCATCGCGGCGCTTCTGACCATCGTGGGTTACTCGATCAACGATACGGTGGTCATCTTCGACCGGCTTCGCGAGAACCTCCGCAAGTTCAAGAGCACGCCTCTGCAGGAAGTGATGAACCGCACGGTGAACGAGACGCTTTCGCGCACCCTCATGACATCGGGTACGACGCTGATCGCCCTGATAGCGCTTCTCATCTTCGGGGGCGATGTCATTCGCGGCTTCGTCTTCGCGATCACGTGGGGCGTTATCGTGGGGACCTATTCCTCGGTTTACGTGGCGAAGAACGTGGTGCTGATGCTAGGTGTGAAACGGGACTGGTCCAAGCCGTCCGAAGGTGGCGGCGCGGGCACACAGTTTGCCAATGTGGACGCCTGACGCGGTGCGGGGGCCGCTGGGATGACCCATGCGCCCCTGATCAGCCCGAGCGCGCGGACCTATCGCGGCATGATCACCGAACCGGAGCGGTGGGATCATTTCGAGCCCCGCGTGGGTGATGTCATTCTTGCCACCCCTCCGAAGTCGGGGACGACCTGGACGCAGAGCATGATCGCTATGCTGCTGAACGGTACGACCGAGTTGCCCGACAGGCTGAGTGTGATGTCGCCGTGGATCGACTCGAATTTTTGCCCGGTCGAAACCGACATTGCCTCACTTGCCCGCCAAGCCGGGAGGCGTGTGATCAAGACCCATACACCGTTGGACGGCTGGCCCTGCTGGGAAGGCGTCGATGTCGTGCTGGCTTTCCGGCATCCAATGGAGGTCTTTCTGTCGTTGCGGAAGCACCTGAAGAACGCGAGGAAGGTCGACGAGCATCCGTTGCTCGAGCCGCTTGAGACCTCGCTCCCGCATTTTCTGAACCAGCCGTTTTCGGAGGACGATGTTGACGCCGACTGCCTGGCGGGCATTACGCATTTCTTTCGGGAAAGCATGCTATCCGACCGCGTGCCGCGAAAACTTGCGCTGAACTAT
>JAJDOD010000084.1 GCA_022340315.1 Silicimonas sp. | reverse complement strand
CCCTTCAAGTGGTTCAAGACCAGTCCCGAATTCATCAGTCCAGCGGTGATGCTGTACGCCCGTTTCAGCCCGAGGTCATCGTGACCGGCCAACTTCGATCGTACGGCGCCGCTTTGAAGGAACTGGGAGCCAACGACCGGCCGTGTCCGTCGTCAGACAGTCGTGCGTGTTGGCTTGGATCTGGCGAAGAACGTGTTTGCGGTCCATTGCGTTGATGTGCATGAGGAATTGGCGGAACTCGATCAGCGCATCGCTCGGTGTAACCAACGGATCCGGCACCTCTTTCGAACCAACCAGACCGTTGCAATCAGGCGGGGTCCATATACGTCCAGACAGGACAAAGCGGAAGTTTGGTCAGAAAGGCAATGGAACTAACGTTTTACAGCACGCCGCCAAAGCCAGGAGTATGAGGCGGCAGCCGGGCCTGACACAGACTCGCCCTGTGCCTGACGTCGTAGGCGTTTGATCGGGTGTCCCTTGACCGCCGTGGGTCGGGCGGAGGTCATGCTCCCCTTCAGTTTGCGCGTTTCCCGCCACTTGCCGCGACGATCACGCCGACGATGATTAGACCGGTGAGCACGAGTCTGACGCCCGCCCCGGCACCGAACGTGTTCAGCATCGTTACCAGCAGGAATAGAAAAAGCGCCGCGCCCCACAGCCCCGGAACGTTGGCGAACCCGCCCCCGACCGAAGTGCCGCCGATAACAACGACGGCAATAGAACTCAAGAGATACTCCTCGCCCATGTTGAGCGCCGCGCCGCCTGAAAAAGCCGAAAGGAGGAAACCGCAAAGGCCAGCCAGTGTGGCACACATGACGTAGGTCGCCGCGCGAATACGCTCGACTTTCACGCCCGCAAGATGCGCGGCGCGCATGTTCTGGCCGATCGCGACGACGCCGCGCCCGTAGATCGTACGGGTGAGAAGAATATGTCCGGCGAAGGTCAGGGCAATCACAACGATCGCGATCACCGGGACGCTGCCGATTTTCGCGTTGGTGAATTCCCCCAAGACTTCTGGCGGTTTCACGCGAAGGCCTCGGTTCCACCAGATCGCCGCAGACTGGAAGATGAAACTGGAGGATAGCGTCGCGATGATCGGCGGTATCCTGAGCAATCGGATGAGAGAGTAGTTGATGACCCCGACGCCGGCCCCAATGGCGAGTGCAATCAAAAAACCTAACGGGATCATCGTGGCCGCGCCATCCATCGTTTTCATGGCGACCGTTCCGGCAAGCGTCATGCAGGCAGGGATCGACAGGTCCACGTTGCCCGGCCCCAAGGTGATGACGAACATTTGGCCGAGTGCCACGATCACGAAGAACGCCCCGAAGGTCATTGCCGCAGAAAGAACTTCCGCCGAGCCGCGACCTTGGGTGAAGGTCGCCGTCGCCAGCCAGACGGCCAAGGCACCGAGCCAGGCCCAGAGCCAGGGTTGGCGGAGAAGCTTGGCCACCGCACTCACCGTCTTGCCTCCACCCTGCTAATTACGACGCGAAGCGCCAGAACGACGATCAGGATCGCTCCCTGTGCACCGATCTGCCAGTCGGGGTTCAGTCTGAGGAAAGATAGGAACGAACCGGCCAGCGCTAACGTCACCGCGCCTATCACC
Source organism: Silicimonas sp. (assembly GCA_022340315.1). Classification (GTDB taxonomy): domain Bacteria; phylum Pseudomonadota; class Alphaproteobacteria; order Rhodobacterales; family Rhodobacteraceae; genus JAJDOD01. The sequence continues at coordinate 3,727 of JAJDOD010000084.1, read as the reverse complement.
GCGCCAATGGGCGAGACGCGGCCACCAACGAACTCGCCGCCGCCGAGTATCACCCCGGCAATCGAGAGAAGCGTGTAACGCAGGGCGATATTTGCGTCCGCCGAGGTGGTCAGTCCGACCAATGCCATTCCCGACAGAACGCCAAAGAAGCCGGCAAGCGCGAACATCGTCATCTTGATCTTCAGCAATGACCAGCCAGCGCGTTCTAACGACCGAGGGTTACCTCCAGCGCCGCGCAGAACCGTGCCCCAGGCCGAACGCATCAGTGCCACGTGGACCAACAGCGCGATGGCGACGGATGCGATGATCGGAAAAGGGATCATGGGCGGCTTGAGTGTCATTAGCGCTCTGATGTATTCGGGCGCCTTGCCGCCCGGGGTAGGCAGAACGAGAACGGCGAGCCCCAGCCATACGAACGACATTCCCAGCGTCACCACGATGGACGGCAGATTTCGCAGGTGTATGAGCGCGCCGAGTGCCGAATAGACAGCAATGAGCCCTGTCAGCGCGGCGACACCGAGAAGCGGCGTGTCATGGAGCCAGGTTGCGGTAATGCAGGCGACGAGGCTGACGAAGGCGCCGATCGAGAGATCAAGTTCATTGACGCAGAGTATGAACATCTGCGCAATCGTGGCGAGCGCGATGGGGATCGCGAGGTTCAGAAGAAGGTTCAGCCCGAAGTAGCTCATGGTTCGGGGCTGCAGATAGAAGATCGCGATCATAAGGGCCGCCAGCGACAGAGGCGGCAGCAGGTTGCGCAGCGTCCGCGGAGAGAGCCGCCCAGTCATGCGTCGCTCCGGAACGAGGCGTGCAGCACTCGTTCCTCTGTCATCTCGGCACGCGTCAGGTCGGCGACGATGCTGCCCTCGCGGAAAACGTAGACGTGGTCGCAGTTCCTGAGTTCGTCCATCTCGGTCGTGTACCAGAGGAACGTGCGGCCCTTTGCGGTCTCTTCGCGGATCATGCCGTAAACTTCCTGCTTGGTACCTACGTCCACCCCCCGCATGGGGTCATCCATCACTATGATATCCGCGCGGGAGCCGAGCGCGCGAGCGAAGAGCGCCTTCTGCTGATTTCCCCCAGACAGCGAGAGGATGGGTTCGTCGACATCCGGCGTTCGGATGCCGATCCGCCGGCGCCACTCGTCCGCGAATGCGCGTGCCTGCCCGTGGTCGAGCAGCATGCTATGCAGGAATCTTCGGAGCGAACCGATCGAAATGTTCTCGGCGATGGACCAGAGCGGGAAGATACCATCGCTTTGCCGGTCTCCAGCGACAAGGGCAACGCTGCCCTCAACGGTCGCGCCCGCCGCGTGATCGAACACATTCACGAGCAGTTCCGCTTGGCCCTGGCTGCTGAGCCCGGCAAGCCCGACGACTTCGCCCTTATGGGCGGTCAGGAAGAGGCTCGTGGGAGCTTTCGGTCGCGCCTCGACAACGATTGGGGCACTTTCCCGGATCGTTGGACCTCCCACGCCTCTCGGCACATCTTCTGCGACGCTGCCCATCGCCGCGACCAGGGAATTTCGGTTGAAGTTCATGGCGAGGTCCAGCGCAACCACGCCACCGTCACGCATCACGACGATCCTATCGGAGGTGTCCAGGATCTCAGCGAGAAGATGCGAGATCAGGACACAGGTGCCTCCCGCTTCGACGTAGCGGCGCACATGTGCCAGTAGTTTCTTCGCGGCAATGGCGTCGAGCGAAGATGTCGGCTCGTCAAGAATGACAACCTTTGCCTCTGCCGTTGTCACCGCAAATGCCCGCGCGATCTCGACCATCTGGCGCTTGGCGATAGAGAGATCGCCCACCACGTCTTCGGTGGAAATGCCGTGCTCGGGGAATACCGTGTCCAGCATGTCCCGGATCAACTGGCGCGCGGCACGCCTCCAGCCAGGTCCAGAGATCGAAGGGTGCGAAATGCGGGCGTTTTCAGCCACGGTAAGGTTCGGGCAAAGCGACAGTTCCTGGTATACGCACCGAACGCCGTGGTTCATTGCATTCTGCGGAGTGAGGCGTCCCGTGATATCGGAACCATCGACCTCAATCCGGCCGGTGTCCGGCGCAAGGTTGCCGGACAGGACATTCATGAGCGTCGATTTTCCGGCCCCGTTGTGGCCGACCAGCCCAAGGCATTCGCCAAACCGAAGCTCAAGTGTCACCCCCTTCAACGCCCGGACGGCGCCGAAACTCTTTTCGACGCCGTCCAGAAGAACGACAGTTGCCGTCGCGGTCACTACTTCGCCTCGGCGCGGCTCAGCTTGCGCCCGAGATCACCGCTTGCGCGTCCTCCAGCGAATACTCGACATTGGCCACTCCGCCGGCCTCGGTGTTGGCGAGATTGCCTTCGAGGTTATCCTGGTCAATCCGCAGGAAAGGCACGGTCAGATCCTTCGGCACATCCACGCCGTCGAGAACTTGCTGGGCAACCCAAAAGGCAAGCGTCGAGACGCCCGGCGCGATCGAAACCGACATGGTCTCGTAGCCGTTGGCATCCTTCTGCTCCTTCCACCAGGTGAGTTCGTCATGCCGGTTGCCCATGACGATTACTGGAATGTCGCGGCCGGCAGCCTTGAAGGCCTGCGCCGCCCCGTAGCCATCGCCACCCTGCGTGACCACGCCGACGATGTCGTCCGGCAGCGATGGCAGGATACCGGCGACGGCCTTCTGCGCGACGTCCTGCGCCCAGTTCCCATGCACGGATCCCACAATCTCAAACTTGCCGGTTTCGGCCACGCCTTCGTGGATACCGGCGCTGATCTCGTCATCGACGAAAACGCCGGCAAGACCCCGAATCTCGAGGAGATTGCCGCCTTCAGGGAGCTTGTCGGAAAGGTAGAGCACCTCGTCCATGCCCATCTGCTTAAAGTCGACCGCGATGCGCCACGCGCAGGGTTCCGTCACAATTCCGTCAAAGCTGACCACGACCACGCCTGCATCGCAGGCCTCCTTCACCGCACCATTGAGACCCTCAGGCGAGGCAGCGTTGACGACAATCGCGTCGTATCCTTGAAGGATCAGGTTCTGGATCTGTGCCGCCTGCTCGGTCACCTGGTTTTCAGCGGTCGTGAACGCATCCGCTGCCGCGACCGTTCCGTTAGCGACGGCCTCGCCGGTCACCTTTTCCCAGCTGCTCAGCATGGCCTGGCGCCACGAGTTGCCGGCATAGTTGTTCGATAGGGCGATACGCTTGCCCGACGTGTCGGCCACGGCTGCCGCCGTCAAGCCGCACAACGCAACTGCACTCACCAATCCAAGTTTCGCAATCGATCTCATTACAGATCCTCCCTGATTCACGTTACGACGCCCCGCTTTTTGCGATTGTACGCCTCGCGTTCATTGTGTCATCTTCACATTCGTTCTGTCATCAATTTTTAGATCGAGCATGCATCTCCGTGCGCTCATGCCGTGATTTGACGTTTCGCATCGGCAATAACGGCCTGCCAAGGTTCCGCGTAGCCAGAATGCGGCGCGGAGAGAGACTGATGTCAGGTCGTGCTCAATCTACTTCATGCCAGTCACCGGATTACCTGTCGCATCCTTGCGAAAGTTTGAACGATTGCCCGCGATGCCGGGAAAGATGGCCTTGGCTGATTCCGCACGGTCCGCTCCGGGCTCGAAGCCGTCATCTGACTCATTCTGTCAGATGACCGGTCCGACACAGAACGCTGCCGTTCGTCGCTGCCCAACCCTGGCAACAGAAGTTCGCCTCTCGGCCAAAACTTCAA
>JAJDOD010000011.1 GCA_022340315.1 Silicimonas sp. | reverse complement strand
GCAAAGCGTGCGCCTGGAATCCGCCTGCGGCAAGCTCATCCGGCGGGCGCGTCTGGGGCAGCTTGGCAAGAAGAAAGCCGTTCGTTTGTCCGATGCCGCCGCCGCGCCGGGCCCGCTCTCCGGGGCGATGGACATGCCCGCTCTGGCGCCACCTGTGCCAAGCCCGGAACCGCTTGCGGACCTGATGCCGCCGGCCGCCGACATTGACGCCGGGCCGGAACTGCCGGAGTTGCCCGATCTTCCTGATCTGCCCGACCTGGACTTGCCGTCGGACGGTCCGGGGCCGGAACTTCCGGATCTGCCGCCTGTTCCTGCTGCTGCCGACGACGGTTCACTGCCGGATCTGCCGCCATTGCCCGATCTGCCGGAGTTACCGGAGATCTCCTGAACGCTGCAAGGTTCCGGCGCGCGCAAGCAATCGTGATCGGACGCGATTTACATGGCGCGGCCAGGTCGGTCGGCTGGAAGTGGCTGGTTTTACTTCGTTTTCGCCCGACGCTTACAAGTCCGGGGCGGAGCCGACCGGAGGCCCGCCGCCGGTCGCCACTTGAAAGCGCGCCGAAACCTGCCGATCTGAACGCCGTGGACATGGCGGGCTTGTGGACCATCCGCGTCACAGGCAAGCCAGGCGCTCCACCTGACAGAGTTCGGCTGCTGACTTCCCCCGGTCAGGAGCCGCCAGCCAAGGCAGGCTGGAGGAAGCGGTTCGGGCCCCGCGCGGCCCGGCCGCTTCCGCGTTTTCAGGTTTCGGTCTTCGCGCAGCGCGCCAGGGCTGCAACGCCGGTTCGCGCGATCTCGCTCAGCCCCAGCGGTCTCATCAGGTCGGCGAAAGCGTTGATCTTCTCCGACGTGCCGGTGATCTCGAAGACGAAGCCATTGAGAGAGCTGTCCACCACGTTGGCGCGGAATATGTCGGCCAAACGCAATGCCTCGACCCGTTTCTCGCCCTTGCCATCGACCCGGAACAAGGCCAGTTCGCGCTCGACGCTGGGGCCCTCGACGGTCAGATCATGTACCTCGTGAACCGGGACGATCCGGCCAAGCTGGGCCTTGATCTGCTCGATCACGCTGGGCGTGCCTGCCGTCACCACGGTGATCCGGCTCCGGTGCCCTTCGTGATCAACCTCCGCCACAGTCAGGCTTTCGATGTTGTAGCCGCGCCCGGAGAACAAGCCAATCACGCGTGCCAGAACCCCCGCCTCGTTGTCGACGATCACCGCCAGTGTGTGCCTTTCGATGGTCTGCTCGTGATAGTCGCGCAGGTCGTAAGCGGAGTGGCTCGACGAGCCCTTCTTGATTTTCAAGGGAGACATGGGTCCCGGTCCTTCATTTCTGATCGTTGAGGCAATGGGTGAGGCTTGCGGCAAATGCAAGCAGCAAAAGGGGTGGCACTGTCAGGATCGGTGTCAGCGCTTCGGTCAGTGTCGTGGCGACGACCCAGAGCGAGAGGCCGGCGCCGAACCAGAAGAGCACGAGAAGAGCAGTCATGGCGGGGCCGGGTGCGAAGTTCAGATGGCGGGCCAGGAAGAACGCGGTGATGGCCAGGAATGCGCTGTCATAGTGCCAGAGGTATGGCGTGGCGAGCGGGATGCTTGCCGTAAGGAGAGCCACCGCGGCATCGGACTTCACTCCGAGCCGGCGCCAGACGAAGAACATCACGACGGCCACCGCTGCGGCGACAGCGAGGTTCAGTTGGACCGCGCCGGTTTCCGGGATGCCAAGGCGCGTGAAGACCGCGGCGAGGCTGGTCATCGCACTTACCTCGCCGAGAGAGGCAACCGCACGTTCGGTCAGCATGGAGTAGTTCGTGAGCAACTGCCCAAGGTAGGCGCTTCCGCCGAACGCGAGTGTCGTGATCCCGTGAAGCAGGACCGTGGTTGCCGAGGCGGCGAAGATTGTGCGCCAGGCGCCGATCGCCAGAAGCGCCACGGGAATCAGCACGCCCAAGGGTGGCTTGATGGTTAGCAACCCGATCAGGACACCGGCGAGAACCCACCGCTCACGACGGAGAGCCGCAAGCGCGGCAAGAAGCCCCGCGATCCAGAGTATCGTGAACTGGCCTGCCAAGAGCGCCGGCAGATACGCGGGCGCCAGCGCGAACGCCAGCCAGGCAGGGGTAAGTCCCGATGTGAAGTATCGAAGTGCAAGTCCCAGGGCCGCCAGAGCCAGCAGGTCGAATGCCAGGAGCGCAGGAACGAAGGGCAGGGCCGCGAAGGGGACCATAAGTGCCATGACCGGTGCGGGATGCAGCCAGGGCATCCAGGCGTATTCGCAGGTATTGTAACGCGCCAACAGGGTGTCGTAGTCGAACGCGGCCATTGGCGTTCCTTCCAGCGCCAGGCCACCTGCGTTCCAGAAAACGTGGAAGTCGAGGAGTTGCGCGACGCATCCCTCGGCGGTGGTCGTGTCGGCGCCTCCCCAGGCGAAGGCAAACAGCATGTAGAGTGTCGCCGCCGCGTTCACCCCGGCCAGTTGCCAGGCGCGGGCAGAGTGCGTCGCCGCGCCTGGAATATGTCCCTCAGTACCGGACAAGCTGCGCCATCACACAAGCACCGCGCCGCCTTCCTTTATGGCGCTTTGCGTGTCCACGTTCTCGCCAAGCAGCATCTTGTTATGCGGCTCGCCCGACGGGATCATCGGGAAGCAGTTCTCGTGCTTCTCGACGAGGCAATCGAACACCACCGGTCCGTCGTATTCGATCATCTCCATGATCGCGTCATCCAGATCGGCCGGGTCGCTGACGGACAGGCCCTTGCAGCCAAATGCCTCGGCCAGCATCACGAAGTCGGGAAGTGCTTCGCTCCAGGAGTGCGAATAGCGTTCGCCGTGCAGAAGCTCCTGCCACTGGCGCACCATGCCGAGGCGTTCGTTGTTAATGATGAACTGTTTTACCGGCAGGCGGAACTGCGCCGCCGTGCCCAGTTCCTGCATGTTCATCAGCCAGGACGCCTCGCCTGCCACGTTGATGACGAGGCTCTCGGGATGCGCCATCTGCACGCCGATGGAAGCGGGGAAGCCATAGCCCATCGTGCCGAGGCCACCGGAGGTCATCCATCGGTTCGGCTCGTCGAAGGTGAGGTATTGCGCCGCCCACATCTGGTGCTGTCCGACCTCGGTGCAGATGTAGCGGTCATGCCCCTTGGTCAGCGCTTCCAGACGCGAGAGCGCGTATTGCGGCTTGATGGTCGGCCCGTCCTGACGGAACTTCAGGCAGTCGATGGATTTCCACTCCTCGATTTTCTGCCACCAGGTCGTCAGCCCCTCGCGATTGGTCTTGGCCCCGCGCGATTTCCATACGTCGAGCAGCTGTTTCAGAACCGTTGCCACGTCGCCCAAGATGGGCATGTCGACGTGGATCACCTTGTTGATCGACGACGGGTCGATGTCGATATGGGCCTTCACCGACTTGGGCGAGAAGTCTTGGACGCGGCCGGTGATGCGGTCGTCGAAGCGGGCACCGACGTTGATCATCAGGTCGCAATCGTGCATCGCGAGGTTGGCTTCGTAGAGGCCGTGCATTCCCAGCATTCCCAGCCAGTGCTTGCCGGAAGCGGGATAGGCACCGAGCCCCATCAGGGTCGAAGTGATCGGGAAGCCGGTCATCTCGACCAGTTCGCGCAGGAGCGTCGACGCCTCGGGTCCGGAGTTGATGACGCCGCCGCCGGTATAGAAAATCGGCCGCTTTGCCGTCTCCATCGCCGCCGCCAGCGCCTCGATCATCTCCGGGTCGCCCTTGGTGGGCGGGTTGTAGTGCCCGGTCGGCGCGTCCTTCGGCGCGACATAGGTGCCGGAGGCGAATTGAACGTCCTTGGGAATATCCACCAGCACCGGACCAGGACGACCGGACATGGCGACATGGAAGGCCTCGTGGATGACGGGCGACAGCCGGTCGGTCTCCTTCACCAGCCAGTTGTGCTTGGTGCAGGGCCGGGTGATGCCGACCGTGTCGGCTTCCTGAAAGGCGTCATTGCCGATCATGAACGTGGGCACCTGGCCTGTGAGAACCACGATCGGGATCGAGTCCATCAGGGCGTCGGTCAATCCCGTAACGGCGTTGGTGGCGCCCGGGCCCGAGGTCACAAGCACCACGCCGGGTTTGCCGGTCGAGCGCGCATAGCCCTCGGCCATGTGGACAGCACCCTGCTCATGGCGGACGAGGATGTGGCGGATCTCGTTTTGCTGGAAGATCTCGTCATAGATCGGAAGCACGGCGCCGCCGGGATATCCGAACACCACCTCGACGCCCTGATCCTTGAGCGCCTTCACGACCATCGCCGCACCCGTCATCTGCTTTGCCATCGCGCCAGTCCCTTGTCTTCTTCGCGCATAAAAAAGCCCCCGATCTTTCGGGGGCGCATGGGGTTCCGTTATGGAGTACCGTTACCGGCCCATGCGCCATTTTCCTACAAGTACGACAATCCGCTGTACCACGAGAGGCTCCTTCACAAGTGCCGAAGACAGTAGCGATGTTCGTCGGGGGGTCAACAGGGAAAATCGCAACGCGCATGGGACCGGTGCTTGCCGGGCGCCGCATATGCGCGACCTCATCGCCTAAATTGGTCAAAAGCTTGCCATTTTGGTGCCTTAGTCCCAGCCGATCTTGCCGCTTGAAAGTGGAATATCCCATGCGTCGCGAATTGAGTGGCATCTGTGGGGTACAACAGGTGGAATTCTCCGAAATGCGATCATCGGCTCCAGCGATCTCCGGCAGATACCCAGGAGGTGATGTCGTCGGCACGTTTCTGATTTGCTGCGCGCTTCTCGCATTTGAGATTTCGACCGTTCGGACGATCAATTTCACGATCGGGCCGAGTTACATCTTCATTGCAATCGCCCTTGCCATGATGGGCCTCACGGCGGCGGGATCGCTCCTTTCGACCGTTGATCTGAATGCCCTGAAAGTCAGGCGGGAGCGGTTGTTGTCTGTCCTCTGCCTGGCGATCGCACTTCTCATCATGTTCTCGCATGTGCTGACAGCTGACGAGAAGTCGCTTTTCAACGAGCGGATCCGTTCGGTCGGGCTTGACGACGGCCAGGCCGGGCTGATCGACTTCCTGGTAATTCAGATGCCGTACTCGGCACTCTATGTCGGTGCATTCCTTACGCTGCCGTATTTCCTGTTTGGCGCGCTCCTGTCCTATCTCTTCGCGACAACGAAGGTCGAACGATATGCGGTACTCTACGGAGCGGATCTGTTCGGCGCTGCCTTTGGCTGCGTGCTGGTCGTGCTGCTGATGGAATGGACAGCCTATTCCATGTCCGTCACGGCACCTGCCATTCTGGCGGCCATCGCGGCAGCGGCCTATTCATGGCGGGAAAGCCGTCTCTTCGCCGGGGCCTCGCTCTGCGCTGCCGTCGCGTTGTCGCTTTTTTCGCAGCATGGCTGGTATCAGGCCCGCATCGAGCCGGCTTCCGATCCAAACTACCTGGTGCGCGACTACACCTATTCGACTGAACGGCGCGAGATCTGGTCGGGCTGGAACAGTTTTACACGCGTCGGCGCTGTCGAGAGGGCCGACGCGCCGGGCGAGGGCGCTGTGCTTTCCCTGGCCAATGGCGAAGGTATGGCGTTTCTCTTTCCCAACGATCCTGACCGTGCAGAGCCGCTGAGCCATGCTGCAGCCCGTCCGGCGCTTCTGACAGGGCCGGCAGAGAATGCGCTGGTGATCTTTGCCGGCGTCGGAAGCGATCTGATGACCCTGCGCGAGCATGGCGTGCCCAATGTGACCGGCGTCGAGTTGAACCGGCGCTTGGTCGAGGCGGGGCTGGCGCTGGAAGACTATGATCTTGCCGGGTTTCTGGAGCAGGATGGCGTAACGTTGCACATCGACGAGGCGCGATCATACCTCGAAGGCGATCAGGAGAAATACGATCTCGTCCTTGTCTCGTGGAGCGGTGCGAGCGTGGTCTATCACGTCGGCGCGCTTGGCGGCACAACCCAGCACGTATTCACCTACGAGGGCCTGAGTGCAGTGCTCGATCATCTCGCCGTGGGCGGCCGGGCAGTTATCATGCAGATGAACAAGATCGACGGGCTGATGGCGCTGCGCCACTACATGGAGGAGCGCGGCCTTCCCGATGCCGATCGTGCGGCGATCGTGCTGTTCCGCGACAAGGGCAAAAATGCCTGGGACAAGCCCTGGGACGACAACCCGCTTCTGATCAAGCTCGACGGGTGGTCGGACGCGGACATCGCCGCCATCCGCGAGCGTGCCGATGCTGGTGGCGAGTTCCGTTTCGCCTATGCGCCGGGGCAGGGCTCGCACCCATCATATGAGGTGTACGAACGCATCCTGACGGCGCAAGATCCGGAGGCCGAGCTGGCGCGCATATCGGCGGAAAGCGGACGGGATTTCGGCTATGCGACCGACGACAAGCCATTCTACCTCGACCATTTTGACCCCCGGCGCTACCTGACCGCTGGGTTCTGGCGTGGCGACGTCGAGACCTTTGCCGACCCGAGCGATCTCTTTCACTACATGCGCACGATGATCGTTCTGGCGATCTGCTTCACCGCCTTCGCCCTTGCGATCCTGCCACTTCTGGTGACCTCCAGGGCGCGTGTATCGAAACAACGGGCATCGGTGTTCCTCGTCTACTTCATGCTTCTGGGCGCCGGATTCATGTTCGTCGAGATCGCGTTGATCCAGCAGTACAGCATTCTCCTGCCCAATCCGGGTCAGTCCATCGCCGTGGTGCTGTGCGGTGTCATTCTTAGTACCGGGATGGGTAGTCTCCTCAGCAATGCCACCTTTGCGCGCGGTTTCGGTTTCCGAGCCTGCGGCGTGCTTGTCGGAGCTTATTCCCTGGCGGTGATGGCACTGTCACCGGTTCTGATCGACGCGGCCCTCGGTGCGGCGCCATTCGTCAAGATCGCCCTCATTCTGGCGGTAATCGCACCGGGCGGGTTCCTGATGGGGCACCTGTTCCCGCAAGGCATCGCGCTGGCAGGGCGCGAGGATAAATCGCTTACCCCCTGGGCCTGGGCGATCAATGGCGCCATGAGCGCCAGCGTGGCGGGTGTCGCACCGCTCGTGGCACAGGTCACGGGCTTCAGCGCGCTCTACCTGATCGGCGCGATCCTGTATCTGACGGTCGCGGTCCTGCCGCTTCGTCGAGCCGCTGACATGATCGCTCAGCCTGCCTGATACGGATACGGCCGTCGCCCCGCAAATCCATTCGGGCACTCCTTTGCTTTGCCATCGGGGGGGAACCGTTTATGTCGAGGAGAATGAGATCCTTCTTCGGCATTCTCTGGCGGGTGGCAGCCCGGATCGGTCCCAGCCAAATCGGCGTGATCGCGGCAGGAACGGCCTTCTATTGGCTGCTTGCCGCGTTTCCCGCCATCGCGGCAGTCGTTGCCCTAGCAGGGCTGTTCACCGAGCCGGATGCCATCGTCCGGCAGCTTGAAACGCTAACTCGTTTTGTTCCCGAGGACGCGGCGGGAATCCTGATCGCCGAGGCTAGCAGCGTCGCAGGCAGTACAGACGGCGATCTCTCCCTTGCCTTCGCGCTTGGTGTCGCCTTCGCGATCTACCTTATGACCCGCGCGACCATCGCGTTGATCCACGGCCTGAACGCAGCGCACGGACGGACCGAGAATCGGACCATTCTGCGTTTCTGGAGCACCGTTATCCTCCTTACGGCGGCGCTCGTTTTCGGCGCAGCCGCGATGTTTGTGATCCTTGTCGGTACGCCTGCGGCGCTTGCCCTGCTTCCAGGCGAATTCATCCCGGTCCGCACCGCCGATGCGGTTCGTGCAATCCGCTGGCTGGTCGTGATCTTGATGCTGATCTTCGGCATGTCCGTGCTCTACCGCTTCGGGCCTGCGGACCGGGCAGGGCGAACCGGGCGAAAACGGCCCTGGCGATGGCTGACCACCGGCTCGGCGCTTGCGGCCCTGCTTTGGTTCGCAGGCAGCTATGGGTTCCAGCTCTATGTGTCGAATTTTGCGGACTACAATGCCAGCTTCGGCAGCCTGGGCGGGGTGATCGTTCTGCTGACCTGGCTTTGGCTGTCGGCTTTCGTCGTGCTGCTCGGCGCACTTCTAGATGCCGAGATCAGGCGGCCGGGACTGACCGGGGAAGAGACTTCAGAAGTGAGTCGGTAATCCATTTATTTCAGATAGTTGATAGTCACCGCTAAAGTCGTCCGGTTCCTTGCAGCACGCCATGCTCCAAGGCATATCGCGTCAGCCCGGCGGTCGAGCTTATACCCAGCTTGCGCTTGATGTTCTTGCGGTGCGTCTCGACCGTGTGGATCGAGATCTCCAGCACCTCGGCGACATCACGGTTCGATTTTCCCTGCGCCAGTTCAAGCAGGATTGTCTGCTCGCGCGATGTCAGCGGTTCGCGCCCGTCTGCGATCTTGGGCGCCAGCGACGATTTCGCGCCGGTGCAAAGGTATTCCTCGCCCGCCATTACCCGATCAATCGCTATCTTGATCTCGTCGGAGGGCACGTCCTTCAGGATATATCCGCGCGCGCCGTGACTGAGCGCGGTCGAGATGTACTCGGGGCTATCGTGCATCGACAGGATCAGGATCCGCATTTCAGGTTGTCGTTCGAGAATCATCTCGGTGGCCGAAAGACCGGTAACGCCGGGCATGTTCAGGTCCAGAAGCACGACGTCCGGCCTGAGCGTGTCCGCCTGTTCGATGGCATCCCTCCCATTCGAGATCGTCGCGATCACGTTGATGTCCTCGTAGGTCTCGAGCAGCGCCTCGATGCCTTCGGCCACCATCGCGTGGTCATCCACGATCATCACTCGCACCGGATCGGTCATGCGCTTTCCTTTGATGAGCTGTCCGGGCGGAGGAGGTGACTCAGAGGTACCTCGGCCTCGATCACGGTGCCAGCGGCCGAGCCGAGTATGCGGAAAGAGCCGCCAAGTTGCTCGACGCGCTCCTGCATGTTTCGCAGCCCCAGACCCTGACCGGCGAGGTCGCTTCTGAAGCCCCTGCCGTTGTCCTGAATGCGCAAGGTCGCCCCGCGCCGATGGCCAAAAAGACGGATCTGAACCTCGGTTGCGTCGGCATGGCGCTCGATATTCGTGAGAGCCTCCTGCGCGATGCGGAAAAGCGCGATCTTTGCTTCGTCGTCCAACCGGTTGCGAAACACCACCGTTTCAAGCTCGGCCTTGATCCCGGTCCGCGTCGCGAATTCCCCGGTCAGTGTCTTCAGCGCCGGGCCAAGCCCGAGGTCGTCAAGCGCGCCGGGGCGCAGGTCGCGGCTGATCCGACGCACCTCCTGGATGGCCGTCGCGAGGCTGTCCTGTCCCTTGCGGAGGCTGTCAGCCGCTCGTGCATCGCCGGTGTTCAGCCGCCGCCCGGCAAGGTCCAGCGCATATCGCGCCGAGACGAGGATCTGGCTGATGCCGTCGTGCAACTCGCGCGCCACCCTCCCGCGTTCTTCTTCCTGCGTATCAACGATCCGTTGCGTCAGGCGCTTGAGCGCGGCGTCGGCAACCGAGCGCTCCCGAAAGTTGATGAGGAGCCCGGTGGCAAAAACCAGCAGAAGGGCCGCGAGCGCGATAAGCCCGATATAGCGAAATGTCCGCTGTATCCGGGCTTCCACCTCGGCCCGCGCCGCCGCAACGGTCTTCTGGATGTCGTCGATGAAGATGCCGGTGCCCATCGCCCAGCGCCAGTCCTGAAGCCCTATGACATAGGTCACCATCTCGGCTTGCTCGCCCGTCGACGGCTTGCGCCAGAGGTGCGAGTGATATCCACCGCCGGACCGCGCGAGCTTGATGAAGGCCTCGGTGATCGGTGTGCCGTTGATGTCCGTCAGACCCAGCCAGTTCTGGTTGATCAGATGCGTCTGGCGCGGCGCGACGAGGTTGGTGCCGTCATAGTCGAAGACGAAGAAATACCCGTCCTGGCCATATATCATTGCCGCCAGGTTTTGCATCACCGCCTTTTTCGCTTCCCGATCATGGGGCAGCGCGTTGCCGTAGATCGGGCCGATGGCGGTCCTGGCAATCGAGATATAGTTCTTCAGCTCCTTCTTCTTCGCCTCGAGAAGCTGTTGTTCCAGGGCGACGATCTCGCGCTCGGCGAGGGTTTTGGACTGGTAGAACACAAGCCCGGCAATGGCCGCAATCGTCAGGACCAACGGGACGGTGGCGCCAAGCAGGAACTTGCGGCGGTAACGGATGCCCGATCCGGGATCGAAATTGTCCTGTGTCTTTTTCATGGTCCTCCGACCGTCCTCATAGCGCGGCTCCAGGGCATCCGACCAGTTCCAAGAATCAAGTTTGCGCTAACACCGGCAGAATTGATGTGGTTTACCTTACGTCCTACTCAGTACCGGGTATTGCAAAGGGTCGGTGACAAACTATGGTCCCGCCCACTTGCAACGATCCGCCCGCCCAAAAGGCGGGCTTGAGTGACATGGGAGGTACCTTATGGATCGTCGTTCATTTCTGACGAAAACTGCACTTGGCGGCTCGGCCGCAGCGGCGGCAACGCTTGCGGCCCCGGCTTACGCCCAAGGCAACCGCACGCTGACGCTCGTCACCACCTGGGGCCGCGGCCTTGCCGGTGTGCATGACGCGGCACAGCGCTGCGCCGACACGATCACGGCCATGACCGATGGCGCGCTGACGGTCGACCTGAAGGCGGCCGGCGAGCTTGTCGGCGCGTTCGAGGTCTTCGACGCCGTTACCGCCGGTCAGGCCGACATGTATCACGGCGCCGACTACTACTTCACCGGCCAGCACCCGGGCTACCAGTTCTTCACGGCAGCGCCCTTCGGCATGACCAGCCAGGAGCAGTTCAACTGGTACTACCAGGACGGCGGCAAGGAGCTGCATGACGAACTGGGTCAGATCTTCGGTCTCAAGTCCTTCCTCGCGGGCGACACCGGCGCACAGGCCGGCGGCTGGTTCCGCAAGGAAATCAATGGCCCGGAAGACTTCCAGGGTCTCAAGTTCCGGATGCCCGGCATGGGCGGGCAGGCCCTCGGCAAGCTGGGCGCCAGCGTTCAGAACCTGCCGGGTTCCGAGGTGTACCAGGCTCTCGCATCGGGCGCCATCGACGGCACCGAGTGGATCGGCCCCTGGGCTGACGAGAAGGCCGGCTTCCAGGAGATCACCAAGATCTACTACACCGCCGGTTTCCACGAGCCGTCGGCCGGTCTGTCGCTGGCCACCAACCGCGAGGTCTATGACAGCCTCAGCCCCGCGCACCAGAAGATCATCGAGATTGCCTCGGCCGAAGCGCATGCCTGGAACCTCACCCAGTTCCTTGCGAACAACGGTGCAGCACTCCAGCGTCTGATCTCGGGCGGCGTGACCGTTCGCGAATTCCCGGACAGCGTCTGGGATGCGATGGGCAAGGCCGCGAAGGATACGCTGGACGAATATATGGGCGACGAGCTCTTCGCCCGCATCCGCGGCAGCGTCGAGACCTCGGTCGCCTCGTCCTCGGGCTGGATCGACAAGTCGATCAACGCCTTCGCGCGTCAGCGCGACCGCGTGAACGGCTAACAAAAAGATGTTATGAGATTGGGGGGTCCGGGTTTCCGGGCCCTCCGAACTGCATCCTGTTGCACGGCAATCGAGGGAGGGGCGCGTGATAGAGGCAATCGTCTGGCTGTTCCAGAATATCGCGCTGGCGTTTTACAACTTCTTTTACGCACTCACCAATCCGGCCACCTGGCTGAACTGGTCGGATCCCGAAGCCGTGATGCGCTTTATCTATTATGGCGGATCGGTCGAGTTCTTCTTCGTTGTCTTTACGGCCTTTCTCGTGCTTACGGCCATCGGCCTCTGGAAGAACGAGGTCATGTGGGCCAGCGTCCGGTTCTTCGAGGGCATTGGGAACACCGTCGGGCGTTTTGCCGCCTGGGCGGGACTTATCATGGTCCTGCAGCAGATCCTGATCATCTTCGTGCAGCGCATCTTCGCCAGCGCCCAGATCACGCTTGGCTTCGGTGTGCCGCTTTCGCTCGACATCTCCTGGTGGGCCGAGGAACTGAAGCTCTACAACGCCATCGTTGTCTGCCTCTGTGTCTCGTACACTTTCATCCAGGGCGGGCATGTTCGCGTCGATCTGGTCTATTCCGCCGTGTCCTATCATCGCAAGAAGCTGATCGACATGTTCGGCGCGCTGGTCTTCATGATGCCCGCCGCCGTCCTGACCTGGATGTACGGCTGGTACTTCCTCTGGCGCCACCTTGTCGTTCCGAAACCGTCTGCCTCGGAGACGCTTGACCGGCTCGTGAACAAGGCACGCGCCTTCCGCTGGAATGTCGAAACCATCGGCTTCAGCCCGAACGGCTTCAACGCTTACTTCCTGTTCAAGATCCTGCTCGTCTTGTTCACCGCTCTGGTCTTCATCCAGGCGATCGCTTTCTTCTACCGCTCCTACCTCGAATGGAAGGAAGGGCCCGAGAGCGAAGGCAAGTATCTCGACCGCGACGTGCTGGGCGACGATGACGCCGAGCTTGTCCATCACATCGAAGAACACCACTAAGGGGCCGGGGACATGTTGTTTGGACTAGACGGCGTCGAAATCGGTCTTGTGATCGTTTTCCTGTTCCTCTTCGGAGGCATTCTTTCCGGCTTCCCGGTTGCCTTCGCCATCGGCGGTTCGGCGGTAATCTCGTTTGGCGTGATCGCCGGGCTCGACAGTGCGGGGCTGCTGATTCACCAGGCGCTCGACACAGGCTCCGCGGAATACGCCAAGGTGATTGCCGAGGGCTTCCGCGCGGACAACATCTCGATCTTCACTCATCCCGACCTGCCGAGGGTCGGGACCCCGGTCTTCCCGGGGGGCTGGGAAACGGCGCTTGACCGGAACGTGTCGTTCATCGTGAACCGGATGAACGAGCGCGTGCTGGCGGGGCAGTCGATCGAAACGCTGCTGGCAGTTCTGATGTTCGTGCTCATGGGCATCACGCTTGAACGCTCGAAGATCGCAAACGACCTGCTTTTGACGATGGCGCGAGTGTTCGGTCCGCTTCCGGGCGGTCTGGCGGTCTCGATCGTCGTCGTCGGCGCGTTCCTTGCCGCCTCGACCGGCATCGTAGGCGCCACCGTCGTGACGATGGGGCTCCTGGCACTTCCAACGATGCTGCGCAACAACTACTCGCCCGAACTGGCGACCGGTGTGATTGCCGCGTCGGGCACGCTTGGCCAGATCATCCCGCCGTCGATCGTGATCGTTCTGCTGGGCACGCTCGCGGGCGATCTCTACTCGGCCGCGCAGGAAGAGCGCGCCAATTCGGTAGGCTGTTCCGATGCCCTGACCTACCTGGGCGAGCCCGCCGTGGTCTCGGTCGGCACGCTGTTCCAGGCAGCGCTCTTGCCGGGTATCCTGCTCGCGGCTCTCTACGCGGCCTATGCCTTTGGATACGCGCTGCTCAATCCGTCGAAGGCCCCTGCGGTCGAGATGGGGGTCGCGAACTCCGAGGTCGTGACCAAGAACGAGGCGCTGACCTGGTTCCTCTTCGCTCCGGCCGCACTCATTCTCGGGATGGTCTTGCTGTCGGGTGCCGGTGTGATCGGCAATCAGTCGGTCGCGGTCGACAGTTTCTCCGAGGCAGGCGAAAGTGCTTCGTTGCGCACGAATGTCTCGCCCGATTGCCAGGCGGCGATGATCGAGCTTCACGGGCAGGAGGCATGGGACGCCGCTGTTGCCGAGCAGTCCGAGATCGACGCCGCGGGCGGAGTCGCGCAGGCCGAACAGCTGACCGAGGAAGCCCGCGCCGCGCAGCTTGAGGAGAACGTCGCCAACGCAGCCCCCATTGGCACCGGTGTGGCCATCGGGTTCCTTGCCTTGGCGCTGGTTCTGACCACGGCGATGGGGATATCCCCGTCATCCGACCCGAAACCGCTCTGGATCGGGCTGGGAGCGGCGGCCTTCGCACTTTTCGTCGATGCCGCGTTCATCACGCCGCTGACATCGCCGGGCATCACATTCGTCAGGCTTCTCATCCCATTGGCGGTGGTTCTCTGGGCCTGTAGCCACGCGGCCGAGCGCCTCGGCCGGAACGAGCTCTTGCGCGTCGTCTTCCCGCCCCTCGTGCTAATCGTGGCCGTGCTCGGCTCGATCCTCGGCGGTATCACCAACCCGACGCCGGCGGCCGCGCTTGGCGCCGGTGGTGCGATCATGCTGGCCGCATACCGAAGGCTGAAGGACGAACAAAGAAGTGGCAAGATCATCATCATGGCGAGCTTCGCGCTTGTGATCATGCTGCTGGTGGGTGTGAACTTCGACCTTCGCATCCACACTGAAAACGTGTCGGCCGAACAGTGGATCGCCTTCTTCGTCGCGCAGGCCTGCTATCTCTTCGCCATGTTCGGCCTGTTCTACGGCTGCTACGTGCTTTGGGCGGGTGGCGTCTTGAAACCAGTGGTGCGCGAGACCGCGAAGGTCACGAGCATGGTCTTCACCATCCTCATCGGCTCGCAGCTTCTGAACCTCGTGGTGATCTCGTTCGGCGGCGAGCACTATATCCAGGACTTCCTGAAGAGCTTCTCGAATGAATGGACGGTGTTCCTCGTCGTGATGCTGGTGCTGTTCCTCCTGGGCTTCGTCCTCGACTTCCTCGAGATCATCTACATCGTGATCCCGATCGTCGGACCCGTCATCTATGGCGGCTCGTTTGATCCGAAATGGGTGACGATCATGATAGCGGTGAACCTTCAGACCAGCTTCCTGACGCCGCCGTTCGGCTTCGCGCTCTTCTATCTCAGGGGTGTCGCGCCGCCGGAGGTCACGACGCAGCACATCTACCGCGGCATCGTGCCCTTCGTGCTGATCCAGGTCGTCGGTCTTGCGATCCTATGGTTCTTCCCGGATATCGTGACCATCCTGCCGGACCTCATCCCGAACAACTGACTTTCCGTGCGGGGGTAAGCGGTTGTAAAGGGTTGACCCCTATCAGTTCTCCCAGTGCCTGGTGCACGGGGAGAATTGTGCCTTTGTCTCATGACCAGCAGAGCCGTATCGGAAAGGGTGGACGCATCACCCTGTTTCACGTTGCCATTGTCAGCCTGTCGCTGGCGTTGACCCTGGGCGCGTGGCGGTTTTCGATCCAGCAGGTCGAAACGCGCACCGGCGCCAGGTTCGAAGCCGCGCGGGACCGTGCAATCGGGCTCATCACCGATCGCATGGCGCGATACGAGGATGCTCTCTGGGCCGGTGTGGCCGCCATCGAGTCGCACGAAGGCGCGGTGTCCTATGCGCAATGGAAGGAATTCGCGGGAAACCTTGGCATCGACGAGAGATACCCCGGAATAAACGGCATTGGTGTCATCCGGTTTCACGATGCGACGACCCTGGACGCCTATCTCGCCGAGCAGCGGCTGACGCGGCCGGACTTCCGCATCTTCCCCGCGCATGACGGTGCCGAGTTCATGCCGATCACCTATATCGAACCGGACGATATCAACGCCGCGGCCGTCGGCCTCGATGTGGCGCATGAGACGAACCGGCGCACCGCGGCCCAGGCCAGCCGGGACACCGGTTTGGCGCGGATCACCGGTCCGATCGTCCTGGTGCAGGATGCCGGAAAGACGTCCGGCTTTCTCTTCTATGCACCGTTCTATGAAGAGGGGCGGCAGTGGGACACGGCCAGTCGCCGGGAGAACGCGCTTGGGTTGGTCTATGCGCCTTTCGTGGTGCACAAGCTGATGGAAGGGTTGCTGGCGAAGGAGCTTCGCGATGTCAGGTTCAGCATCCGCGACGGGGACGAAACCATCTATGACGAGCATGCCACGGACGACCCCCGCAACGATCCGGACCCGATGTTTGCCGAGAGGGTTTCGATCAATCTCTATGGCCGGACATGGGACGTTGACATGCGGTCCGACCTGGCGTTCAGGGCCGAGAATGCGAATGCCAAGCCGACAATCATCCTGATCGCGGGATTGCTGATCGAAACGCTGATCGTCACGCTGCTCATCCTCATGTCGCGGGCCAACGGGCGCGCCGTCGCCTATGCGGACCGGGTCACGGTCGCGCTGCGCGAGAAACAGGCCAAGCTCATCGACACGAATGCCGAGTTGTCGAAAAAGAACGAGGAACTTGAACGGTTCGCCTATGTTGCCTCGCACGATCTCAAGACGCCGATCCGTGGCATCAACGGTTTGACCGAGATGATACAGGAGGATCTTGAGGACTATTTTTCCGACCCGAAGGCTAATCCGGATGTCGGCTTGAACCTCGAGCGCATTCGCGACCGGGTCCTGCGGATGGAGCGGCTGACCAATGGCATCATGAGGTTGTCCCGCGTCACTGCGGACGAGTCGGATGAAAGCCCCCTGAGCGTGCAAGCCGTCCTCGCCGAAATGAGCGCCGATTTCGGCCTCGAGCCGGAGCAACTGGTGCTGGTGGACGAAGACCAGATGGTGTGTTGCGATCAAGTGAATTTTCAAAGCGTGCTTGAGAACCTGGTAGGCAACGCGGTCAAGTATCACGACGGCTTGCGAAAGCTGCGCCTGGAAGTTTCCGCCGGAATGATCGACGACCGCCTTCACGTCTTGGTCCGCGACAACGGCCCCGGCATCGCACCGCAATATCACGACCGCATCTTCGAGGTGTTTCAGACATTGCGCTCGAAGGATGCGGCGGAAAGCACCGGGATCGGCCTTGCCATCGTCCGCAAGGCGGTCGAAAGGCATGGCGGAGCGGTGTGGGTGACTTCGGCCGAGGGTGAGGGCGCGACATTCGGTTTCGATTGGCCCGGAGGCCCGTCTGCGATGCCAACCGAAGCGGAGAAGGCCGCCTGACATGACAAAGCCGATGAACATTCTCCTTGTCGAAGACAACGATCTCGACGTCGAGATCCTCGAACGCGGCTTGCGGAAGATGGGCGCGTCCGGAGCTCTCGTGCGTACCCGGGATGGGGTCGAGGCTCTGACGCTGCTGCGTGAGGACGCTCGCAAGCAACGTCTGCCCCGGCCGTTCGTCATCATGCTCGATATCAACATGCCGCGGATGAATGGCCACGAGTTCCTCGAGACGCTGCGGGGCGATGACGCGGTCAGGGACGCCCGCGTCTTTGTCTTCACGACGTCGGACAGCAAGAAGGACGTCTGTCAGGCCTATCGCAACAACGCCAACGGCTACATCGTCAAGCCGAACAGTTCATCCGAGCTTCAAGATGTCCTTTCCGCGCTACAGAATTTCTGGTCGGCCTGCGAAAACCCCGTGTGAAAGTCACGGGCTCTCGTGCCCTTCCGGACCTTGTTGAATTTTCTCGCCGCAGCACTGCCGTGCGGTCGCCATGACAGTCCAGGTGCCGCGGCGCGCTGTCAGGGCAGGCCAGGCCGGGACTTACCGGGACGGGTCCGCGGCCCGCATGCCAGGAAACCTGCAGCCACGATCCAACCGCCGGACCGCCGGCCACCAATCGTCGCCCGGGGCGGTTGGGAGAAACGTGCTGAGTATCGAACCGCACCCGGTCGATGGCGCAAGGCTGGCGCCACTTGATGGCACGGCGGCCGGATCGGTCGGTCTCGAACCGATGCCGATAACTGAAAACCTCGCCAGGAGTGGTGGTGTGTCATTCGATCCTCGCTTGCGACCTGCAACGGCCGACGTTCTCCTGGACTTCGGGGTTGAACCGAATTTTCGGGACGGTATCTCCGACAGTCACCTTTCCCTCGCCACGACGCTTCTCGTTCCCCTGTTCGCGCGGCGCAGCCTTGCACGGAGAACCTTATCCGCGGATAAGGTCCGCTCCGATCCCGGCCATTCCGGTGTCTTTGTGCCATCGGCCCGCAGTCAGAGCGTCGGCCGCCCTGGCTGGTGTTCATGCCACCCGAAATTACTTCGCCGGGCCGGGAAACATGCCATTGGTGTTGAATTCCGCGGCAGCCTGTGAACTGGTCCCCTGGTGGCGGCCAGGGAACTCTGCGACCTCAAGAGGGCTCCGCTGGCCGACAGGCGCCGCCTTGCGGCGGCGTGAAACAGGAGCGTGCGCCCGGTCGTCATGGATAGACTGACACTCATCGGCATCGGAACCGGCAATCCCGACCACGTGACGCTGGCCGGGATCGTTGCCATGCGGTCCGCCGATCTGATCCTTCTGCCGCGGAAAGGTCCGGGCAAGGACGATCTGGCCGACCTCAGGCGCAGCCTTGTTGCCAGTCACGCGCCGGGGACAGAGATTGCCGAGTTCGACATGCCGGTGCGCAGCGAGGGCGGAGACTACCGTCAGAAAGTCGATGCCTGGCATGATGAGATCGCACGGGCCTGGGAAGCGGCCTTGCCGTCGTCGGCCTCGCATGTCGGCCTTCTGGTCTGGGGCGACCCTTCGCTTTACGACTCGACGCTGCGGATCGCTGCACGCCTCGAGCCCGCCCCCGAGACCGTGGTGGTGCCCGGCATAACGGCGCTTCAGGCCCTGACGGCGGCCCATGTCATGCCGCTGAACGACATCAACGCGCCCGTGGTCATCACCACCGGGCGCCAGCTTCGCGACCGCGGTTGGCCCGAAGGTGCAGATCGTGCGGTCGTCATGCTGGACGGCGAATGCAGCTTCCGCAAGCTCGATCCCGAGGACGTCTATATCTGGTGGGGAGCCTATCTTGGCATGCCGGGTCAGATCTTGCGGCACGGCTGGCTGGAAAAGGTCGGTGACGAGATTGTGACGGCTCGGGAAGCAGCCCGCGCGTCTCATGGCTGGATCATGGACACCTATCTTCTGCGCCGAACGCCACCGGCCCCTTCGAGTGCCTGACCCAAGCTGGCGTGCCTCGAAAAATAAGGGTCGGCGCCTCACGATGCGCCGACCCGACTGCTGATGAAAAGTATTTGGTGATTGAATTCCGTTTTTAGCTCGGCGCCCCTCCGTCACGGCGCAGCCGCCCGGTGCCAGGGGCTTGCATGCGGCCCCATCCCGCTTTTTCGGGAACCGTCGAGCCTGGCCAGCGTGACTGCTCCTCGTCCGCCTCGACCCTCTCCCTGAACCAGTCTTCCGAGCCGGGCGCGTCCTTCAGTTTCCGGTCGGGGCGGTCGAGCCAGGCCAGCATGGCCTGACTGACCGCGCGCGTGGCAAGGGCCGTCGAGAAGCTGGTGCCGCTCATCAGTGCCGCACTGCCGCTTTTCGTGCCTGCCGCCATCAGCCCGAAACGCGCCGGTCCGCCTTCGCCGGGAAAGAGGCAGGTCGGCTGGTCGCGTCCGTCTCCCACGGGATCAGGCGCGGCACTGCTCGAGAAGGCCGAGGGTTTGCCATCGGTCTCGCGATAGCTGCCGATGACCCGCGCTTCCTCCAGCGAGGCGATTGTGTTGATCGTCCCGCGCCTGCGCATGGGCGGCGTCGTGTCGGTGTCCACAGGGTGCGGCGCATACGAGGCGACGTCGGTCGGGCGGCCAAACTCGTCGTAGGCGTCGAAATCGGGGTGGGCGAAGCTGGAAAGAAGGCCTGTATTGCTGCCATAGGTCAGGTTCTGGTCGGACTGAACATAGGCATAGCCGTATTCCGCCCTGCTGGCCGAGACTGTCCAACTCCACGACCCCGCGGGCGCCGCCACACCGCGGTCGCTCCGCAGGGTAGGGGCTGTGCAGAGAAAATAGCTCATCCGGTGCCAACCCGCCCCGCCTTCATGCTTGCGGCAATAGATCCGGGCGACCGGCTTGCCGTCCAGGTTCAACGTGTTCATCTGCCTGTCGGTTCCCGGCACCGGATCGCTGGCGGGGCCTGATGGCGGTTTCAGGACGAGACCGAAGGGATGCGCCTGTGCCGCCGGACTGTCGCCACGGATCAGGTCGGACCATAGCTCGGCGAAGTTCGGCGTCTGGTCATCGGGCTTCAGGCGCCAGTCGATGCTCTGTTCGAACCCCTCACCGAAATCGAACCGGGCGCAACCCTCGGAGAGAAGGTGGTTTCCCGCAGGCAGGATGACCCGGATCGGTCGTTTCGCTTTCTCCGCCTTGGTGTTGATGGCGCGAATGATACGCTCGATCAGCATGTGACCGTCCTTGGGGCCAGCCTGAAGCCCGTAGGACAGGTTGATGATGATGGGAAATGCCCCACCTTCGGGCAAGGCGCAGGCGCGCCAGATGCGGTCCGCACGGTCGACGATGTATTCGACCGCGTGGGCTGCGAAAAACTCGAGGAAATTGCCAGACGCGCCCATCGAGGCATTTGGCGGCAGGCCGACGGCGATCAGGGGAAGGCGGCGGCGCAACTCGTCGTCCTGGCTCTGCCGCAGATCGTAGCCCGCCGCCAGGTCGGCGACGGCCGTGCCATGCGTCGCGGTGTTGTCAAGGCGCCGATCGCCGCGCGGATCGCCGTACTCGCTCGCACCTGCCTGCCGGTCGAAGTCGGCCTCGTCGATGGTTCCCGCCGCAATGGCGCGGAACATCAGCTGGTCGATCTCGGTCCGGAACAACTCGCGGCCGAAAGGCACGGCGCTTTCCTCGCGCCAGGCGCCGCCCTGAAGCCAGGCAGACAGGAAGCGCGAGCCGCCATCGAGCCGCCGGAAGCGGGCGTGGCTGAGCGCGATGCCGCTGTCGATGATGCCGACCACGGCGTTGTCGGCATCGGGCATCCAGGTCAGGCGGATCAGCGGATCGGCTGCAGGCGTGCCCGTGGCGCGGGCGAAACCGGGCAGCGGTGCTGCCTGGTGGGTGCGCCCGGTCAGCTCCGCCGCCATCGGCGAGAGGGGAAGCGGCTCGATCGAAAGGCCGTCCTTCTGGACGCTGCCATCGAAGCGCACCTCCTTCAGCCATTGGACATAGGGAGAGATGTCGCTGTCGGCTGTCGGGTCGGTCTGCCAGCCCGTCCAGGCGAATGTCATAGGGCGGCCTCCCGCCACTCGTCAGCGGCGTCGTTCCAAAGGGAGCCGAAAATGGTCGACGTGTCCGGCGCCGAGCCGCCAGCGGCGTCCTCGGGCAGTTCATCCTTCAGCCAGCGCAGTGTCAGATCGAATGGCGGATCGCTGTCAGGGACCGGCGCGAAGGCGATGTCCTTCATGGCGGGCCAGTCGGTGGCACCAGTCGCCACACGATAAAGCGCGTCGCCCAGCATGCATCCGATGACCGCGCCGGCTGCCGAGTCGATCGGGAAATGGACGCCCGCCACCGATCGATTCGAGGCGATCCGGTGGGCAAGACGAAACGCCATGCC